>NC_013858.1:0-314418 GCF_000010725.1 Azospirillum sp. B510 | reverse complement strand
GAGGAGGGCGAAGAGGTGACCGCGCTGGTACGGCCGGGAGCCGAATAGCGCCGCCTTCTCCGCCGGTTTTACGGTTCGCCCTTGAGTTTCCTTGCGACGGAGAGCGTAAGTGTTCCAATGATCGGGATCAGGACGGCCGCATGCCAGTTCACGGCATGATTTCTGTAAAAATCCCAGGACAAACTGAACAGGCAGAGCAGGAACGAGACGGCGAAAGCGGCCAGCGCCAGCTTGTAGGATGATCGTCTCGTCATCGCCTCGCTCCGCAACCAGCGCCCGCAGGCATCACGGGGTCAGGAAATCTTACCGAAACCGGAATTCCGTTCAATAAGACAATCATGAAAAAGCACGGCTATCGCATTTGACACCCTCTCCCGGGACGGGAGAGGGCAATTCTTGTCAAATGCGATAACCCTGCATGAAAAAGGCCCCCTCCGGCGGGCGGAAGGGGCCTTTCCAGGCTGTGGCGCGAGCCGATCAGCTCAAGCTGCGCAGCTGCTCCTCGCGGGTGGAGCGCGACGCCGCGTAATGGTCCTTGGCCAGCAGGGTGTAGACCGCCGGCAGGACGAACAGGGTGAACAGCGTGCCGATCAGCATGCCGGCCACGATCACCAGACCGATGGAGAATCGGCTGGCGGCACCGGCGCCCGCCGCGGTCAGCAGCGGCAGCAGGCCGACCACCATGGCCGCGGTGGTCATCAGGATCGGGCGCAGGCGGACACGGGCGGCATGCTCGATCGCGGTGCGGCGGTCGACGCCCTCGTTCAGCTGCATCTCGCGGGCGAACTCCACCAGCAGGATGCCATGCTTGGAGATCAGGCCGATCAGCGTCACCAAGCCGACCTGGGTGTAGATGTTCATGGTGGCGACGCCGAAGAACAGCGGCAGCAGCGCGCCGCAGATCGACATCGGCACCGAGACCAGGATCACCAGCGGATCGCGCAGCGACTCGAACTGTGCCGCCAGCACCAGATAGATCACGATCAGGGCGAAGGCGAAGGTGATCATCAGCTGGTTGCCTTCCGTCACGAACTGCCGCGATTCGGACAGATAGGCATGGTTGAAGCCGGCCGGCAGTTGGAGCCGGGCCTGCTCCTCCAGGAAGGCGACGGCCTGTCCCATCGACACGCCCGGCATCGGCACGGCGGAGAAGGTGGCGGACGGCAGCTGGTTGTACTTGTTCAGCGCGTTCGGCCCCACCCCGGTTTCGACCGAAACCACGGTGGACAGCGGGATCTGGGTGCCGGAGCCGGAGGTGACGTAGAAGCCGGCCAGCGACTCCGGCGTCAGCCGGTCGGCGCGCGGCACCTGCGGGATGACCTCGTAGGAGCGGCCGTTGAGGTTGAAGCGGTTGACGTAGTTGCCGCCGGCCAGCACCGCCAGCGTGTTGCCCACCGCCTGCATCGACAGGCCGAGGTCGGCCGCCTTGGCGCGGTCGATCTTCAGCCGGACGACCGGGCTGTCATATTGCAGGTCGGTGTCGGTGACGATGAACATGCCGCTCTTGGTGGCGGCCTCCTTGATCCGCTCGATGGCGTCGAAGATGGTGCGGTAATCGCCGGGGCTGGAGATCACCATCTGCACCGGCAGGCCGCCGGTGGAGCCGGGCAGGGCGGGCGGCGACACCAGGAACACGTTGATGCCCGTCACCTTGCCAAGCTCGGCCTGGGCCAGCGGTTGAAGCTGCTTGGCCGAACGCGCGCGCTCGGCCCATGGCTTCAGGATCATGCCGGCGAAGCCCTGGTTCAGCGTCGGCAGGCCGGTCAGCACGAAGCGGGTGTCGGTCTCCGGGAACTTGGCGAAGGTGTCGTCGATCTGCTTGCCGAAGCTGTCGATGTAATCGAGGTTGGCGTATTGCGGCCCCTTGGAGATGCCGAACAGGATGCCCTGATCCTCTTCCGGCGCCAGTTCGGACATGGTGTGGGCGAACAGGTAGCCGACCGACAGCAGGACGCCCAGCGCGAACAGCAGGGTCGCCGCGCGATAGTCCAGCATGCCGTCCAGCCGCCGCTCGTACCAGTCCGCCAGCCTCTCGAACTGGCGGTCGAGGAAGGCGGCGAAGCGGCCCGGCTTTCCCTCCTTCAGGATGACCGAGCACATCATCGGCGACAGGGTCAGGGCGACGACGCCCGACACGATCACCGAGGCGGCGAGCGTGAAGGCGAATTCGCGGAACAGCGCGCCGGTCAGCCCGCCCAGCAGGCCGATCGGGGCATAGACCGCCGCCAGCGTGATGGTCATCGAGATGACCGGTCCGATGATCTCGCGGGCGCCGATCAATGAGGCGGCGACCGCCGATTTGCCATGTTCGATGTGACGATGGATGTTCTCCACCACGACGATGGCGTCGTCGACCACGAGGCCGATGGCGAGCACCATCGCCAGCAGGGTCAGCAGGTTCAGCGAGAAGCCCAGCGCCAGCATGAAGGTGGCGGCGCCGACGATCGACAGCGGGATGGTGACGATCGGGATCAGCACCGAGCGGAAGGATCCCAGGAACAGGAAGATGACGACGATGACGATGGCGACCGCCTCGACCAGCGTCTTCACCACCTCGTCGATGGAGGCCTGGATGAAGCGGGTGCTGTCATAGACGATCTCCATCTTCATGCCGGGCGGCAGGTTGCGCCGCAGGTCCGGCTCCATCTTGCGGATGTCTTCGACGATGTTCAGCGGGTTGCCGGTGGGGGTCGAATCGACGCCGATGAAGACCGCCTGCTGGCCGTTCATCGCGACGCTGGCGTCGAAGCTCTTGGAGCTGAGTTCGACGGTGGCGATGTCGCGCATGCGCACCAGCGCCCCGTCCTTGGCCTTCACCACCATGTCGCGGAACTGCTCGACATCGGTCAGCCCGGTGTTGGTGGTGACGTTGGTGATGACGAAGACGCCCTTGGTCTGGCCGGGGGCCGACTGGAAATTGTTGCTGGAGATCGCCGCCGACACGTCGGCGGGCGAGATGCCGCGCGCCGCCATCTTCACCGGATCCAGCCACAGCCGCATGGCGAAGGTCTGGCCGCCGAGGATCTTGGCCTGGGCCACGCCGTTCACCGTGGACAGCACCGGCTGCACCACGCGCGTCAGATAGTCGGAGATCGCCGCTTCCGGCAGGTCGGGGCTGGAGAAGCCCATATAGAGGATCGAGGTCGTCTCGCCGGTCGATTTCAGGATGATCGGGTCGTTGGCCTCGCGCGGCAGCTGGTATTTGACCTGCTGCACCTTCGCCATCACGTCGGTCATCGCGACGTTGGGGTCGAAGTTCAGCCGGACATAGGCGGTGACGACGCTTTGCCCCTGGGTCGAGGAGGAGGTCAGGTAGTCGAGACCCTCCGCCGTCGCCACCGCCTGTTCGATCGGCGTCGCGATGAAGCCCTGCATCAGTTCCGGCGAGGCGCCGGGATAGCTGGTGGTGACGGTGATGACGGTGTTCTGAAGCTGGGGATACTGCCGGATCGGCAGTTCCAGCATCGCCCGCGCCCCCACCAGCAGGATCAGCAGGCTGACCACGACGGACAGGATGGGCCGGCGGATGAAGATGTCGGTGAAACTGCCCATGGCGTCGGCCTCAGTTCTTCGGCAGGGTCTGCGGCGGGGTCAGCGGATTGCTTTCCGCCGGCACGATGGCGGCGCCGTTGCTCAGTTTCAGCTGGCCCGACACGACCACGCGGTCGCCGGGGGTCAGGCCGCTGCGGATCTCCACCTGGTTGGACAAGCGGTCGCCGACCTTCACCGGCTTGCGCTCCACCACCAGATGATCCTTGCCGTCCTGGCCCTTCTGCTGCACGGCGATAAAGACCGAATCACCATAGACGGTATAATCGACGGCGGTTTCCGGCACGATCAGGGTGTTGGGCTGCGGTGGCAGGACGACGCGGACATTGGCGAACATGCCCGGCCGCAATTGGCGCTCGCGGTTGTCCATGGTCGCCTGGACCTTGACGGCGCGGGTGTCGGCGCTGACCTGCGGCTCGATCGTGGTGATCCTCGCCGCGAAATCGCGGCCGGGCAGGGCGTCGACATTGATCAGCACATCCTGGCCGACGGACAGCTTGGGGAAGGCCTGTTCCGGCAGCGAGAAATTGATGTAGAGCTGCGACAGGTCGGTCAGCGTGACGATGGCGGCGCCGGGATTGACGTAATCGCCGACATTGACCTGACGGATGCCGAGGTCGCCGTCGAACGGCGCCTTGATCAGCTTCTGGCCGATCAGGGCGCTGGACCGCTTCATGTTGGCGTTGATCTCGTCGAGCTGGGCCTGATACTGGTCGACGTTGCTCTGCGGCGTGGCCTGGCTGCGGCGCAGGTCGCGATAGCGCTCCAGGTTCAGCTCGGCCAGACGCGCCTGGGCGCGCTGGGCCAGCAGGTCGGCCTGTTCGGTGGCGTCGTTCAGTTGGACCAGCGGGTCGCCGGCCTTGACGCGGGCGCCCGACTCGAAGGGGATGCGGTCGACCCGGCCGGCGACCTCGGGGGCCACCGTCACCTGACGCGCCGCCTGCAACGTGCCGATCGCCGACAGGTATTTCGGAATGGTCTGCACCGTCGCCTCCGCCAGCGCCACCGGGGTGGGCGGCGGCTTGTTGTTGGCGAAGAAGTCGGCGATCGCCTTGTTGCGGAAGCTGTTGAAGCCATACAGCCCGGCGCCCAGCAGTCCCAGGATCACCAGGGTGATGACGATTCGCAGGGTCAGACGCCCGGTCGTCACCGGCTTGCGCGGCGGTGGCGAGGGGCGTGGAGGCGTCCCGTGGCCCGGCTCGGACACCGGATGGCCGAATGACGTCTCGGTCTTTGGCGGATGATCCAGGCTCACGATCGGTTGCTCCGGTCTTTTGGATATTGGGTCATGGGTGTCGTCGGTTCCGCTGCCGCGCCGCCACCGTCGGGTGGTGGTTCGGACGGCAGGAAGGGAAATCGCCCGCCACGCTCCTGCGCGGCGATGGCTTCGTCGGAGAGGCCCAGTCCGCGCAGAATGAACCAAATGGTCTGGCGCGCAAGCTCCGAACGCTCGCAGGGGTAGGGGACGACCGCCCCGCCGGACAGGCAGAGGGTCGCCATCATCTCGCACAGATGTGCTGCGAGCCAGAGCCCGTTCTCCGTATCGATCGGGCCGGGCCGCAGATCGCCGGCGGCGGTCGCCGCCGCGATGGAGGCGGCGAAGCAGGGCAGGAAACGGCTGCGCAAGCCTTCGAAGACCTGCCGCATGAACTCGCCATCCTCGAGCAGGCTTTGAATCGACAGGCGATGGCGGGTGCGCTCCACGGGATCGCTTGGAATCTCGATCACGAAATGGCTCACCAACTCCTGGATCATCCGCACCAGCGTGGTGGTGCTCGGCGGCAGCGCCACCAGCCGTTCATAGTCCGGGTCGTCGTCGACGCAGCTCAGGAAGATCGCCTCATAGAGCGACGCCTTGGATGGAAAATGCTTGAAGATCAAAGCTTCGGACACGCCGGCGGCCTGGGCGATCTCGCGAGTCGTCGTCGCGGCGAACCCCTTGCGCGCGAACAGCGGCAAGACCGCGTCGATGATCGCCCGCTTGCGGGCGCGGCTGTCCAGGCGTGGCGCCATTGGTTGGGTGCGCTGATTGTTGAGATAATAAGTGAGCACTCACTTACCTTGAGTGGGGCTCATATAGTTCGGGTGCGGCAACTTGTCCATGGGCTTTGCGAAAGCGGGTGCCGCCCGTCCGCCTGGCTGCCGATCTTTCGCCATTCTTTGAAGCTGTTGGGATGGACGAATGGATTTCCGCACCCGCGCAATCGCTTTAGAGTCGGGGAACTGGACCCTGACCGGAAGGAGCGTGCGCGTGATGGAGCCCATCCTGTGGGAATGGATCAACGCCCTGGCGCGGTGGCTGCATGTCATCACCGCCATCGCCTGGATCGGATCGTCCTTCTACTTCATCCATCTCGACGCCTCGCTGCGCCGCCGCGCGGGGGCGCCGGCCGGGACGGCGGGCGACGCCTGGCAGATCCATGGCGGCGGCTTCTACCACATGACCAAATACATGGTGGCCCCACCGCAATTGCCGGAGGAGCTCACCTGGTTCAAGTGGGAATCCTACGCCACCTGGCTCAGCGGCTTCTTCCTGATGTGCGTGCTCTATTACCGGGGCGCCGACCTGTTCCTGATCGACCAGGACGTGATGGCGCTGACCCGGTGGCAGGCGGTGGCGATCAGCGCCGGCGCGCTGGTGGCGGGCTGGGTCGCCTATGACCTGATGTGCAAGTCGCCGCTGGGCCGCAACGATGGCGCGCTCGCCATCGCCGGCTTCGTGCTGCTGGTGGCGACCGCCTGGGGGATGACGAAAATCTTCAGCGGGCGGGGCGCCATGTTGCAGGTCGGCGCCCTGATGGCGACGATGATGGCCTGCAACGTCTTCATGCTGATCATCCCCAACCAGCGCAGGACGGTGGCGGCCATGCTGCGCGGCGAGACCCCGGATCCGGCGCTGGGCAAGCAGGCGAAGCAGCGGTCGCTGCACAACAACTATCTGACCCTGCCGGTCGTCTTCCTGATGCTGTCCAACCATTACCCGCTGGTCAGCTCCACCCGCTACAACTGGGTGATGGTGGCGCTGGTGCTGGTGGCCGGCACGGCGATCCGCCATTTCTTCAACAGCCGCCACGCCGGCAAGCCGACGCCCTGGTGGACCTGGGGGGTTGCCGCCGCCGGCATGCTGGGCTGCGTCTGGCTCAGCACCATGGGGCCGGCCACCGCCGGCACGGCCGGCACGGCGCCGCTCAAGGTCGGCTTCGCCGAGGTGGAGGAGATCGTCTCCACCCGGTGCGGCATGTGCCATGCCGCCCAGCCGGTGTGGGAGGGCATCGCCACCCCGCCGCGCGGCGTCGTGCTGGAAGGCGACGGCATCCGCCGCCATGCCGACCAGATCCGCTTGCAGGCCGGTTTCACCAGCGCCATGCCTCCCGCCAACATCACCGGAATCACCCCGCAGGAGCGGGCGGTGCTGGCGGCATGGACCGACGACGTCAAGTAACCCTCCCTGACAGCATTCCATCGCACCGGATCCCAATGCCCGACCAAACCATCGCCGCCCCCATCGCTACCGCCATCCGCGGCCGTCTGCTCAGCTTCCACCGGGCGCCCGCCGGGCCGGGGGACCTCGATTGCCTGACCTATCTCGAGGATGGGCTGCTGCTGGCCGATGCCGACGGGCGCATCCTGGAGACCGGCGACTGGGCCGACCTGCGCGGCCGGCTGCCCGCCGGGCTGACGGTCGACGACCACGGCGGCAAGCTGGTGCTGCCGGGCTTCATCGACACCCACATCCATTTCCCGCAGACCCAGGTCATCGCCTCCTACGGCGCGCAACTGCTCGACTGGCTGGAGAAATACACCTTCATCGAGGAGCAGCGCTTCGCCGACCCGGCGCATGCGGCCGCCAACGCCGCCTTCTTCATGGACGAGCTGCTGCGCAACGGCACGACCACGGCGGTGGTCTACGGCTCCGTCCATCCCCAGTCGGTCGACGCCCTGTTCGCCGAGGCCGAGGCGCGCGGCGCCGGGCTGATCGCCGGCAAGGTGATGATGGACCGTCACGCGCCGGCGGCCCTGACCGACACGGCCGACGGCAGCTACCGCGACGGCAAGGATCTGATCGGCCGCTGGCACGGCAGGGGACGCCAGCGCTACGCCGTGACACCGCGCTTCGCCATCACCTCGACCGAGGCGCAGCTGGAGGCGGCCGGCGCCCTGCTGCGCGAGCATCCCGGCGTCCATATGCAGACCCATCTTTCGGAGAACACCGACGAGATCGCCGAGGTGCGCCGCCTGTTCCCCGGCGCCCGCGACTATACCGACGTCTATGACCGGTTCGGGCTGCTGGGGCCGACCTCGCTGTTCGGCCACTGCATCCATCTGTCGGAGGCGGAGATGGCGCGGCTGTCGGAGAGCGGGTCGGTCGCCGTCTTCTGCCCGACCAGCAACCTGTTCATCGGCAGCGGCCTGTTCGACCTCGACGCCCTGTCGCGGCCTGGGCGGCCGGTGCGCACCGCCATCGCCACCGATGTCGGCGGCGGCACCAGCTATTCCATGCTGCGGACGGCGGCGGAGGCCTATAAGGTGCTGCAACTGCGGCGCCGGAACCTGCCGGCGCTCGCCGCATTGCACTGGATGACCCGCGGCAATGCCGAGGCGCTGGGCATGGCCGGCGAGATCGGCAGCCTGGAGCCCGGCCGCTGGGCCGACCTTGTCGTGCTCGACCCCGCCGCCACGCCGGCTATGCGACATCGCATGAAGACGGTCGACGGCGATTTGGAGGAGGAGCTGTTCATCCAGGTGACGCTGGGCGACGACCGCTCGGTGGCCGCCACCTATCTGCGCGGCCGGAAGTCGCACCCGCGGCGACAGGGCTCCGAATCCGTGTTAACGGATATTAACGTCGAGGATAGCGTTGAGGTAATCGGTGTCCCAGCCTGCCAGCTTCCTGCGGAGCTTGATGCTGGTGGGTCTGGGAGTGGCGGCCGGCTTTTTGGTGGCGCGCCGTAATCCGGAGCGCGGCCGGGCGGGTTCGGCGGCCTTGCGGACGAGGTTGATGGCGAAGTGGCGGACGACGGCCATGTTCAGGGCGCCGTGGCCTTTGCGCAAGCGGGACTGGTCCTCGTTGAAGACGACGTCGAGCAGCCAGTGCAGTTGGTTCTCGATGCGCCAATGGCCGCGCACGGCCTCGGCCGCCGCCTGGGCGGCGAGCGGGGCGGAGGTGATGTAATAGCGCGTGTCGGTGCGGCAACGATCCTTCAGCTCGGTCTTGCTGACCACCCGAACGATGGCGGCGACGGCGGGCAGGCGGACTTCGCCGGGAAAACGCCGCGCGCCGCTCAACCAATCGACCTGGCGCGCGACCGTGACCGCGCGCTGCTCGATCCGGCCATGGCCCTTGTCGATATCGGCGGCGTGATCGAGCGTCTCCGGCGGTGCGCTGGTGAAGAAACTCTCGATCTCGTCGCGCAGGGTGGGCTGGTTGGCTTTGACCGCCAGCAGATAGTCGGCCCCGGCGTCGCGAACGGCCTGGGCGATGGTGGCGTTGCAGGCGATGGCGTCGATGGTGACGATCGCGCCCTTGAGCCCGCCCTCGGTCGCCAGGCGCTCCAGCAGAACCGGAATGGCCGCCAGTTCGCTGGCTTTGTCCTCGACGGCCTCCTGGCCGAGGACCAGACGGCTGGTGGTGGCGAAGGCCGAGACCAAGTGCAAAGGGGCCTGCCCAAGGCTGCGGTCATGGCTGCGTCGCGAGGTCTTGCCGTCGATGGCGACCAGTTCCGGCCGGTCGGGCCACGCCTCGCGCACCCAGGACAGGAAGCAGTCCTGGAACAGGCCGGGAGGGATCCGGTTCATGAACACGGTCAGCCAGCGTCCGCTCGGCACCCCATGGTGATAGGGCTGGAAGCGCCGCAGAAAGTCGAGCCGCGCTTCACCCCAGGCGGCGATCGCCTCGTAATCCTCGCAATCCGCGATCGTCCCGCACACCGCCAGAAGCAGGATCTCCGGTAACGGATAGGCGACCCGCCAGGGAGCACGCGGGTCGTCGATCCGCGAAAAATGTTCCAGCAGCGCCTTCAGCCGCGATTTCTCACCAAAGCCGGCTTCGATCGAACTCATGGGAGGACCTTCCAAGACGAGAGCCTCCACCGAATCAGAAACTTCCCAATTCGTAAACCGCTGTTAACCCGACTTCGGAGCCCTGCCCGCGGCGATCCGACGCTTGACCCAGGCCCCCAGCCCCTGTAGGAGTTTCGCCGTCATTGGGGAGTAGCCACCCGCCGGCATCGATTCGGCGGGGTTCGCGTCAACAGACTTGGATGGTTCCGGCCTCCGGCCGTTACCGCCATGGCGCGCACGGCGACCAGAGGGTCGACCCGGCGAGACCAGTGGATCGGACATCTCCGCGGCCAGCCGGAGTGCGTCCGGTTCCACTGTGTTGTCTGGCCCGGGAATAGCCATGATCGCCACCTCCCTCGCTCTCGCTTTCAGCCTTTCGATGGATTCCTTCGCCGCGGCCCTGGGCCGTGGGGCCTGTCTGCGCCGTGCCGGCCTGCCCGAGGCGGTCCGCGTCGGCGCCGCCTTCGGCATCTGCCAGTTCGCCATGCCGCTGGTCGGCTGGGGGATCGGCATCGCCTTCGCCAGCCTCGTCGAGTCGGTCGATCACTGGATCGCCTTCGGTCTGCTGCTGCTGGTCGGCGGTGCCATGCTGCGCAACGCCATCACGGATGACGGTGATGCCGGCGAAGCCGATTGCGGCCCGGTGCGCAGCGCGCGGTCGGAGTGGCTGGCCCTGCTGACCACCGCCATCGCCACCAGCATCGACGCCGCCGCCGTCGGTGCCGGGTTGGCGCTGGTCGATGTCGACATGGTGACCACTTCGGCGCTGATCGGCGTCGTCACCTTCGCCGTGGCGTTCGGCGGCGTGCTGATCGGCAAGGCCGCCGGCAACCATCTCGGCCGCTGGGCGGAGATGGCCGGCGGCGTGGTGCTGATCGGGCTGGGTACGAAGATCCTGCTGGATCATATGCTGGCCTGAAGGTGGGCCGCCGGACGTCGGGGATTCACCAGCGCGCCTCGTCCGTGCCGAGCGGACCGGCCGGCCGGTCCCAGCGGATCGGTGATCCTTCGATGGTCAGGGCGGGTTTCAGGCGCTGGGCGGGACCCCAGGCGGTATGCTCCGGGTCGTCGGCGAAGTCTCCCGCATCGGCGTCCCGCAAGGTGCCGTCGCCGGCCGGGAGCGGCAGTTCGGTAAGCAGTGTCCCGACCCTGGCCAGCGACGTGCGCCAGGATGACCCCCGCCCGTCCACCAGCCGGCGGGTCAGGCCGCGCAGGGCGGCGGTGGCCAGAAGATAGCCGGCGGCATGGTCGAGCGCCTGGACGGGCAGGGGCCTGGGCCGGTCGCCGCCATGGCGGCGCATTCCTTCGGCGGCGATGCCGCCGCTCATCTGCACCAGACTGTCGAAGCCGCGCCGGTTCCGCCAGGGACCACTCCAGCCATAGGCGTCCAGCGACACGTCGATCAGGCCGGGACGGAGCCGCTGCCGGGCTTCGCGACCGAGCCCCATCCGGTCGAGGGCATCGGCGCGGTAGCCATGCACCAAGAGATCGGCCTGCGACAGCAGGTCCGTGAAGCGTTCCCGCTGGCCGGGGTCGCGCAGGTCGAGGCGGGCGCGGCGCTTGCCGGGCGTCATCTCGGCCAGAAGGGAGGGCTCGTCCCACCAGGGCGGGTCGATGCGCAGCACCTCGGCGCCGAAACCGGCGAGGAACCGCGTGGCGGTCGGCCCGGCGAGGACGCGGGTCAGGTCCAGCACCCTCACGCCGGCCAATGGGCGTTCCACCGAGGGGCGTTCCACCGAAGGGCGCTCCGCCAGGGTAGGCGCGCGGATGTCGCCGGCGGGCTCCAGCGCCTCGACCCACAACAGCGGCTCGCCGGCGACGGCCTCCCCCTGCGGATGACGGCGCCAGGCGGCGAGATCGCGCATCGCCGCGGCACATCCGCCGTCGCCGACGATGGCGGCTTCCAGCCCGTCGGCGTCCCGGCGGCGGACCGCGGCGGCCACGGCATCGCGGTCGGGCGCCGTGCCAAGGATGCGCAGAGCCGCGTCTCGATGATGCGCGGCGTTGGTGTGAAGGCGGATCCAGCCATCCCTGGTCTCGTAATCGCCGGCGATCGGATCCCAGGCGGGCGGCAGGCTCCAGCCGCGCGGCCTCACCGAGGTGCCGAACCACAGGGAGGCCAGACGCTGGTCGACGGTCACCGGCGGTCGGTGGCCGAAGGCGGTCTCCCTGAACTCGGCGACGGCCAGCCCGGCGGCGGCGACCGCGGCGGCGGCCAGCGCGCTGACCGCGAAGACGGAGGGAAGATCCCCCTCGCCGTGAAACGCGACGGACCGGCAAAGCCGGTCGTCGCCACCGGCCGCCCGCCAGATCGCGGCAAGGGCCGTGCGTTGCGGGGAACCGGAGTCCCCGTTCATCAGCGCCATGAGTGTCTCCATCGGATAGGGCGACGGCTGGGTCGCTCCGCCTTCACTCCATCGCGGGCCTGCCATATCGTCAATCTTGATTGTTTCAATCAACATGAGGACAGGAGGGGGAGGGCGGAATGGCGGTCTATCTGTCGGCCGAGGAGGCGGCGACGCGGCTGGGCGTGTCCCGCCAGACCCTCTATGCCTATGTCAGCCGGGGCCTGTTGCAGGCCCATGCCGCGGCGGATCCCCGGCAAAGCCGCTATCTGTCCGACGAGGTCGATCGGCTGGGCGCGCAGCGCAAGCGCGGGCGGCGGCCGAAGGAGGTCGCCAAATCGACGCTGGACTGGGGCGTGCCGGTTCTCGAATCGGCGATCACGCTGATCCGGCGCGGACGGCTCTATTACCGCGGACGGGATGCCGTGGCCCTGGCGGCCACGGCGACGCTGGAGGAGACGGCGGCCCTGTTCTGGGGCTGTGCGGTGGACGCCGCGTTCCCACCCGAACCACCGGCCGTCCTTCCCGCCTATGACGCCCTGTTGCCGCACTGCGCCGGGAGTCCGCCGGCCGAAGCCTTGCCCGCCCTGCTGCTGGCGGGGGCGTCCGACGACGCGACGGCGTCATGGCGGCCGGCCGACGGGCGATTCCTCGGGAATTGCGGCGGGCTGCTGCGCCTGCTCTTCGCGGCGGCCCTGCGCAGCCGGCCGAGCGCGGCGCCGCTGCACCAGCAGCTGGCGGCGGCCTGGGGGCTGGACGGGGCGGGCGGCGACCTCGTCCGCAGGGCGCTGGTGCTGTGCGCCGACCATGAGCTGAACGCGTCCAGCTTCACGGCGCGTTGCATCGCCTCCACCGGGGCCAGCCTGCGGGCGGCGGTGGTCGGCGGGCTCTGCGCCCTGTCCGGCAACCGGCATGGCGCGACCACCACGCGGATCGAGCATTTCTGGACTGGGCTGACCGACCATGAGCCCGTCGCCGCGCAGTTGGAGCGGCGGCTGGCGGCGGGAGAAAAGATTCCGGGCTTCGGCCACCCGCTCTATCCCAACGGCGATGTCCGCGCCAAGGCGTTGCTGGCGCGGCTGCTGCCGGATCACCCGGCGGCGGCCGAACTGCTGCGCGCCGCCGAAGGTTTGACCGGACAGGCGCCGACGATCGACATCGCCCTGGTGGTCCTGCGGCGGCATCTCGGCTTGCCGGAAGGGTCGGCCTTCACGCTGTTCGCCCTCGGCCGCGCGGTCGGCTGGATCGCCCAAGCGATGGAGCAGCGGGGAACGGAGCGACTGATCCGTCCCCGCGCCGTCTACACCGGGGTGCCGCCCGACGAGTCCGCTGGCGATGTCGCGGTGGAAGAGGCTTGAGCCGGCTACCCCGCCAGCGTCATCCCCATCTCCCAGAAATCCGCCTCCAGCCGGCTGGCCTGCCGGAAGATCGTCAGCAGACGGGGGAAGCGCGCCTCCGTCATCCCGTCGGCCGCCAGCCGGTCCAAATTCTCCCGCGCCGCCCGCGCCACCTCCTGATAGGCCTCGCCGGCATATTCGGCGATCCAGACGCGGTAGGGGTTGGCCTCGTCCAGGGCGCCGGGCAGCCCGGCCAGCCGGCGGCCGATCTCGGCATAGCCGATGACGCAGGGGCTGAGCGCCACATGCAGATCCAGCAGGTCGCCGCGCAAGCCGGTTTCCAGCACATAGCGGGTGTAGGCCATCGTCGCCTTGGCCTCCGGCGCCTGCTCCAGCTCGGCGGCGGACAGGCCCCAGCCGGCGCACAGCCCGACATGCAGGTCCATCTCCACATCGAGGATCGCCTTCAGCCCGTTCAGCGAGGCCCGCATTTCGCGCAGGTCGCGGCCCTTGTAGATGGCGAGCGCGTAGGCGCGGGCGAAATGGATCAGGAACAGGTAATCCTGCACCAGATAATGCCGGAAACAGCCCTGCGGCAGCGTCCCGTCGGCCATCCCGCGCACGAAGGCGTGGTCGACATAGGCCGACCAGTCCGGCCGCGCCCCGGCGACGAGCCGGTCGAACAGGTCGGGGCTGGGGGTGGATCGGGTCATGGCGGCGCTCTCCGGTGTCGCTGGCGTGAGTGGGCGCACACTCTACCCGCTATTCCCCCGTTTGCAGCAAGGCCCCGCGCACCCGCGCCTGATGGAAGGCGTAGAGGAACACGGCGATGCCGGCCGCCATGAAGAGCAGGTTCAGCCCGGTCGCCCAGGCCAGATGGTCCCAGCGCAGGGCGCCGTCGAACACCAGCGCCCGCAAGCCCTCGAACACATGGGTCGACGGCAGGGCGAGCGCCACCGGTTGCAGCCACGCCGGCAGCACCGAGACCGGGTAATAGACGGCGCTGACCGGCGCCAGCATGAAGACGACGATCCAGGCCAGCCCCTCCGCCCCCATGCCATAGCGCAGGATCAGCGCGACGATCAGCAGGCCGAGCGACCAGCCCATCACGATCAGGTTGGCGAAGAAGGCGACCAGCGGCAGCCCCAGCGCGAAGACCGAATAGCCGAAGAAGGGAAGCGCCAGCCCCGCCGCCGGCAGCACGCCGATCAGCGTGCGCAGCAGGCTCATCGTCATCAGCGCCGTCACCCATTCGCCGGGCCGCAAGGGGCTGACGAACAGATGGCCGAGGTTGCGCGACCACATCTCCTCCAGGAAGGAGATGGAAACGCCGAGCTGGCCGCGGAACAGCACGTCCCACAGCAGCACGGCGCTGACCAGCACGCCGGCCCCCTGCGCCACCCAGCCGCTGCCGCCGCCGCTGCTGGAGGCCATGAACTGGTTGATGTAGCCCCATAGGATCATCTGCATGGTCGGCCAATAGGCCAGCTCCAGGATGCGCGGCCAGGATCCGCGCAGCAGGTACCAGTAGCGCAGCACCATGGCGCCGACCCGCCTCGCCGAGAAGGTGGCGCGCGGAACGGGAACGCCTTCACTCGGCGGCATCGGCGGCCTCCCCGGTCAGGATGCGGTCGGCGGAGGCGCGGGCGATGTCGAGGAACACCTCCTCCAGAGTCTGGCGGCCATAGCGGGCGAGCAGGGCGGAGGGGGCGCCGCGGTCGACGATCCGCCCCTGCCGCATCACCAGCACGCCGTCGCACAGCCGCTCCACCTCCAGCATGTTGTGGGAGGCGAGCAGGATGGTGGCGCCGGTGCGCAGGCGGTAGCCCTCCAGATATGTCCGGATCCAGTCGGCGGTGTCGGGATCGAGCGACGCCGTCGGCTCGTCCAGCAGCAGAAGCTCGGGTTCGTTCAGCAGCGCCTTGGCCAGCGCCACGCGGGTTTTCTGCCCGGCTGACAGTCCGCCGGACGGGCGATCGAGAAACCGCGTCAGGTCAAGATGCTCGGCCAGATCTTGGACGCGCTTTTTGACGCATGTCAAACCGTAGAGGTGGGCATAGACGGTAAGGTTCTCCCGCACCGTCAGCCGATGGGGCAGTTCGACATAGGGGGAGGAGAAATTCATGCGCGGAAGCACGGCATGCCGATGGCGCGCCATGTCGACGCCCAGGATCTCCACCGTCCCGGCCGTCGGCAGCAGAAGCCCCAGCAGCATCGAGATGGTCGTCGTCTTGCCGGCGCCGTTGCCGCCGAGGAGGCCGGTGACGCCGCCGCGCGGCACGGTGAAGGCGATGGCGTCGACCGCCGTCACCTCCCCGCCGTCCGGCGTCGGGAAGCGCTTGGTCAGCCGGTCCGCCCGGATGGCGGGCGTGGCGGCCGGCAGGGGGGCGGCCGGCAGGGAGGGGGGCGGCTGCGGAATGGGCTGGGGAATGGTTGGCTCGGTCATGGGCACAGAATATGGCGGCAAGCGCCGCAACCGCCAGGGTCATACTTTCCGGGGAAATGGATCATGGTGACGCTCGCCAGCGCACTGACCGTACCGGTCCAGGCAACGCCGGCGCCCTCGCACTGGGCGCAGCCGGACGGCCGCATCACGCTCCGCACGCTGATCCTGATCCGCTGGGTCGCGGTGCTGGGGCAACTGGCGGCGGTGACCTTCGTCAGTCTCGGCCTGGAATTCCCGTTGCCGCTGGGGCCGGTGCTGGCCGCCATCAGCGCGTCGGCCCTGCTGAACGTGGTGGCGATGGCCCAGCAGGGCGGCCGGCTGCGGCTGGCCGACCGCGATGCCGCGCTCTATCTCAGCTACGACATGTTGCAGCTGACGCTGCTGCTCTATCTGACCGGCGGGTTGAGCAACCCCTTCGCCATCCTGCTGCTGGCGCCGATGACCGTGGGCGCGGCCATCCTGTCGCGCTACAGCACGGTGCTGCTGACCGGGCTGAACCTGATCTGCCTGACGGCGCTCGCCCTCTGGCATTTCCCGCTGCCGTGGGAGGAGCCGGTGCGCGCCATGGCGCCGCTCTATGCCTTCGGGGTCTGGCTGTCGCTGACGGTGTCGTCGCTCTTCATCGCCGGCTATGTCTTCCGCGTCGCCGCCGAGGCGCGGCGCTTCGCCGACGCACTTGCCGCCTCGCAGGTGGCGCTCGCCCGCGAGCAGCGGCTGGGCGCCTTGGGCGCGCTCGCCGCCGCCGCCGCGCATGAGCTGGGCTCGCCGCTCGGCACCATCGCCGTGGTGGCGAAGGAGCTGGCGCGCGACCTGCCGCCCGACAGCCCCTATGGCGAGGATGTCGAGCTTCTGCAAAGCCAGGTGATGCGCTGCCGCGAGATCCTGGCCGATCTGGCGCGCAAGCCGGAGGCCGACGGCGGCGACCCGTTCGAGCGGCTGCCGCTGACCACGCTGATCGAGGCCGCCGCCGCTCCGCACCGTCTCGGCCATATCCAGTTCGCCGTCGAACCGCACCCGGTCGGCGAGGCGGAGGAGCCCTTCCTGCGCCGCAGCCCGGAGATCATCCACGGCATCGGCAACTTCATCCAGAACGCCCACCAGTTCGCCCGCCACAAGGTGACGGTCGCCGCCGCCTGGGATGGGCGCGGCATCACCATCACGGTGATGGACGATGGTCCGGGCTTTCCGTCCCATCTGCTGGGCCGCATCGGCGAACCCTATCTGTCGGTGCGCGGCGAGCGCTCCGGCCCCAAGGGGCAGACCGGCGGCGGGCATATGGGGCTCGGCATCTTCATCGCGCAGACGCTGCTGGAAAAGACCGGGGCGACCGTGCGCTACACCAACAACCCGCCGTCGAACGAACAGCCTGTCGGCCCCCCGCCCGCCGATCAGACCGCCGGTGGACATCCCCCGCAGGGCGGCGGTGGCGCGCGGATCTCCGTGCGCTGGAAAACCATCAACGCCAAGAAATGAGGTTTCACGGTGGACACCCTCAAAACAACCGATGACATGCTGTCGGGCGATGCCGTCAAACTGACCTTCACTGGCGACGTCACCCGCAGCCTCCTGATCGTCGACGACGATGCTCCCTTCCGCACGCGGCTGGCCCGCGCCATGGAAAAGCGCGGCTTCAACGTCGTC
The DNA here is from genome assembly GCF_000010725.1 of Azospirillum sp. B510. Classification (NCBI taxonomy): domain Bacteria; kingdom Pseudomonadati; phylum Pseudomonadota; class Alphaproteobacteria; order Rhodospirillales; family Azospirillaceae; genus Azospirillum; species Azospirillum sp. B510. Next base: position 297,040 of record NC_013858.1, on the reverse strand, counting down.
GCGGTCGACAGCGTGCAACTCGGCATCGAGGTGGCGCAGGAATCGGCCCCCGCCTTCGCGGTGGTCGATCTGCGGCTGGGCGATGGCAACGGGCTGGACGTGGTCGCGGCCCTGCGCGACGCCCGCCCCGACGCCCGCATCGTCATGATGACCGGCTATGGCAACATCGCCACGGCGGTGGCGGCGGTGAAGGCCGGCGCGGTCGATTACCTGCCCAAGCCGGCCGACGCCGACGCGGTGGAATCGGCGCTGCTGGCCGATGGCCGCCCGCTGCCCCAGCCGCCGGAAAACCCGATGTCGGCCGACCGCGTGCGCTGGGAACACATCCAGCGCGTCTTCGAGCAGTGCGACCGCAACGTCTCCGAAACCGCGCGCCGGTTGAAGATGCACCGCCGCACCCTGCAACGCATCCTGAACAAGCACGCCCCACGCGCCTGACGGCGGCGGGTCCGGCTTGACGTCGAGCGACCGGCCCGCCTTCCGGGCGGACCGGTTCGACACGTTCCGTCGATGCGGGTCAGGCGATGTGGCTGTCCGTCCGGCAGGTCTTGATGCCCAGCAGCGTGTAGGCCGGGCAGAAGCCGACGAACGCGGTCAGCAGCGGCACCAGCCCGACCAGCCCCCACAGGCTCTGCGGCCCGACGACGGTCAGTGAAATCAGGATCAGCCCGAGGATGGCGCGCAGCGCGCGGTCCACCGGGCCCAGATTGCGGCAATTCATGATGGCACCTGTCCGTGTTTGAGCGATGACGTCCACCGCTCTACACCCGGGCCGGGCCATGGTCTGTGACAGAGTCACACTCCGGCACCCATTCCGGCATCCATTCCGGCATCCGGGTCCGACCGGACTGTGATGTGCGGTCCTGATCGGCCCCTGGACCACAGATCGGCCAAGCCATTCCGTTTTCAAGGAATTGGATCATCCGCCGCTCGACCCGCAGCAGGATCTCGCGGGCGGGCAGGTTGTGGCATGCACGGCTGTGGTCGCGGATCTGACGGATCACGCTGACCGTGGCGCTATCTTGACGGTGCGGCATGACGCATATCTCCGTCTAAAGGATGAGAGACTCTATCCTATATCTCCTATCCAATACAGCATAAAAGCGGGTGTCTCAAACTTTCAGGAGACGAGCTGCGGATCATTTCCCGCCAGTGTCAGCAGCGCTGCCGGATCGGACAGCTGAATCCGGCCGCTTCGGGTTCCAGTGCCGCCAAGGCCGGGAAAAGCGCCGGGACCTCCGCAGCCCAGCCGGTGCGATCGAGCGTCATGGCCCCTGTCCTTCCGAGTAGCCCCCATTATCCCCCGGCCGGCATCGACGGTCCATACCGCAATGCGGCAGGGCCAGGAAGACTACCCACTGCGCGCCGGTTGCTCGCCGCATGCCCTGGATGGCCGATGCAACGGCTGGACTAACACTGCGTTTCAGCCAATCGGACGAACCGCCGAGCCTGCCCGCCGGACAGCCACCGCTGTCCGCGATGGGGGATCGGGCCCACGGACGGTCCCATGGCCGCGCTTTCCGGTCGTTACGCGAGGAGGACCCTTTGGCCACCCAGGAACTTCAGGATCATCCCCGGCACACCACCCCTGAGTCTCGGCGGGGCCCCGGTTCCGTCTCCCCCGGCATCTCTTATGATCTGTCGGCCAGCGCCGCCAGCGCGGTGCGCCGGACCACCGGGCTCCTGCGGCGGCACAAGCTGTTGATCGGTACGGTGATCGTGGTCGGCACCGGGTTGGCGGCCCTGGTCGCCTTCCGGATGACGCCGCTCTACAGCGCCGAAACGCTCATCATGGTGGAGCACCGCAAGAACACCGTCCTCAATTTCGACGGCGTGGTGTCCGACATGACCCCCGACATCAGCGCGCTGCAAAGCGAGGTCGCGATCCTGAAATCGCCGGCCTTCGCCGAAAAGGTCGTGACCAGGCTGAAGCTGATGAACGATCCGGAATTCAATGCTTCGCTGCGTCCGCCGCCGCCCGGATGGCTGGCGGCGCTGAATCCGCGCAACTGGATTCCCGACAGCTGGCGGCAGGGCGGCGGCGTACCGCTGTCGCCGGAGGAGGTCGAACGCAACCGGATGACCGCCGTGGTCAATGCGGTGCTCGACAACACCTCGGTCCGGCCGCAGGGACGCTCCTACGTCATCGCCGTCAGCTTCGACAGCGAGGATCCGCGCAAGGCGTCCCTGATCGCCAACACCATGGCCGACCTTTATCTGGTCGATCAGCTCGACGAGAAGTTCAAGGCGTCCAAGCGCGCCACCCAGTGGCTGGAGGAACGGCTGACCGACCTGCGCAAGGAGGCGCAGACCACCGGCGACGCGGTGGAGAAATACCGGACCCAGCATGGCCTGACCACCTCGTCCACCAACGAGAGCACCGTGGTCGGCCAGCAGCTGAGCCAGCTGAACACCGACTATGTCCTGGCCCGCACCAAGCGGCAGGAGGCCGAGACCAAGCTGCGCGACGTCACCGCCATGGCGAATTCGCCGCGCGGCGCCTCGGCGGTCGGCGACGTGCTGGGCTCGCCGCTGATCCAGGCCCTGCGCGAGCGTGAGGTCGATCTCCAGCGCCAGATCGCCGACGCCACCAACCGCTATGGCGGCAAGCACCCGATGCTTCAGGCCCTGCAAAGCCAGCTGCGCGACCTGCAAGGCCAGATCAAGGCCGATGTCGGCAAGATCGTCGCCAACCTCGGGAACGAGCTGGAACTGGCCAAGGGGCGGGAAAAGGCGCTGAAGGCCAGCCTGGACCAGGCCGAATCCAAGCAGAACGAGCAGCAGCAGGCGACCGTCGGCCTGCGCACGCTGGAACGCGACGCCAATACCGCCCAGTCGATGTATGAGGCGCTGCTGACCCGCTCGCAGCAGATCGCGGCGCAGACCGACATGCGCCAGCCCGACGCCCGCGTCGTGTCCGAGGCGTCGATCCCGCTCGATCCGTCGCAGCCCAACCGCAAGTTGATCCTGCTGCTGGCGCTGGTGGCGTCGGGCACGCTGGGCGTGCTTCTGGCCATGCTGCGCGAGCGGGCCGACGGCGGGTTCCGCAGCCCGCACCAGTTCGAGACGGCGACCGGCGTGCGCAGCCTGGGCATCGTGCCGCGCATCCCGCGCTTCGGCGGTTCGCCGGCCGCCTATGTGGTGGACAAGCCGATTTCAGCCTTCGCCGAATCGATGCAGAACCTGCGCACCTCGCTGCTGCTCGCCAATCCGGACGGACGGCACCGGGTGATCCTGTTCAGCTCCTCGGTTCCCGGTGAAGGCAAGAGCTCGGTCGCCGCGGCCTTCGCCCGCATCTGCGCCAACGCCGGCCAGCGGACGATCCTGGTCGATTGCGACCTGCGGCGGAAAAGCCTGCACGAGATGCTTGGGCTGTCCAACAGCCGCGGCCTGTCGGAGCTGCTGGCCGGCACCGCGGTGCTGGAGGAGGTGATCCAGGTCGATCCGCGCACCGGCCTGCACGTCATCGCCGCCGGTCATGGCAGCACGCTGCCGCAGGACACGCTGGGCTCCTCGGGCATGCACCAGCTGCTGTCGCGCCTGTCGGTCGATTATGACCGCATCGTTCTGGATTCGCCGCCGGTGCTGGCGGTGTCGGAAGGCAAGCTGCTGGCGGCCCTCGCCGACCAGACCGTCTTCATCGTCCGCTGGGGCATGACCAAGCGCGGCACCGCCATGGCCGGACTGAAGGAGGTGGTCGAGGCCGGCGGCGAGGTGGTGGGCGTCCTGTTCAGCCAGGTCGATACCCGCCGCCATGCCCAGTACGAGTTCCCGGACAGCGGCCGCTATCACGGCTACCGCCGCTACTACGCGAACTGAGAGCGGCGGTAGCGCCGCGTCACCCGATCCGCCCACCACCGATGAGCCCATGAATGTCGGCAGGACACCGCATTTTCCGGAACATCCGCGCCCTTGCCGCCGCCAAGGTGGCGACGATGGCGAGCGGGCTGGTCACCGCCGCCTGGACGGCGCGTGTCCTGGGACCGGACAGTTTCGGCGTGCTCGGCTTCGGCACCTCGCTGATGGCCTATGCGGCGCTGTTCGTGAACATGGGCCTGTCCACCTACGCCATCCGCGAGATCGCCCGCAACCGTGAGCGGGAGGACCATCGCGAGAGGGCGGCCGCGCTGTCGGAGCATGTCCTGACCCTGCGCACCGTTCTGGCCCTGCTGGTGGGCGCCCTCTATGCCGTTTTCGTCCTGTCGCTGGACAAGCCGATGGCGGTGAAGGCGGTTCTTCTGGTGCAGGCGGTGCAGTTGCTGGGGAACGCCCTGGTGCTCGACTTTGTTTACCAGGCGACCGAGAAGATGGGGGTGATCGCCACGCGCGAGATCGGCACCTCCATCGGCTCCATGCTTCTCGTCTTCCTGCTGGTGCGTGGGCCTGAGGACGCCATCACCGCAGCCGCCATCACCGGCGGATCGATCACCGTCAACGCGCTGGTGATGATCGGCCGTTTCCGCCGCGATTTCGGCCATCTGCGCCCGCGGGTCGACCTGGAAGTCTGGCGCGAAATCCTGACGGCGGCGACGCCGATGGCGGTCGGCGTCTTCGCCTGGGCGATCTTCACCCATCTGGACGTGGTGATGCTCGGCTTCCTGGCCCCGCACACCGAGGTCGGCTGGTACAGCGCGGCGGTCAAGATCCAGACGCTTGCCAATCTGGTCGGCAACATCGTGATGAACGCCTTCCTGCCGCAGCTGGCCGCCGCCTATGGCGAGCTGGGACCGATGCGCGACCGCATGCGGGCCTACGCCTCGGTCATGCTGGCGGTCGGCGGGCTGGTCGTCGCCGGCGGCCTCGCCCTGGCGCCGTCGATCCTGGCGACGCTGTTCGGCGACGCCTACGCCCCGGCGACGCTGGCGCTGCGGCTGCTGATGCTGGCCTCGGCGGTGGTCTACGCCAACATGATCCTCGGCAACCCGCTGCTGGTCTGGCACCGGCAGACCGGCTACATGGTCGCCATGCTGGCGGGCGGGGCGCTGAACGCCCTGCTGAACATCTGGTGGATCCCCCGCTACGGCATCGAGGGTGCCGCGATGGCGACCTTCACCGCCGAGCTGGCCGCCACCATCGCCATCGCCTGGATCCACAGGCAGGCGGTCGGCGAGCTGTATGGCGGCATCACCGCGAGGGCCATGCTGTGCGCCGGCGCCGCCATCGCCGCGGCACTGGCGCTCGACCGCGTCGCGGCACCCGTGTTCGATCGGATGCCGGCGCTGGTGCATTTCGTCGCCGGCAGCATGGCGATGGTCGTGCTCTATGCGGCCATGGCCGTGCTGACGGGGTTGGTCCAACTGAAAAGGCTGCGCCGGCTGACCAGCGCCCCGGCCTGAGGGGGCCTGAAGGGGGCGGAGCCTGGCCCGGCAGCCTGCCTTACCCCCGATGCACGGGGCCGGAGCTGCCCATACCGGCCACCAAGCGGAATGTGCCTATTGCACCACTTTCGAACGTCTCTGTTGGTGCCCCCAAGCATTCATTTGGCCGCGACGGGGGTTAGTACCATTAATATGGCGTGTTCCGGCAATCATGGTCTTTTCATCGGACGGCGATTTCTGAAACACTTCGCGTCGCACAACAGCAGGTACGGGGTACTTCATCGTCATGATGAAGTCACAACAAGAAAACAATTTCGAATTTTGAGATTTCCCCATTTGCCTTCTTGGCGGCGCGCCAGGGTGCTGGGGGTCTCCAAACGTCTCGGCGGCCTGCCATGAAGGGCGGGTCAACGGCAAACGGCAGGAGCGACGATGCTTCCCAAGACTTTTTCCGATCGTAACGTCTGCGTCCTCGGGCTCGGCTATGTCGGCTTGACGCTGGCGGTCGCGATGGCGGACGCCGGCTTCCAGGTGCATGGGGTCGAGGTGCGGCAGGACGTTCTCGACAAGCTCGGCCAGGGCGACCCGCATTTCCACGAACCGGGCCTGACCGAGAAGCTGCGCCACGTCATGGCCCGCGGCCGTTTCACCTTCAGCCGCGATCAGGAGGATTGCGGCAAGGCCAGCGTCTTCATCATCACGGTCGGCACGCCGCTTGGCAAGGACGGGCGGGTCCGCACCGACATGATCGAAGCGGCGACCCGGCAGGTCGCCGCCGGCCTGCATGACGGCGATCTGGTCATCCTGCGCTCCACCGTGAAGCTGGGCACCACCCGCAACGTCGTGGCGCCGATCCTGCGCGCCACCGGCAAGCAGTTCGACATCGCCTTCTGCCCGGAACGCACGCTGGAAGGCCAGGCCCTGCTGGAGCTGAACCAGCTGCCGCAGATCGTCGGGGCGGAAAGCCTGGACGTCGCCACCCGCGCGGCGCAGATCTTCGGCTTCCTGACGCCGACCACCGTCAAGGTCTCCACCCTGGAGACGGCGGAGCTGATCAAGCTGGTCGACAACACCTACCGCGACGTCACCTTCGCCTTTTCCAACGAGATCGCCCGGCTGTGCAACGCCATGGAGATCTCGGCGGTCGAGGTGGCGCGCGCCGGCAAGCTGGGATATCCGCGCACCAACCTGCCGCTGCCCGGCCCGGTCGGCGGCCCCTGCCTGGAGAAGGATCCCCATATCCTGATCGAGGCGGCGCGCGAGGTCGGGGTGGAGATGGCGATCACCGCCGCCGGCCGTCTGGTCAACGAAAGCCAGCCGGTCGAGGTCGCCGCGTTCCTCGGCAAGCTCGCCCATTCGATGCAGGGCTTCCCGCAGGCGCCGACCATCAGCCTGATGGGCCTCGCCTTCAAGGGCCGGCCGGCGACCGACGATCTGCGCGGCACCATGGCCAAGCCGGTGCTGGAGGAACTGCGCCAGCGCTTCCCCACCGCCCGCCTGCGCGGCTTCGACGCCGTGGTGCGCCCCGACGACATCCGCAGCTTCGGACTGGAGCCGGCCGCCAACATGGCCGAGGCGGTGTCCGGCGCCAATCTGGCGGTGATCCTGAACAACCACCCGGTCTTCACCTCGATGCCGCTGCCGGATCTGGCCCAGCGGATGGACCGGCCGGGCGTGATCTACGACTTCTGGAACAACTTCAACAGCCGTGACGTCGACCTGCCCGACGGCACCGCCTATGTGGCGCTCGGCAGCCATGGCGCCGCCCGCTACGCGCATGTGGCCTGACGGAAACCGGGCGTGAAGAGGAATTTGACCGACATGAAACACTATCTCGTCACCGGCGGCAGCGGCTTCATCGGCGCCGCCCTGGTCCAGCGGCTGGTCCGCGACGGCCACCGCGTCCGCGTGCTGGACGACAACTCGCGCGGGCATACCGGACGGCTGGCCGGTGTGCTGGATGATGTCGAGTTCGTCCAGGGCGACATCCGCGACGCCGACGCCGTGCGCGGGGCGGTGCGCGGCGTCGATGGCGTGCTGCATCTGGCCGCCGTCAACGGCACCAAGCATTTCTACGAGAAGCCGGAGGTGGTGCTGGATGTCGGCGTGCGCGGCATGCTGAACGTGCTGGACGCCTGCCGCGCCGACGGGGTGGGCGATCTGGTCGTCGCCTCCTCCTCGGAGGCCTACCAGACCCCGCCGCTGGTGCCGACGCCGGAGGAGGTGCCGTTGGTGGTGCCGGACGTGCTGAACGCCCGCTACAGCTATGGCGGCTCCAAGCTGATCTCGGAGCTGCTGGCGGTGAACTGGGGCCGCAGCGGCTTCGACCGCGTGGCGATCTTCCGTCCGCACAATGTCTACGGTCCCGACATGGGCTGGGACCATGTGGTGCCGGAATTCTCCCGCCGCGCGGTGGAGGCGGTCGCCGGCCACCCGGGCGGGCCGGTGCCCTTCAAGATCCAGGGCGACGGCCGTCAGACCCGCGCCTTCGTCCACATCGACGACGCCATCGACGGCATCGTGACGGTGATCGGCAAGGGCGGGCATCTCGGCATCTACCATGTCGGCAACCCGGAGGAGGTCACCATCGCCGACCTCGCCCGCCGGACGGTCGCCTGCCTCGGCCGCGAGGCCCAGGTGATGCCCGGCCCGGCCGCCCCCGGCGGCACCGACCGCCGCAGCCCCGACATCGCCAAGCTGGCGGCGCTGGGCTTCACCCCGCGCATCCCGCTCTCCGCCGGCCTGCCCGGCGTGGTGAAGTGGTACGCCGACCGCGCCCGTGCGGAGGTGGGGCGCATGGGGCAGGCGGCGGAATAGGGGGAAGTTAGACCCCCACCCCAACCCTTCTCCGCGCCCAGCGGGGGAGGGTTGGGGTGGGGCAAGTGCTCGCACAAGATCTTAAGGAGACGGCCCGCATGGACCGCAACAGCCGCATCTTCGTCGCCGGCCACCGGGGACTCGTCGGGTCCGCCATTCTGCGGCGGCTGACCGAGGCCGGACACACCAATCTGGTGATCCGCGACCGCTCGCAGCTCGACCTGACCGACCAGGCGGCGGTACGCGCCTTCTTCGACCGCGAGGGGATCGAGCATGTGATCCTGGCCGCGGCGAAGGTGGGCGGCATCCTCGCCAACGACCGCTTCGGCGGCGATTTCATCCGCGACAACCTGCTGATCCAGACCAACGTCATCGACGCCGCGTGGCGTGGCGGCGTGAAGAAACTGCTGTTCCTCGGTTCCTCCTGCCTCTATCCGAAGCATGCGGAGCAGCCGATCAAGGAGGGGGCGCTGCTGTCCGGCCCGATGGAGCCGAGCAACAAGCCCTATGCCGTCGCCAAGATCGCCGGCATCACCATGTGCCAGGCCTACCGTCGCCAATATGGCTTCAACGCCATCTGCGCCATGCCGTCGAACCTCTATGGTCCGGGCGATCATTTCGATCCCGAGACCTCGCACGCCCTGCCGGGCATGATCCGCCGCTTCCATGACGCCAAGCTGGCCGGCGCTCCGACCGTCACCCTGTGGGGTACCGGCACGCCGCGGCGCGAGTTCCTCTATGCCGACGACATGGCGGACGCCTGCCTGCATCTGATGGACCATTATGACAGCGAGGAGATCATCAATGTCGGCCCCGGCGACGACATCGCCATCGCCGATCTCGCGGCATCGATCCGCGACACCGTCGGCTATCCCGGCACGCTGACCCATGATCTGAGCAAGCCCGACGGCCACCCGCGCAAGCTGATGGACGTGTCGCGCCTGTTCGCCACCGGCTGGCGCCCCAGGGTGTCGCTGGAGGAGGGGCTGCGCCGCACCTACGGCTGGTTCCTGGAGAACGCGGCTTCCGCACACCCCCCGGCCTCCAAGCAGGCGGCGGAGTAAGGCCGATGCCGGACGCTTCCACCCATCCGCGGCCGCCGGACTTCGACCGGCCGTCCGGGTCCCTCTCCCTGGCGGATGTGCCGGTACCGGGGGACCTGCTGCTCGTGGCGCAGAGCTATTGGCCGGAGCCGGCCGGCAGCGCGCCGATGATGACCGACCTCGCCACCGCCTTCGCGGCGGCCGGGGCCGATACCACGGTGCTGACCGCGCGCCCCAACTATCCCGGCAACCGGGTCTATGACGACTATGCCGACGGGTCGCGGGACAGCCGGACGGTGGACGGGGTGCTGATCGAGCGTCTCCACACCATCCCGCCGGCCGGCGGCGGCCTGAAGGCCCGGCTGATCCACGAGGGCGTGCTGCATGCCGGCTTCGCCGCGGCCCTCGCCCGCCGCCGGGTCGGGCGGCACCGGGCGGTGCTGTCGCTCTGCCCGTCGATCCTGTCGGTGGCGATCGCCAACCGGTTCAAGACCACGGACGGCCGCCATGTCGCCATCGTCCATGACATCCAGTCCGGCCTCGCCGGGGCGTTGGGCATGGGCGGCAAGGCGGCGGTCAAGGCGATCCGCGCCATGGAGCGCGCCGCGTTGAACCGCGCCGACGCCATCGTCGTCCTGTCGGAACCGATGCGCGGCGTGCTGGAGGAACTGGGCGTCACCCGGCCGATCCATGTGATTCCGCCCCATGTCGACGCCGACGCGGTCCACCCGCTGCCGCGCCCCGACCAGCCGCCCACCGCGCTCTACAGCGGCGCCTTCGCCCGCAAGCAGGGGCTGGAGCAGGTGCTGGACATGGCGGGCCATCTGGCGGCGCTGATGCCGCAGGCCCGCGTCCTGCTGCGCGGGCAGGGCGGGCTGGAGGAGGAGCTGAAGTCCCGCGCCCAGGCGATGGGGCTCGGCACCGTGGTCTTCCAGCCGCTGGCGCCGAAGGACCGGCTGAACGAGGCGATGGCGGAGGGCGACGTCCATCTGGTGCCCCAGCGGCCGGAAGGGGCGGCCTTCGCCATGCCCGGCAAGGCGGTGACCATCCTCGCCGCCGGCCGCCCCTTCGTCAGCACCTGCCTGCCGGGATCGGCGCTCGCCACGCTGGAGACCGAGGTCGGCGCCTTCCTCTGCACCCCGCCGGAGGAACCGCGGGCGATGGCCGAGGCGGTGGCCTCCCTGCTGTCGGACCCCGCCCGCGCCACCGCCATGGGCCGCCGCGGCCGCGCCTGGGTGGAGGCGAACGCCACCCGCGCCGTGGCGCTCGACCGCTACGCCCGCCTTCTGATGGGAGAGGCAGCATGAAGAAGCCCGCGCTGGTCTTCAGCTGGGAGATGTTCGGCCCCTACCACATGGACCGGCTGGAGGCGGTCGGCCGCCGGCTGGGCCATGTCTATGACGTGGTCGGGCTGGAGGTCGGGTCGAAATCGCACACCTACGCCTGGGATTCGACCGGAACGGGCCGGAATTTCCGCAAGATCACACTGTTCCCCGGCCAGTCGAAGGCCGACCTGTCGACGGCCACGGTGTATCGCGCCCTGCTGCGCGAATGCCGGCGCGCCGACGCGCGCTATGTCTTCCTGTGCCATTACGAGGATCCGGACGTCTTCGCGCTCGCCCTGACCATGCGGCTGATGGGGCGCCGTGTCATCAACATGAACGCGTCCAAATACGACGACAAGCCGCGCATCCTGTGGCGCGAGATGGTCAAAAGCGTCTTCTACGCCCCCTATCAGGCGGGGATCGGCGGCAGTCACCGCACGGTGGATTACTTCCGCCTGTTGGGTCTTCCGAAGGATCGGCTCTACATCGGATACGACACGCTGTCGCTCGAGCGCATCCGCCGCCTGTCCGGGATGGAACCGGCCCCTGGTGGAGTACCCTTCGCCGATCGCCACTTCACCATCATCGCGCGCTTCGTCCCGAAGAAGAACCTGTTCAGGGCGGTCGAAGCCTACGACATTTACCAACGGCTGGCCGGTCCGGCCGCCCGCCCGCTTCACCTCTGCGGGTCCGGCCCGCTTGAGGCGGAACTGCGGGCCGAGGTGACGCGGCGCGGGCTGGACGGGTCGATCGTCTTCCGCGGTTTCCTCCAGGAGAAGGGGATCGCCGAGACATTGGGCTCCACGCTTTGCCTGCTGCTGCCGTCGCTGGAGGAGCAGTTCGGGCTGGTGGTGAACGAGGCGCTCGCCATGGGGGTGCCGACCATCCTGTCCGACCAGTGCGGGGCGCGCGACGTGCTGATCCGCAGCGGGTTGAACGGCCACATCGTGGAGCCGGACAACCCCGAGGGGCTGGCGCGCCACATGCTGTCGGTGGCGGGTGACGAGGAGGAGTGGCGCCGCCTGAGCCTGAACGGGCGCCCCTTCGAGGCATTGGCTGATGCCAGCTTCTTCGCCCAGTCGGTGGAGAAGGCCGTGGTCGCGCTGGGAGGCCCGAAGGCCGAGCGCAGCGCCGATACGGACTATGCGTCCGACTATTCCGCCGACCCGGAGGGTGGCCAGCGTGGCCGGTCCGCCGGCGCGGCCCTGACCGGGAGTTGACGATGGAACGGAACGCGCGCCCCCATGTGGTCGTCTCCGGGCGCCTGCCGCCGCCGGTGGACGGGATGAGCCGGGTCACCGCCCTGGTGCTGGACCGCCTGCGCGACCGCATGCGGGGGCGCGGCCGTGTCGAGGTCGCCGACCTGTCGCCGGGCTGGAACGGCGGTGGACCCGCCTATCACCTGCGCAAGGTGACGCGGGTGGCCCGCACCATGGGCCGGCTCGCCGCCGGGCTGCGCAAGCCCGACCGCCGCTTCTACATGCCGGTGGATTCGGGCTGGGGCACGCTCTACACCGCCGCACTCGCCGGCACCGCGCGGATGTTCGGCTATGACCGGGTGCTGCACCATCATTCCTTCGCCACCATAGCCAAGCCGACCTGGCGGATGCGGCTGCTGACCAGGGTGGCCGGGGCCGACTGCACCCATGTGCTGCTGTGCCCGGCGATGCAGATGCGCTTCCAGTCGGTCTATCCGGCGGCGCGGACCTGCATGGCGATGTCGAACGCCATCTTCTCGATGCCGGACACCGCGCCGCGCCGCCGGCGCGACGGTCCGCTGCGCATCGGCCATCTGTCGAACCTGTGCGCCGACAAGGGACTGGACACGCTGTTCGCCCTGCTGCGCGCCTTGCAGATCGAGGGGGTGGACGCGAAGCTGATCCTTGCCGGTCCCGGTCTGACGCAGCGGGACGATGTGATGGTCGCCGCCGGGCTGATGGCCTTCGACGGGGCGGTCGAGTATCACGGCCCGGTTTCCGGCGAGGCCAAGGACGCCTTCTACCGCGACATCGACGTCTTCGTCTTCCCCACCCAATATCGGAACGAGGCCCAGCCGCTGGTCCTGTTCGAGGCGATGGCGGCCGGCGTGCCGGTGCTGGCCTATGAGCGCGGCTGCATCGGCTCCGACATCCCGGCCGACGGGCTGGTGCCGCGGAACGCCGATTTCGTCAAGGCGGCCGTGCCGATCCTGTCCGCCTGGGCCGATGACCGCGAGGCGCTCGCCGCCGCCTCGGCCCAGACCCTGACACGGGCGCGGGTCGCCCATGAGACCAGCCGCAGCGGCCTGGATCTGCTGCTCGACCGCATCGCCGGCCCGCACCCGGCCACGGCATCCGCCGCCGTGCCGGCCAAGCGCCGGGTGGCGGGTTAGTACTACAGCCGGTCGCGAAAGACGGAATATGCGGCCGGGCGGCCTGTTGAGCTTGGAACCGACTGGAGGGTCCGAGCATGACCGAGATGACGGAAGCGGCGGAATGGTCCGATGCCCTGGAAGGGCTGGTCGGCGGATTGAGGTCCTTCTACAGCGCGGCCGGTCGCCAACGGGCTCTGCGTTACGTGAGAGGTCTTTTGGCGCCGCTGGATCGCAAGAATGGCTGGCAGTTGGCCGAAGCCGCCGGGGATTGCTCGCCGGCGGCGATGCAGGATTTCCTGGCCCGGACCCGTTGGGATGCCGACGCCGTCCGCGACGACCTCCAGGCCTATGTCATCGAACGGTTGAGCGACGATGAGGCCGTGCTGGTCCTCGATGAAACCGGCTTCGTCAAGAAGGGCACCCGCTCGGTCGGGGTGAAGCGGCAGTATTCCGGCACCGCCGGACGTATCGAAAACTGCCAGATCGGCGTCTTCCTCGGCTACGCCAGCCGACGCGGCCGGGTGCTGGTCGACCGCGCTCTCTATCTGCCCGAGGACTGGGCTGGCAACGACGAACGCCGACGGATGGCCGGCGTCCCCAACGCCGTCGGCTTCGCCACCAAGCCGAAACTGGGGCGGGCGATGCTGGAGCGCGCCGTGGCAGCCGGCCTGCCCTGCCGCTGGGTGACCGCCGACTCCGTCTACGGCGGGGACTACGCGCTGCGGCTATGGCTGGAGCGCCAACCGCTGGGCTACGTGCTGGCGATCACCAGCAAACAGCGCGCGCCCATGGGCTTCGATACGGTCAAGGAGCGGACGACCGGCTTCACCGCCACCGACTGGCAGCGGTTGAGTGCTGGCGACGGAGCCAAGGGGCCACGCCTCTACGACTGGGCGCACAAAACCTACGCTTCCCTGCGCGAGGGCTGGTGCCGCGGTCTGCTGGTGCGCCGCTCCATCGCCGAGCCGGACAAACTCACCTACTATCTGACCTTCGCCCCGGAAGGCACGCCGGTCGCCACATTGGTCCGGGTCGCCGGGTCGCGCTGGACCATCGAGTCCTGCTTCGAGGCGGCGAAGGGCGAGGTCGGGCTCGACCAGTACGAGGTGCGCTCGTGGACCGGCTGGCACCGCCACGTCACCTTGGCCATGCTGGCCCTGGCCTTTCTCACCGTCGTGCGCACGGCGGCCATCGGGGGGAGAGGATCAACTCGACCTGTCCGCCGATCTTCTGCCCTTGACCGTGCCCGAGATCCGCGCCCTCCTGGTCGCCTTGATCGGCCGGCCCCCCGCGCCACCCACCGCCATTATCGATTGGTCCATCTGGCGAAGACGCCACCAACAGCGAGCACGGCGCTCCCATTGGAAACGACGCACCCAAACCGATAAGGACCGGCTGTAGTATTAGGGCCTGTTGACATTCATCGTGTTACCAAGACGGTAGCGACGAGGTTAATGGCAGCGGCGAAGCTTGTATCAGTTTTGTCGTATCGTGTGGCGATGCGTCGGAATTCTTTGATTTTGCAGAAGAAGTTCTCGACCAGATGGCGCCATTTGTACATCTCGGCGTCGTGGGGAATCGGGGGAGATCGGTTGGCCTTGGACGGAATGACGGCGACCGCGCCTCGCTCGGCGATCAAGATACGGATGGCGTTGCTGTCGAAGGCTTTGTCAGCCAGCAAGGCGGAGAATTCGATGCCGTCCAGCACCGGTTCGACGCCGACGCTGTCATGTCGCTGGCCCGGCAGCAGGATGAAGCGCCCAAGGTTCCCCAACGCATCGACGACGGCCAGGATCTTGGTCGTCAGCCCGCCACGAGAGCGACCGATGGCCTGAGCCTGAGTCCCCCCCTTGCGCCGGTACCGTGCTGATGCACCCGGACAATCGTGCCATCAATGATCGCGTACTCGAAGTCCGCGTCGCTCGATAAAGCGGCGAAGACCTCGTCGAAGACACCGGCCTTGGCCCATCGGCGATAGCGCTGGAACACCGAGTTCCAATTGCCGAACGCTGCGGGCAAGTCCCGCCAGGGCGCTCCAACGCGGACGATCCACAGGACCGCCTCCAAAAACAGGCGATTGTCCGCTGCCGAGCGGCCAGGGTCACCCACTTTGCCGGGAAGAAGCGGCGCTATCCGCTCCCACTGATCATCTCGCAATACAATCCGATCCAAGGCCACCTCCCTTTTGGTAGCCTTGAATCAAATTTCTGTGACCACAGGAAGCCCCTTCTCAACGCGAATGTCAACAGGCCCTAGCTCCCTCTCCCCGGAGGGGAGAAGGGATGTGTCCCGCCCCCCAAAGGCAGCGCCGTCTCGAACTTGATCTCCTTCAGGGCGAAGTTGGAGCGGATGCGGACCTGGAAGGGCAGTTGGAAGACGAACTCCTCCAGGAAGCGGTTGTAGTCGGCGATGGCCCGCACCGCGACCCGCAGCAGATAATCCGCGTCGCCCGACACCGCATAGCATTCCAGCACCTCCGGCCGTTTGCGCACGGTGTCGATGAAGATCGCCGCGGTCTCCGCCGAATGGCGGTCGAGCGTCACATGGGCGAAGACGCATTCGCCCACCGACGCCGCCTTGGGATCGACCAGCGCCGTATAGCGGCGGATCACCCCGGTCTCCTCCAGCGACTTCAGCCGGCGCCAGCAGGAGGAGGGGGAGGTGCCGACGCGGTCCGCCAGCTCCTGCACCGTCAGGCGCGCATCCTCCTGCAAAGCGATGAGGAGTCTGACGTCGCTTTCCGAAAGAGCCGATGGCATCGGAAAATCTCTCCACCATGTCCCGGTGTTGCGGGAAAGCCTGCCAAAATCATAGGTGGGCCCGCCCCGCTTTGAAAGCTATTTCCACAAACAGTCAGGTACACTGATCGCGGAATTGACCAAGGGAGGGACGCCATGGCCGACATGTGGGAAAACCCGATGAGGACCGACGGCTTCGAGTTCATCGAATTCACCGCGCCGGACACCGTGGCGTTGGGCCGCCTGTTCGAGCGGCTGGGATTCACCGCGATCGCCCGCCACCGGTCGAAGGATGTCACGCTCTATCGCCAGGGCGACGTCAACTTCATCGTCAATGCCGAGCCGTCGGGCTTCCCGCGCAACTTCGCCGCCCAGCATGGCCCGTCGATCTGCGCCATCGCCTTCCGCGTCGCCGACGCCGCCGAGGCATATCACCGGGCGCTCGATCTCGGCGCCTGGGGTGTCGAGACCCGTGTCGGCGCGATGGAGCTGAACATCCCCGCCATCAAGGGCATCGGCGATTCGCTGATCTACCTCGTCGACCGCTATGCCGACCGCGGCAGCATCTATGAGGTCGATTTCGTGCCCCTGCCGGGGGTGGAGCAGCATCCCCTGGGCGCCGGCCTGACCTACATCGACCATCTGACCCACAATGTCCACACCGGGCGGATGGCGGAATGGGCCGACTTCTACAGCCGCCTGTTCGGTTTCCGCGAGATCCGCTATTTCAACATCGAGGGCAAGCTGACCGGCCTGCGGTCGAAGGCGATGACCAGCCCCTGCGGCAAGATCCGCATCCCGATCAACGAGTCCGCCGACAACAAGTCGCAGATCGTCGAATATCTGCGCGACTACAAGGGCGAAGGCATCCAGCATGTGGCGCTCGGCACCGACGACATCATCCGGACGGTGGAGACGATGCGCGGCATGGGCACCCCGTTCCAGGACACGCCCGACACCTATTACGAGCGGATCGACGGCCGCGTACCCGGCCACGGGCAGGACCTGAAGCGCTTGCAGGCCAACCGCATCCTGATCGACGGCGCCCCGACGGAAGGGAAGGGCCTGCTGTTGCAGATCTTCACCCAGACCGTCATCGGCCCGATCTTCTTCGAGATCATCCAGCGCATCGGCAACGAGGGGTTCGGCGAGGGCAATTTCAAGGCGCTGTTCGAGTCCATCGAACTCGACCAGATCCGCCGTGGCGTGCTGAACGAGGATGCCGCCTGATCGCCGTTCGCCACGAGCCATATTCATATTCAGGGTCATATCCATGTTTGGCGGAGGAGCATGACCTGAAATCGCTACCCCTTCCGGGCGTCTGGCTTCGATGCGCGCCCTGCGCGATCCTCCGGCCCGATGCGTCGATGAAGGAGATCCGGGCGTGGCGAGCACAATCCTTTCAAGCAATGCAGCCGGGCCCGGCCGCCGTATTCTTCGTCTTTCGCCGGGGGTCGCTCTGGTCGTCTGGCTGCTGATCGTTCCGCTGGCGCTGGTGGCGCTCGGGGTCTGGCAGGAGCGGCGTGGTGCCGCGACGCGCGACGAGTACCGGCAGGCGGCGCAGGAACTGCCGGAGACGCTTGCCCAACTCCAGCGGATCGAGGCCAAGACTCCGTCGGCCGTCGTGACCATGGGCGGGCCGGGCGGCACCAGCATGGTCGTCTCCCTGGCCGTCGCCCGCGTCCGCAGCGCCATCGGCACGGTGGAGGAGGGCGTCGAGGTCTCGGTGATCCGCTACCCTTTGAGCTGGGGCACGATGGCCGGCGGACTGCTGGCCTTCCTCGCCGGGCTCATCGGATTGCTGGCGGCCCGGATCGCGGCGTCGCGGGCACGGGGGTCGCGTGATGCCCTGGTGCGGAGCTTCGACCGCTTGAGGCGGCTCCTGCCCTTCACGCTCGCCGGCCTGCTCGTCGGCCTCAGCCTTTCCGGCATCTCGGCCTCGCTGTTCGAAGCGGCGGGCCTGTGGTTCTGGGACCATCTGTCCACCGGCAGTGTCAAGCTGTTCGGCGTCGGCGTGGCGCTCGCCGTCTTCGCCGCCTACAGCGCGGTGACGGCGGTGATCGCCATGCGCCGCGTCTTCAACCTCTACACCATGGAACCGCTCGACGTCCGTGGCGTGGTGGTCGACCGCGAGCAGGCGCCCGGCCTGTGGCGCTTCGTCGAGGATCTGGCGGCCCGGCACGAGGCGCTGATGCCGGACAGCATCCTGATCGGACTGACCGAGGGCTTCTTCGTGACCGAGGCGCCCGTCCGGCCGAGCGGGGAGGAGAAAATACTGTCCGGCCGGACCCTTCACCTGCCGGCCCCCTACCTGCCGCTGATCGGCGAGACCGAACTGGCCGCCGTCATCGGGCATGAACTGGCCCATTTCTCGGGTGGAGACACCGCCTACAGCCGCCGCTTCGCCCCGATCCATGCCGGATTGTGGCGAACCATGACCGCGCTCGGCGAGCGCGGCGGCAGCGGCGGCTTCGTGCTCACCCCCGCCTTGCACCTCGGCTTCCACACGCTGGAGAGTTTCGATCTCGCCGTGGCCCAGCACGCGCGGCAGCGCGAACTGGAGGCCGACCGCCGGAGCAGTCTGGTCAGCGGCCCGGAGAGCGTGCCCCTCGCCCTGCTTCGCACCGCCGCACTGGCCCCCATCATCGTCGGGACGCTGGACGACGCCTTTTCCTCCCCCGACACGGTCGCACCGGATCTGGTGGCGGAGATCCTGCGCCGGGCCGGGGATGGTGTGCCCGATCCCGCCGCCCGCATCGAGGAGTGCCAGCCCCACCCGACCGACCGTCATCCGCCGACCGCCCTGCGGATCAGCACCCTTGGCGTCCCGCTCGACGAGCGCCTGCTGGCCCGCGCCGCCCGCGGACCGGCGACGGAGGACACCGACCTGCCGCATCGGCTGTTCGCCGATTGGACCGGCCTTTGCCATACGCTGTCCGCGGCGTTCCTGGACGAGGCCCGTCAGGCCCACCGGCTGAGCCGGGAAGAGCTGGAGATGGCCGCCGCCGCCATCCCGGCGGAGCACACGGTGCTTTACGAGAATGGCAGGCCGATGATCTGGGCCATGGCCCTCATCGCGGCCCTGTTCATCGCCTTCTCCATCGGCGTCCTCTTCTTCGCGCCGGCTCTCGGCATTGGCCATGATCCGGCGACGGCGACCTTCATCGCGGTGCTGACCGCCGCCGGGGCCGTGAGCGCCCTGCTCTATGCGGCCTGGATCCGCCACAAGACGAAGACGCCGCTGATGATCCTCACCCCCGAGGCGCTGATGTCGTCGCGGCTGCGGGAGGGCATCGCCTGGACCGACGTCGCCGCGATGCGGGTGACGGCGTCGCAGCGGCTGGCGCTGGTGCTTGCCCTGCACGAGCAGGCGCCGCTGCCCAACCGGATCGGCTTTTCCATCTACAACAAGGTGAACCGGCGCAAACGGATCGTGGTGCTGGAGGCGATGGGCATCCGCGGCTTGAAAGCGGTCGATTTCGAGGCGCTGCTGAGCCGCTACCTGTCCGCCGCCTATGCCCGCCGCCGGCTTGCCAGCGAGAGTGAGGGCGCCTGACCGACGGCGCCCGCAAGAGCGGATGTGCGGAAACCTTCGCAGAGAGGATTTCCGTACAGCCATTCCGCCTCAATCGGAGTTTCTGTTCCGTTGCTACCCGGCCCCCATTTGCCGGCGCGTTTCTGTCAGGCGACACCTGGAATTTCCGGAACCACCCACCGTGGCCGTCGAAAGCCGTCCAACTGACCAAGCCCGAAGGCATCACGATACGCTGAAGGTGCATGACGCACCTGGCACGTTGCTGACAGCCTCAGGGTAAGCCTGTCAGCAACAGGGATCAAACGCGCAGAGCGGTTAGATATCTGACGTTCCTGACATGAGCAATCCTCCTATATTTATTTCCATAATATACATTATGTGTCTTTGTGTTGTAGGCGCAAAGCTAAAATAGTGCTCCTTGCCGAACGCTCGGCTGGTGCTGGTCGGTGCGACCTCCCCCGAGGGCGAGATTCTTCTGAAGCGCTATCCGGTCGAGCCGTTGGAACGTTTGGGGCGTCAGCCCTGGTCGGAGGTCAAGCGTGAGGTGTCGCGCGCCAGCGTCCTGATGTTGCCATCATTGGAAGATGGTTTCGGATACGTCATGGCCCAGGCGATGGCCTGCGGCTGCCCGGTGATAGCCTCGGAGCACATCGGCGCCCGCGACCTCTTCACCGATGAGCGCGAGGGCTGCATCGTGACCGCGCACATCACTGGGCACGGAGCCCGCGTGGCATATGAACATCGCGCGGAATCGCACGGAAATCCAAGCCACCCACGACAGGATTCCCTCTCAAGTCAGCGAGCCAAAAACCGGACCGTCCGACGATGCCCTGCCCTTTCTCATCAAATGGGAAGGGCAGGGCTCCGGGTGATTGGGAAAAAATTGCCGATCAGGGACTGTCCATAGCGATCGAGTGTCGGAATTTTCATTTTTCCGTGATTCTATTGAAAATCCTGGAACTCTTTTTTGTCTCATCAATGCCACGGGAAACCCCCTCATTCATAATTTCCTAACCATAAGTGTTAGTACCCGATTAAGCCTAAGAGACGAGCCTGCGGAACAAGGCGATACCCATAAAGCGGAGTTCCAAAATGGCTACCACCAACACCGACGGTACGATCCAGGTCACCTTCGCGGTCAATGCCTGGGGCACGCCCGCCGGCGGAAAATGGCCGCATTTCCAATTGCTTGTGGATGGCGCCCGCATCGGGGAAGCCACCGTCTCCTCCGCCACCCAGTCGCGTTACGTCTTCACCGCCACCGTGCCGGCCGACAAGGCGCACGCGCTGCAACTCGTCTACGACAATGACGACACGGTCAACGGGGAGGACCGCAACCTGTTCGTCAAGTCGTTCGAGGTGAATGGCAAGACCATCCTGTCGATCGACCAGTCGGTGAAATACGACACCGGCAAGATCGATGGGCTCAACGTCATCGCCGGCCAGACGGAGATGCTCTGGCCGGGCGCGCTGAACGTGCCGCTGCCCGCTTCCTACTTCTCGTCCACCGCCACCGCTCCGGACGGTGAGCAGGCCTCCGTCATGACCACGACCATCAAGGTCAGCGCCTATGGCGTCAGCGCCGCCGGCCAGGCCCCCCATTTCAAGCTGCTGGTCGATGACCAGGTGGTCGGCGACGCCTGGGTCAGCGCCACCTCCCCCACCGACTACAGCTTCACCGCCAAGGTGGACCCGAACGAGGCCCACAAGATCCAAATCTGGTACGACAACGACGCCACCGTGAACGGCGTCGACCGCAACCTGTTCGTCAAGTCGATCAACATCGACGGCCAGACCATCGCGGCGACCTCCGACATGGCCTCCTACGACAAGGGCGCGGTGGACGGCAAATTCGTCGTCGCCGGTCAGGAAGGGCTCTATTGGGGCGGCGCCCTGACCTTCGGCGTGCCGGAGGAGTATTTCGGCGGACCCTATGTTCCGCCGCCCCCGCCGCCGCCCTCCAAGTCGGTGGATATCGTCGTCGACGCCCATGGCACCTCGGCCGGCGGGCAGGCGGCGCATTTCAAGCTGCTGGTCGACGGGCGGGTGATCGGCGACGCCAAGGCGGCCGCGACCTCCACCGCCTACAAATTCACCACCGACATCGATCCGACCAAAGCCCACACGGTCCAGGTCTGGTACGACAACGACGCCACCGTGAACGGCGTCGACCGCAACCTGTTCGTCAAATCGGTCTCGATCAACGGCCATAGCGTCGCCGCCACCGACAGCATCGTCACCTATGACAAGGGGGCGGTCGATGGCAAGGACGTGGTCAAGGGCCAGGAAGGTCTCTATTGGGGTGGCGCCCTGACCGTCAAGGCCGGCGCCGACCTGTTCGGCGATACCCCGTCCATCCCGACGACGCCCCCCACCCCTCCGACCAAGCCGGCCTTCTATGTCGCCGCCAACGGCAAGGACAGCTGGTCGGGCAAGCTGGCGGCCCCCAACGCCGACGGCACCGACGGTCCCTTCGCCAGCCTGGAGAAGGCCCAGGCCGCCATGCGCGCCGACCACGGCATCGACACCACCTATGTCCGCGAGGGCACCTATCACCTGACCAGGACGCTGGAACTGACGGCGTTCGACAACGGCCACAGCTTCCAGAACTATCCGGGCGAAAAGCCGGTGCTGAGCGGCGGCGAGGTGGTGAAGAGCTTCACCAGCGAGGGCGACGGCCTCTATTCGGCCAAGCTCGCCACCGCCAGCAACCTCGACCTGATCGTCGGCGACGTCCGCCAGCATCTGGCCGAGAAATACGCCTATGACAGCGCCGACGTGACCAGCGGCTGGCATTTCGCCGACGCCGCGTCGGGGGGACCCAGCGGCTGGGCCATCCGCTCCCACGGCGGCGAGGTGACCGCCACCGACATCCAGCCGGGCACGCTGATCCAGATCATGGATGCCGAACGGCTGGGCGACACGCTGACCAGCATCGCCGGTTTCAATGCGGCCACCCACACCATCACGCTGAAGAACGGGGCCTCCCTGCCCTTCGCCGACGGCACCACCTACAAGCTGCTGAACAACCCCGCCTATGTCGATCAGGCCGGCGAGTTCGCCTGGCGGACCAGCGACGGCTCCCTGCTGTACAAGGCCGCCAGTTCCAATTTCGCCTCCTCGGGCGTGGAGGTGCCGCGGCTGGGGACGCTGGTCCGGCTGAACGGCGCCAGCGACGTCACCATCGACGGGCTGACCTTCAAGAACACCACCACCGGCGGCAACGCCCTGGACCTGCTGAAGGCCAGCGGCAACCATATCAGCGACAACAGCTTTCTGAATGTCGGCACCGCCATCCATCTCGGTTCGGGCTCGTCCAACAACCAGATCGCCCACAACAGCCTGAACCATCTGGCCGAGAACGGCATCGAGATGGACGGCCGCAGCAACGGCAACAGCATCTACGCCAACACGATCAGCAACATCGGCGAGGTGCACAAGGCGGTGGCCGGCATCATCGGCACCGGGGTGGACAACAACCTGATCTCCAACAACGACATCGACCACAGCGCCCGCTACGGCATCTCGTTCAAGGATTACGGCGGCACCACCAACACGGTGAACCACAACAACATCATCCAGTTCAACACCATCTCCCACACCGGCCTGGAGACCGCCGACGGCGGCGCCATCGAGATCCTGGGCCGCTCCAGCGTCGATACCGGCATGATCATCCAGGGCAACCGGATCGAACATGCCAACGGTCTGGCCACCAACGCCCAGGATGCCTGGATGCCCGGCCAGAAGGGCTTCGGCATCTATCTCGACGACATGGCCGGCGGCATCACCGTCAAGGACAACTTCATCAAGGACGCCGACTGGGCCTCGGTGCAGATCCATGGCGGCGACAACAACGTCGTGACCAACAATTTCGCGGTCATCGCCAGCAACAAGGAGGACTTCATCCGCATCGAATGGCAGCCGGTGCATGGGCCCGCCGGCGACCCGCACAACAACACCATCACCAAGAACGTGGTGATGGGGACGCTGCCGCTCGACGACTATATCGAGCTGCTGAGCGCCAACGACTTCGTCATCGACAACAACCTCGTCTACAACGTGCCGAAATATGGCGACCATGACGTGATCGGCAAGCCGATGTTCAACAACCCCTATTGGGGCGACTATTCGCTGCAAGCCACCTCTCCGGCCTTCGCCATGGGCATCCACGACCTTGCCTGGACGAAGATGGGCGCCGACGGCGTCGCCCAGGTCGGGCTGGAGCATTTCTGGGACGGCGTCTGACCGCGCGATCCGGCCTGTCCGGACCTGCTCTTCCGGCGCATCGGGGGTACGTCCCCGATGCGCCATGCATGTTTATGCGCATCCTGCTTGGCTCCCGCCTGTTCCGGCACCATATGCCTGCTGCGCCGCGGCCCGGAAGGAACGCGACGCATTCTCATCCACGACCGGACAGACCGAGACCCTTTCCGATGACGCAAGCGAAGTGGAACGCGGGAGCCCTGGCGGCCGCGGCGGCGAGAACCCTGGGAGCCGGCCTCCTGCTGGTGACCGCCCTCACCGCCGGATCGGCGCTGGCCCAGGGCGTCGCCGACGACCGCAAGCCGAAATTCGGCCCCGACGCGCTGCCGATCACCCGCGCCACCGATTATCTCCGCACCACCCCCGCCCCGGATTATTGGGCGCTGAGCCCCTATTACGTGCCGCAGACGACCGGCGCCGCCTGTTCCGTGGCCAGCGTGACGATGATGCTGAACGCGCTGCGCGGGCTGCCGGGGCTGGCATCGGAACGGCTGGTCACCGCCAAGCAGCTGCTGGACCGGCTGGACGACGACCATTGGCGCGAGGCCACCGACGACGATGGCGACGGCATCTCCTTCGGCGAGCTGATCACCTATGTCCGCCGCAGCCTGAGCGCCTACGGCATCGACGCCGATGTCGAGGTCTGGCGCCCGCGCGACACCTCCCCCGCCACGCTGGCGGAACTGCGCCGCATCCTGATCGATAACGAGCGCAGCGCCGACGACATCATCCTGCTGGCCTTCGACCAGGGCACGCTGACCGGCGATGTCGGCGTCGGACACATCGCCCCGCTGGGCGCCTATGACGCCGCGACGAGGCGTGCGCTGGTGATGGACCCCGACCGCAGCTGGTACGTGCCCTATTGGACCAGCGACGCCCGGCTGCTGGAAGCCATGCTGAAGCCGGACCATGGCGATCCCGAGGGCAGCGGCCTGATCCGTGTCCGCGCCCGCCGGGTGTCTGGCTGAACGATACCGCCGGCCCCTCAGATGCACCGCCCGCCATCGACCTCCAGGCACACGCCGGTCAGGAAGGATCCCTCGTCGGAACAGAGATAGAGTGCGGCGTTGGCGATGTCATCCGGCGTCGACAGGCGGCCGAGCGGGATGCTGCGCAGGAACTGCTCCCGGCGCTCCGGCGTGTCCTGCCCCATGAAGCGGTGGAGCATGCCGGTCTCACCCGCCACCGGTGCTATGGCACAGACGCGGACATTGTCGGCCGCCAGCTCCGCCGCCATCGACTTGGTCAGGGTGATCACCGCCCCCTTGGAGCCATTGTACCAGGTGAGGTTCGGCCGCGGCCGCAGGCCGGCGGTCGACGCGATGTTCAGGATCACGCCGCCGCCCTGGGCGCGGAACACCGGCACGGCATGGATGGCGCCGTGATAGAGCGACTTCACATTGACGGCATAGATGCGGTCGAAGGTGGCTTCGTCGACCTCCAGCATCGAGCCGTAGCGGTGGGTGTAGCCGGCATTGTTGATCAGGATGTCGAGCCGTCCGAACGCCCCCAGGGCGGCGGAGACGATGGCCTCGTAATCCTCGCCAACCGCCACGTCGGCGCGGACGGCGAGCGCCGTCTCGCCCAGGCTGTCGGCGACGCGGCCGGCGGCGGCCTCGTCCAGGTCGGCGACGATGACGCGGGCCCCCTCGGCGGCGAAACGGCGGGCGATGCCCTCGCCGAAGCCCGATCCGCCACCGGTGACGACGGCGACCTTGTCAGACAAACGCATGAGCGGTTCCTCCCCGGCTGTGCGCGGCCGTTGGGCGCGCGGGCACCCGTACAACAGGGAACCGGCGCCATCGGCCGCATCGTGAACGCGGCGAAGAACGCATGATAGCGCGAAGCCGCCCGGTGGGGCAGTCGCGATCAGCCGATGCGTCGATTTGGATACCATGAGGAGAATGGCGCGAGTGACGGGACTTGAACCCGCGGCCTCCGGCGTGACAGGCCGGCGCTCTAACCAACTGAGCTACACCCGCGCGATGGCTCCCGGTGCTGGACTCGAACCAGCGACAAGCGGATTAACAGTCCGCTGCTCTACCAACTGAGCTAACCGGGAACGGAGGCCGCTTTATAAAAACGTTGACGGACCCTGGCAAGCGGAAAAACGCAAAGCCTCGCATTTTTTTGGAGATCGGAGTGAACCGCCGTCATCGTCGACCTGACAGCAGGATTGTCGAAGGCGGAAACGGCAGCGGGCCGGCATCCTCAAGATGCATAGGCATCGAAGCATTTTACCATTTATAGCGGCATCTGATGGAATTAATGATTCATTATGGAGAATATACATACAGTATGAACCCCCATAAGGATTTGTCATTTCCGTCAGCACCCCCATCCGCCGCCAAACCAGGAGACCTCCATGTCTCATAACGCAAGCAGCCTGTTCTCAGCTCTGTCCGCCACCAGCCAGGCGGGAACATGGAAGCCTGTGGGCGCGGCGGTCGGCAAGAGCAAGAGCCTGGTCGCCTCCGCGTTTTCGCCACCGTCCGCCGAAGCCGCCGACAGCGTGGACGTCAGTCCCCTCGGCAAGGCATTGACCGGCGTGGCCGCCAAGGTCTTCGAAAAGCTGGATGGCAAGGCGCGCAGCATGCTGGAGGAGTCCGTCAAGGCGGGGGTGTTGACGGCCGATGATGTGGTCAAGGGGCTTCGCGGCATCGCCAAGGAGGCGGTTCAGAATCGATACTTCAGGGAAGCGCCGCGCACCCAGGAGGAAATCGAGGTCGGTGAAAAAATTCGATCTATCAGTGATAATAAAATGAGATTCAATGCCGAGCAAGCGCGCATATCCGATTCATTCCTTAAGAGAATGGGAAAAGTAAATAATGACAATTCCGGTGAAAGCATACCGGCTGCAAGCGGCTCTCTCTTAAAGGAAATGACCGCAGCCTTGGAGGATCATAAAAAAAACTTCGTTCAGAGCTATGGCCCCCTTGACGAGAAGGTCATGAAGGATGGGGAGGAGGTCGATGGCAATTTCATGATGCGGCGCCTCGGCAACAACCTCCGCCATTCGGACATATTTTCCGGCGAAGACGATCCGGCGATATTCTCCCCGTCAGATTCGAAAGCCGTCGAGAAACTGTTCAATGCCGGATTCCGGCCGGCGGCTTATCGGGATGCCGCGACTGCGTTCGCCGCGGAAACGGATTTCAACGGGATCCCCGATTTGCAGCGGCCCCCCGCCCTGCCCCAGTCCAAGCAGGCCGCCACCGACAGGTTGCCTCCCGGCTATTCCGATGGCAAAGCCCAGTTGGATGCGGCATGGCAAGCGGCAAGCGCGATGAACGCCAAGAAGACGGGGGAGGAGGACCCGATGGTCGCCCTGTTGAAGGCCAATGCGAACGCCACATACAGCCGTCAGGACTATCCGGCCCTCCAGCCGCTGCCAGCAACCACGGGAGCGGCAGCGGCCGGCGCCGGCACTGCCACCAGCAAGGACGCCACCGAAAAGGACGCTGTTCTCGAAGCGCTGACTCGATCGCTGAAGTCCGGCGTCTCCCCCGCCTCTTCCACGATCGAGGGCGCGCGGACCGATACCGTGGTTTGACATTTCCGCCGCCATGCGTTGACGCGGGCCGGAGCATCCCGTTTGCCGGATGCCGGCGGGATGTTACACGACCAAAAGTCGCAACCATTGGCTTGCCCTTGACATTCCGGTGCTTCTCGGGCTTTTTCTCGCCCTCGCCTTCCCACCATCGCCGCAGGCCCCGATGTCCGAGGTCGTCCCCTTCGCCGCCGCCCGCGAGGCGCTGCTCGCACGCCTGACCGAACAGCTGCCGCCATCGTCACAATGGGCGGGCCGGCTGATGCTGATGCCGGAGGGGCGGCGGGTGGAGCCGATGCCGGCGGCCGAAGCCGTCGCGACCCTGCGCGCCTTCCGCACCGGGATCGGCGAGGCGATCGGTCCCGCCGCCTGCTCGGTCGGCGGAGTGTGGGTCGGGCGCGAGGATTGCCTGGACTGGGACGGGCTGCTGGCGCCGCTGGCGGTCGCCGCCGCCTATGTGGTCGGACGCACCCAGTCGGCGGGCGGCTTCGCCGCCGAGCTGTTCCGCTGCAAGGATGCGCTGGCGGGCTGGGGCGTGCGCGGCCTGCGCGGTGATCCGGCGGTGGCCCGCGCCGCCGGCTATGCCGTGGTGTCGGTCAGCCGCCGCCCGGACGACCAGGAGATCGTGCTGGACCGGGTGATGGACACCTTCGCCTTCGCCCTGCGCAGCCTGGGCGAACCGACGGTGGAAAGCACCGACATGGACCGCCGGCTGGTCAAGCGCGCGGCGCCGCTGCGTCGGTGAGGCAGCGACTCTAGCCTTTCGATTTTCCGTGCGATTCACGCTTCAGACGATTCCGTCTGAAGCGATCGCGCTCTAGCCCTGCCCCAACGCGCAGCGCGCGGCGGCCAGATCCCAGGCGGCGCAGCCGACGCTCTTGAACAGGCGCGGGCGCCCATCGGTCGCCTGGCCGTCCAGCGCGTCGACCAGCGACTTGACGCCGCTCCACTCCACCCCGGCCTGGATGAGGTCGCCGGCCTCGTGGCGGGCGCCGGCGGGGTCGTCGACGAACAGATCGCTGCCATGGACGGCGGCCGGGCCGAACTCCACCATCTCCGGCTTGAAGGCGCCGACGCCGATCAGCAGCCGGTCCGGGCGCGGCGTCTCGTCATAAATCGGCGACAGGCTGGTCGTCAGGGCGATCACCACCCCGGCGGCCGGATCGACCGGGCCGTTCATCGGACGCAGTTCCACCCCCTGCCCCTCCTGCGCCGCGCAGAAGGCGGCGGCGCTGGCGAGGCTGCGGCTGTGGATGTCGATGCGGATACCGGGATGGAGCGCCGCGAGCGCCGCCACATGGCCGGCGGACTGGGTGCCGGCGCCAAGCAGCGCCACATGACGCGGGGCCGGGGCCAACTTGCGGATCGCCAGCATCGACACGGCGGCGGTGCGCCGCGCGGTGACGGTCGGCCCGTCCAGGATCAGCCGGGGGGCGCCGGTCACGGCATCGAAGGCGCTGACCACGCCGTGGATGGTCGGCAATCCCCGGGCACCGTTGCCGGGCGTGACGTTGACCAGCTTGTGGATGGCGATGTCCGCCGCCGTCGCCGGCATCGACAGCAGCACGCCGCCTTCCGCCAGCGGCAGCACCTGCCGTTCCGGGCTGGTGATGCGGCCGGCGGCATAGTCGCGGGCGGCCGCCGCGACGGCGTCGCACAGGGCGGGAAAGGGAAGCCGGTCGGCGGTCTGGTCGGCGGTGAGGACGGCGAGCGGGGACACGGGCGGCGGCTTCCTCTTGGAAGGGAGGGGGGCGGGGTCAGGCGCGGGCGCGCTCGATCTCCACGCCGACGCTGGCGGCGTCGGGGAAGACGTCCAGCTTTTCCACCCGCACCTTGGCCACCGTCACCCGCGCATCGGCGAGGCAGCGCGCGGCGATGCGCTCGGCCAGCGTCTCCACCAGCGTGACATGGCCCTGGGTGACCACGCCCTTGACGATGGTCGCCATGTCCTCGCCGGTGACGCCGGGAGCGATCACCTCGAGATCCAGGTTCAGGCGGATGCGCTGGGGCTTCAGCCGTTCATGGGCATAAACGCCGATCAGCGCGTCCATCACCAGATCACGCACGAAACAACGGGTGGACAGCGTCGCCGGGGCCGAACGCGGCACCGGGGCGGTGACGGTGGCGAAGAGCTTGTTCATGGGCGACAGCCCTAGCACGGCGGCGCCACCGCTGCCAAGCCGCCGTCCGGCGCCGTCCATGCCGGACGGACAGATCTGGGATGGACTCAGTGCATCTCCGAGCGGATGCGCTCGCGCAGCACGTCGATCGGGCGCAGATCCTCGCCCTCCTCATAATGCCAGAAGGTCCAGCCGTTGCAGGCCGGCAGCCCGGCCATCGCCGCCCCCACCTGATGGATCGAGCCGCGATGGTCGCCGCGCGGGCCGGAGCCGATCAGCGTGCCGTCGGCACGCACGCGGGCGGCGACACGGCGGCGCTGGTCGAACAGGGTCGAGCCGGGGCGCAGCAGCCCGCGCTCCACCACCCAGCCGAAGGGGATGCGCGGGGCCGAGCGCTTGGGCGGCGTGTCGAGGATGGCGGTGTCGGGCGCCTCCTCCACCGCGTCGATGCGGGCCTGGGCGGCCTTGACATAGGTGTCGTCGCGCTCCAGCCCGATCCATTTGCGGCCGAGCCGCTTGGCGACCGCCCCGGTGGTGCCGGTGCCGAAGAAGGGATCCAGCACCACGTCGCCGGGACGCGACGAGGACAGGATCACCCGGTACAGCAGCGATTCCGGCTTCTGCGTCGGGTGGGTCTTCTTGCCCTCCTCGTCGCGCAGCCGCTCGCCGCCGCTGCAAATCGGCAGCAGCCAGTCGCTGCGCATCTGAAGATCCTCGTTGAGGTTCTTCATCGCGTCGTAATTGAAACGATAGCGTGCGTCCTTGTCGAGGGCCGCCCAGATCATCGTCTCGTGCGCGTTGGCGAAGCGGGTGCCGCGGAAGTTCGGCATCGGGTTGGTCTTGCGCCAGACGATGTCGTTCAGAATCCAGAATCCCAGATTCTGCAACGTGGCTCCGACGCGGAAGATGTTGTGATAGCTGCCGATCACCCACAGCGAGCCTTCCGGCTTCAGGATGCGGCGGGCGGCCGTCATCCAGTCGCGGGTGAAGCGGTCATAGGCCTCGAAATCGTCGAACTTGTCCCACTCGTCATCCACCCCGGCGACGCGGGTATGGTTCGGCCGCAGCAGCTCGCCACCCAACTGCAAGTTGTAGGGCGGATCGGCGAAGACGAGATCCACCGACGCGGGCGGCAGATCGTTCATGAGAGCGATGCAATCGCCGACCAGGATACGGTTTTCAGGGAGCATTTCACGACCGGCAAAGAACTGGAACTTGGCCGGACAATGAGTCGCGGCCGAGTCGCCGTCAACAGCTTTCTTCGCCAAGTGACGGCGGGTCAGCCGCTTAGCGCCTTTTGACGTTTCACTGGTGCAAAACTGACTCGGTGATGCGGCGTGACACCATGGCGGGTCAGGGCGTCCAGATGCTCCGGTGTCGGATATCCGGCGTTTCGGTCCCATCCATAGTGGGGATACACCGCCGACAACCGCAACATCTCGCTGTCGCGCGCCACTTTGGCGAGAATAGAGGCCGCGGCGATGGACAGGCTGCGGCTGTCGCCCTTGACCACCGCCACCCGCTCGCACGCGATGTCGGGGGTGAATTTGCCGTCGATCAGCGCCGCGTCGGGCGGCACCCCCGGCAGCGCCTCATAGGCCCGCCTCATCGCCAGCAGCGTCGCCCTGTGGATGTTCAGCTCGTCGATCTCGGCGGCCGACGCCTCGGCGATGGCGAAGGCGAGCGCATGGGCCCGGATCGCCGGCTCGATCTCCTCGCGCAGGCGGCGGGTGACGGCCTTGCTGTCGTCGATCTGCGCCGCGATCTCCGGCGGCAAGCCCTCCGCCGGCAGGACCACGGCGGCGGCGACCACCGGGCCGCAGAGCGGGCCGCGCCCGACCTCGTCGATGCCGCAGACCCGGCGGCCGGCGCCGAAGCCGGCCTCCAGCGACAGGTCGGGGCGCTGCCGGGGGATGGCGGCTTTGCGGGGCGCTTTGGCGGGCATCGGCGGGCGGCCTTCCGGACGGGGATGGAATGGGGCGGCTTGATAACCGGGCCGGAGTCCCGGCGCAAGACCGGGCCGGTTTGCAGCCATTCGCGTCAACCAGCCTCTTGAGAAGCGGCGCGCGGCTGCGCTATGGATGCGCCCCGCCATCACCCGCCCAGCCATCACCCGAGAGCAGGCCATGACCGACACGACCCAGACCGCCGCCGACTGCCCCTGCCGTTCCGGCAGGCCGCTGGACGCCTGCTGCGGACCCTATCTGGCCGGCATGCCCGCCCCGACGGCGGAGGCGCTGATGCGCTCGCGCTATTCGGCCTTCGCCACCGGCAATATCGACTATCTGCATGATACGCTGCTGCCCAGCACCCGCGACGACTTCAACCGGGAAGAGATCGAGACCTGGGCGAAGAACAGCGTCTGGACCGGGGTGGAGATCCGCTCGGCCGAGGGCGGCCAGCCCGGCGACGACGAGGGGATCGTCGAGTTCGTCGCCCGCTTCAGCATGAACGGCAAGCCGATGACCCACCATGAGACCAGCCGCTTCGCCCATCAGGACGGCCGCTGGTACTATGTCGAGGGTCAGCTGGGCGCCCGCCCGCGCAGCGGCCCCAAGGTCGGCCGCAACGATCCCTGCCCCTGCGGCAGCGGCAAGAAATACAAGAAGTGCCACGGCGCCTGACCGGTTCAGGCCGTGAGTCGCGGCGGAGTCGTCCCGCCGCACCCGCACAAAAATGATGAAATGGGCCCGCCCCGCCCGCCCGCCCGCCCCTCCGACGGGCGGCGGCGGCGATTTTGTTGTGCGCTTATGGGGAAAATTCGCGATCCTGATTGAATTATGGGGCGGAACCGATCATCCTTCGCTGGCCCTGTTCCGGGTGTCCCTTCTTTGGTTTTTGCCGGGATGGGGTTTAACACGACAGATGAGACGATAACTGATGTTCGACCGTCCGCAGCGCTCCTCCTTCCGCGCTCCTGAAATCACCCAGCGCGACATCCGCGCCACCGTCAAGTGGTTCAACGCCACCAAGGGCTTCGGCTTCGTCACCCCCGACGATGGGTCGCCCGACGCTTTCCTGCACTCCACGGTTCTGCAGTTCTGCGGACATGACAGCCTGCCCGAAGGCGCCACCATCACCTGTGACCTGTCGCGCGGCCCGAAGGGCCCGCAGGTCGCCACCATCCACGCGGTCGACACCTCGACCGCCGCCCCGAGCCGTCCGTCGCGCGCCCCGCGCGAGCGTGACAGCTGGGGCAACGACGGCGGCTACGGCGGCGGCAGCTATGGCGGCGGCAGCCGCGGCGGCTACGGCGCCGACAGCTACGGCGATTCGGACAGCGGCGAGCTGGTCGACGGCACGGTGAAGTGGTTCAACGTGTCGAAGGGCTTCGGCTTCATCGCCCCGTCCACCGGCGGCAAGGACATCTTCGTGCACATCCGTGCGCTGGAACGGTCGGGCATCAGCGGCCTGGACGACGGGGCGCAGGTCCGCGTCACCATCCGCCAGGGCGCCAAGGGCCCCGAGGCCCAGCGCGTCGAGATGGCCTGATCTCTCATCGGTCGTTGTGATGTGAAAGGCCCCCGCTCCATCGGAGCGGGGGCTTTTTCATGGCCGGATGGGCCGGAGTGGAGGTCCCAACACCCGCTCCGGCGGAAAGCGCAGCCGCAAGGTGGTTCCGCGCCCCGGCGCGCTGTCGATGGCGATGCCGCCGCCATGCAGGGCGATCAGCGCCGCGGTCAGCGGCAGGCCGAGGCCGGATCCGCGCTCCGCCACCGTCGCCGGATCATGGAGTTGGGTGAAGGCGGTCAGCGCCCGCGGAATCTGCTCCGGCGCCATGCCGCGGCCATCGTCGGCGACCGCCAGGATCAGGCCGCCATCGGCGTCCCGCTCGGCCGACACCGTCACATGCCCACCTTCGGCGGTGAATTTCAGCGCGTTGGCGACAAGATTCGTCAGCATCTGCCGAACCAGCGACGGATCGGCCCACAGCGTCGGCGAATCCGCCGGCAGGCGGGCCGACATGGCGACGCCGCCACGTTCGGCCCGCACCGCCATCATCGACAGGGTGGCATCGACGATCAGGGCGAGCGGGCACTCCTCCTCATGCAGGTCCAGCCGTCCGGCCTCGATGCGGGCGAGGTCGAGCAGGTTGTTGATCAATTCCAGCATGTAATCGCCGGCCGCGACGATCTGTGCCGCCGCCTCGCCATAGCGCGGGCTGTCGGGCGGCCCCAGCAGCTGGTCGCGCAGGATTTCGGCGAAGCCGATCACCGCCGTCAGCGGCGTGCGCAGTTCGTGGCTCAAGTGATTGATATAGTCGGACTTGCGGCGGTTGGTGTCGGCCAGTTCCGCCTCCCGCGCCTTCAGGCGGGCCAGCTCCCGGTGGGCGGTATCGTCGGCCAGCCCCTCCACCAGCAGCAGGCCCCGGCCCGGCGCCGGATCGATGCGGACGGTCAGCTCGACCGACGGGCCTCCGCTCCCTCGGATGCCGATGTCGCGAGGCACGGCGGTCTCCCGCATCGGCCCGG
Source organism: Azospirillum sp. B510 (assembly GCF_000010725.1). Taxonomy (NCBI): domain Bacteria; kingdom Pseudomonadati; phylum Pseudomonadota; class Alphaproteobacteria; order Rhodospirillales; family Azospirillaceae; genus Azospirillum; species Azospirillum sp. B510. Next base: position 263,506 of record NC_013858.1, on the reverse strand, counting down.
CCGGCGTGAAGCGCAAGGGTCCGCCGACCGCATCCGGGTCGAGCAGCCGGCACGCCGCGCCATTCAGCCAGAGCACGACCCCGTCCTCCGCCCGCGCCAGCCACAGCGGCGTGGCAAGCCCGGCCAGCAGGGACACATCCGGCAGAGGGCTCTGATCGGGGGACAGGGATGGCATCGCGGCTCCCCTGCGGCAGTCGTTCCGGATCGGGGACATTGCGTTCCGAAAGGCTAACACAATGGCATGAAGACAGCCAGCCGTTGCGTCGGCCCCCGCTCACGCCGCGGCCGGCGTATCCCAGTAATGGCACGCGACATGATGTCCGGGGGCCACCTCCTCCAGCACCGGAACCGCCTGGGCGCAGAATTCCCGCGCCAGCGGACAGCGGCGGCGCAGCGGGCAGCCGGCAGGCAGGCTGAAGGCCGACGGCGCGTCGCCGTCCAGCGCCGGGCGCCCGCCATGGGCGGCGGCCAGCATGGCGCGGCTGTAGGGATGCAGCGGCGCGGTCCGCAGCGTCCCGGCGTCGGCGCTCTCCACCACCCGTCCGGCCAGCATCACGATGCCGCGATGGGCGTCGCGCAGCCCCTCGTCGTAATGGTCCGTCGCCAGGATCAGCGACAGGCGGCGACGGTCGCGCACCGTCATCAGCGTGTCGAGGAAGCGCTCGCGCTCCTCCGCCGACAGGGGGCCGGCGGGTTCGTCGGCGATCAGCACGCGCGGCTCGGCCAGGATGGCGCGGGCGAGGCCGGCATGGACGGCCTCCGCGACGCCGAGCGCCGCCGGCCAGCGGAGCGCCGCCTCGGGACGCAGTCCGACCTCCTCCAGCGCCTCGTCGATATGATGGTCGCGACGCTCGGCGGGAATGTCGGGGCGCAGGTTTTCCAGAAGCAGGGCGAATTGGGCACCGATGGTCATCGCCGGGTCGAAGGAGGCGGCCGGATCGGGGAACAGGGGCTGGAGGTCGCGCCGGGCCCGGCGCAGGCCGCCACGGTCGGGATCGTCTCCCATGGCGGGCGGTGCGGCGGTGGCCGTCAGGTCGCGCCCCATCCACACCACCGCCCCCGCCGTCGGCGGCGGCAGGCACAGCAGCGAGCGGGCGAGCGTCGCCTTGGCGCTGCCGGTCTCGCCCAGCAGGGCCAGCGTCTCCCCCATCCGCAAATCAAGGTCGATGCCATGCAGAACGGCGAGGGACCGCGCCTCCCCCTTCGGGCCGGGGGCGAGCGGATAGGACATGCCGACGCCGCGCGCATGCAGGCGGGCGGCGCCCGGCGGCTCCAGCGGCTCCAGCGGTCCGCCGCGCGGCGGCACGGGCGGCAGCAGGCGGCCGCGGCGCAGCGTCAGCACACCGTCGGCGGGGCCGGCCAACCCATCCTCCGGCCGGCCGGCGAGGATCAGCGCCACCCCGTCCGAGCGCGCCCAGTCGGCCAGCCGGTGGAGAAGCCGCAGCCGCACCGTCGGATCCAGCCCGGCGGCCGGGGCGTCGGCCAGCAACACCGCCGGCCCCACCGCCACCGCCATGGCGAACAGGCAGGACCAGCGCAGGGAGTCCGGCAGCTGTTCGGGCGGCAGGTCGAAACGGCGGGCGGCGGGCGGCACGCCCATGCGATCGAGGGCATCGGCCATCCGGCGCAGCGCCGAGCGCAGATCCAGCCCCAGATGGTGACCGACCACCTCCGCCACCTGTAGCGCCAAGGGCCGGCGCGGCGCCAGACGGCCGCCCTGGGCGATCAGCAGAGGCCCGTCGACGCGGGCGGAGCCGGCGACATCCACCCCGGCCGGCGGCTGGCCGGCGAGGGCGGCCAGCAACGCGGTCTTGCCGCTGCCGCCGCCGCCGGTGATCGCCAGAACCTGCCCGCGCTCCACCCGGAAGCTGGCGCGGTCGAGCAGGACGCGGTCGCCCAGCATCAGGGTCAGCGCCTCGGCCTCGGCCGGCGCGGGCTTGGCTGTGCCCTTGACGGCGCCATGGGGGGCGATGTGGTTCATGGCTTGTCGGTCATGGCTTGCGATTCCCGGCCATCGCCCCGTCGGCGATGGCGCAGGCGGCCCAGAGGGCGAGCGCCAGCAGCAGGGCCGGCGGCGCAAGGGCCACCGGGTCGCCCAGCCGCGCCGCCAGCCCGACCGAGGCGCCCCAGCTGCCCAGCGCCGGCGGCAGGCCGAGGCCGAGCAGGCTGGCGAAGCTCTCCGCCGCCAACACGCGCGGCAGGGCCAGCGTCGCGGCGGCCAGCAGCGGGCGCGTCAGGTTCGGGATCAGATGACGGCGCAGCAGCTCGGCCTCGGGCAGACCGGCGGCGCGGGCGGCGGTCAGGAACTCCGCCCGCATCAGGGCCGACAGCTCGGCATGGGCGAGGGCGGCGACCGCGGGGGCCACGGTCAGCGCGGAGACCAGCGCCAGCGACCAGACCTGTCCCGCCAGCCCGCCGGCCAGCGGAACCAGCAGGGCGAGCGGCCAGCCGGACAGCCGGTTGGCGGCGGCGGCGAGGCGCCGCTCCGCCCGGCTGCCGGCGAGATTGCCGAGCAGCCCGGCCAGCAGCGCCCAGCCGATGCCCAACGCCCCGCCCAGCACCGCGACCAGCAGCGCGAAGGACAGGCTGCCGCGCCCGTCGAACAGCGCGGCGGCGACCGGATCGGCATCCAGCCGGCGGACCGCGCCGCCATCCGCCATCAGCGGCGCCGCGGCGCAGGCGAGCACCAGCCCGGCGAGCACGGCGGTACCCGACAGCCCGCGGGCGAAGCCGGCGCGCTGCGGCTCGGTCGGCAGCGGGTGGGAAAAGGGCGGTTGGTCGTACTCGGCCATTGCGGTCCTTGTGCGGGGTCCTTATGCGGTCACGCCCCCTGATAGGGCGTCGAACTGTGGTTGGCCGGGTCGATCCAGTCGCGGGCGCCAAGGCCCAACGCGTTCAGCAGGGCGGTCAACCCGCCCAGCGCCACCAGGGCCGGCACCGCCCCGGCGGCCGAGCCGGCGCGGGCGGCATCGATCATCAGCGCCCCCGCTCCCGGCAGGTCGAGCAGGCTTTCCAGCGCCACCGCCCCGACCATCGCCGCCAGCACCGCGGCGCGCAGGCCCGCCATCACCGGGGCGACCGCCTGCGGCAAGGCGTGGTGGCGCAGCACCGTGCGTTCGTCCAGCCCCAGCCCGCGCGCCATGCGCACCGCGGCCCCGTCCGGCCCGGCACCCAGCGCCCGCTCCATGGCGGGGCGCGCCAGCCGGGCGGCCTGGCAGGCGGCGGGAATCGACAGCACGGTCCAGCCCAGCGGCGCCGCCGACGCCCCCGCCCGCACCGCGAGCGCCGCGACCGCCGCCAGCAGGAAGCCGGGCAGCAGCGGCCCCGCTCCCGCCAGCACCCGGCCCAGCAGCCCACCGGCGGAGCGCGGCGCCACCGCCGCCCAGGCTCCGGCCAGCGTGCCGATGGCGGTGCCGACCGCCAGCGACGGCAGGGTCAGCAGCAGGGTCACCATCAACCCGCGCAGAAGCCCCAGCGCCGCATCGGGCTGCGGCGCCACCAGTGCCGCCAGCCCGATGCCCGCCGCCATCGGCAGGAGGGCGGCGGGCGCGGCATCGATCAGGCGGCGGATCACGGGACGCGGCATCTCGGCAGGGGCGTGGGCAAGTCGTCTGGAGAATGGGAGCTGGCGACAGGGAACCGTCGCTGGTTCGACATGCGACCGTAAGCGCCCCACCCGTGCCGGGCAACAGAATTAGCGCCCATACCCGAAATCCGGCGCTTCCCGCCGATTTTTCGAGCGGAGGCGTGACCGGGTGGCTGCAATTCCCCGCCGCTTTCCCCAAATGGCTGAGGGTGGGGAAGGAATGGCCTTCCCAGATGTTATGACCCAGGATTCAGCAGCCGCCCGGACCCCATGGACGCCCCGTCGCCCCGCCCCCTCCTCTCCGCCGGACCGATGCCCGCCGCCACGGAGTCCGATGCCGTGGCGCCCGCCGCCGTGGCGCGGCCGATCCTGCAACCGGGGCGGACCTGCTGGCGGGTGGAGGACACCGGCCGGCTGGGCGTGATCGTCGACGCCGAAAACTACTTCGCGCTGGCCAAGGCGGCGATGCGGCGGGCACGGCGCAGCATCTATCTGACCGCCTGGGATTTCGACGCCCGCATCCGCCTGATGCCGCAGACCCGCCGCCCGCGCCGGCCCGACCGGCTGGGCACGCTGTTGAACTGGCTGGCGACGACGCGCCCCGACCTGCACATCCATGTGCTGAAGTGGGACTATGCCGAGCTGTTCGATATCGCCCGCTGGTCGCATCCCTTCATGCTGCGCAACTGGCTGACCCATCGGCGCCTGCAATACCGGCTGGACGGCGATCATCCGACCGGCGCCTGCCATCACCAGAAGCTGTTGGTCATCGACGACCGCCTCGCCTTCTGCGGCGGGCTGGACATCACCGCCAACCGCTGGGACAGCCGCGCCCACCACGGCCACGACCCGCGGCGGCGCCAGCCCGACGGCAGGCCCTATGAGCCGTTTCACGACGTGATGATGGCGGTGGACGGCGACGCGGCCCGCGCGCTGGGCGAGATGTTCCGCGACCGCTGGGCGCGGGCCACGGGCGAGAGGCTGACGCCCCCCGCGCCAAAGCCCGGCCGCCCGGCGCGGCGCCACCCGCTGGCCGCCGACCCCTGGCCGCCCGGCTTCGAGCCGCTGCTGCGCGATGTGCGGGTCGGCATCGCCCGCACCGATCCCGCCTGCAACGGGCGCGAGGAGGTCCGCGAGGTCGAGGCGCTCCATCTGGCGGCCATCGCCGCGGCGCGCGAGGTGATCTATCTGGAAAGCCAGTATTTCGCCTCCACCGCGGTGGCCGAGGCGCTGAAGGCCCGGCTGTCGGAGGAGGACGGGCCGGAGGTGATCATCGTCAACCCGGTGCGCACCACCAGCTGGCTGGAGAACACCGTCATGCTGGGCGTCCGCGCCCGGCTGTCCCGCGAGCTGCGCGAGGCCGACCGCCATGGCCGCTTCCACCTGTTCGCCGCCCTGACCGACAACGGCGCCTGCATCACCGTGCATGCCAAGGTGATGGTGGTGGACGACCGGCTGCTGCGCATCGGCTCGGCCAACCTGAACAACCGCTCGATGGGCCTCGACACCGAATGCGACCTGGCGCTGGAGGCCGGGCCGGGACCGGAGCATGCGGAAACCCGCCGGGCCATCCGCCACACCCGCGACGACCTGATCGCCGAGCATCTCGGCACCAGCCCGGAACAGGTCGCGGCGGCGCGGCGGCGGCTGGGCTCGCTGGGGGCCGCCATCGCGTCGCTGCGCCGGCCGGTCGGGCGCCGGCTGGAACCGCTGCATGACCCCGAGCCGGAGGGGCTCGCCGCCGCGGTCGCCGACGCCCGCGTCTTCGATCCCGAACATCCGGTGGACGCGGTGGAGATCGTGCGCCGGGTGCTGCCGTCGCGCATCCCGCGCACCCGCCACTGGCTGACGCTGGCCGGTATCCTGGCCCTGCTGGGGCTGTGGGGGATGTGGCGCTACGGCGCGCTGAGCGATTGGGCATCCCTGGACGCCGTGCTGGCGGTTTTCCACGGGCTGGGCGACAGCCCGCTGACACCGCTGTGGTTGATGCTGGCCTATGTCGCCGGCGGCTATGTCATGTTCCCGCTGACCGTGCTGATCGCCGCCACCGCCATCGTCATGGGGCCGTGGTGGGGCTTTCCCACCGCCATGGCCGGGGCGGTCGCCTCGGCGGTGGCGATGTTCTGGACCGGGCGGGTGGCGGGGCGCGACCTGCTCGACCGCCATGGCGGACCGCTGATCGCCAGCCTGAACCAAAGGCTGTCGGACGGCGGCATCCTCGCGGTGGCCGGGGTGCGCGCCGTGCCGGTGGCGCCCTATACGGTGGTGAACCTCGCCGCCGGCGCCTCGAAGCTGCGCTTCGACGATTACCTGATCGGCACCATGGTCGGTCTTGCGCCCGGCATCCTTGCCTTCACTCTGCTCGGACGGCAGCTTGAACGCACCCTCACCCATCCCGACGCCGGCGACGTCGCGCTGCTGGCGGCGATGGCGGCGGTGGCGATCGGGCTCGGCTGGCTGACCGGCCGGCTTCTCGGGCGGGGGCGGAATCCTGTCCGACAGGACGAGAGGGCGGACGAAAGGCCAAAGGGAAGGAATTTGAAACCGTGATCCGTTTCAGCCGTGACCGTGTCCAGCGCATCGCCGCCGCGTTGCGCGCCGCCCGCACCCGCCGCCCGCGCCCGGCCGACCGCCGCAGCTCGCCCGTTCCGGACGGCATGACGGCGTTCAGCGTCGCCACCTGGAACATCCACAGCTGCGTCGGGCTGGATGCCCGCTTCGCTCCGGACCGGGTAGCCCAGGTGATCCGCGATCTCGACGTCGACCTGATCGGCTTGCAGGAGGTCGGCTGGCACCATCGCGGCGAATCGGGGATGGACCAGTTCGCCTTCCTGGAGCAGCACACCGGGCTGAAAGCCTATGCCGCCCCGACCAAGCACAGCGCGCGCGCTCATTACGGCAACTGCCTGCTGACCCGCCTGCCGGTACGGTCGATGGAACCCATCGACCTGTCCGTCGGCAAGCGCGAGCCGCGCGGCGGCATCGACGCGGTGATCGAGGTGCGGGGCCGCCCGGTACGGGTGATCGTCGCCCATCTCGGTCTCGACCCCTGGGAGCGGGCCAAGCAGGTCAGCGACATAGTGTCGCGGGTGGAGCGGCAACCGGCCCTGCCCACCCTGTTCATGGGCGACCTGAACGAATGGACGCCCAGTTCCCCCCGGCTGCGCCAGTTGGCCTCCTCCTTCGCTGATGTCGCCAACCCGCGCAGCTTCCACGCCCGCATGCCGACCCTGCGACTCGACCGCATCTATGTGACGGGCGGCCTGCAAATTCCCGCCTTCGAGGTGGTCCGCACCATCCTGACCCGCCGGGCCTCGGACCATCTGCCGGTGCGCGCGGTGCTCGCCATTCCCTGATCGTCGGCTCCCTCACGGAACGTCGGTATGACCAACGGATTCATGCGCCGGGGCCATAGGGGGATCGTTGCGATTGATAGTTTTTTGTGCACTGCAATGTTCTTTCAACAACAGTGCTTTGCAAATGCGAAGAAGCTCTTGACCTATACGCCACCCCTGTCCAAGGATATGGTTGGTAATACGATCAATATGCGATCGAAGGAATAACCAACCCTGGCCGACCGGGGGTTAGCCGTGACGTGAGGATCTGACTTGCTGTATCACCTGTACGACATGCAACACGCCGCCATGCGGCCGATGCGCCTGTGGGCCGAAGCCGCTCAGCATACCTTCCAGAATCCGTTGATGCCGTTGTCCTACACCAAGCTGGGCCGGGCGGTCGCCGCCGGGGCGGAGCTGGTGGAACGCACGACCCGCCGCTTCGGCAAGCCCGCCTTCGGGCTGGCGGAGACGGTGGTCGATGGGCGGACCGTGCCGGTCACCGAGCGGTTCGTCTGGCAGTCGCCCTTCTGCAAGCTGCTGAACTTCGCCAAGCCGGCGGGCACGCCGCGCCAGCCGAGGGTGCTGCTGGTCGCCCCGATGTCGGGCCACCATGCCACGCTGCTGCGCGGCACGGTCGAGGCGCTGATGCGCGACCATGACGTGTTCATCACCGATTGGATCGACGCGCGGCTGGTGCCGATGTCGGCCGGGCGTTTCGACTTCGACGACTATGTCGACACGGTGGCGGAGCTGATCCGCTTCCTCGGACCGAACACCCACGTCATCGCGGTGTGCCAGCCGGCGGTGCCGGTGATGGCGGCGGTGTCGCTGATGGCGGCGGCGGACGAGCCGGTGCAGGCGCGCAGCATGACCCTGATGGGCGGCCCGATCGATCCGATGGCCAACCCGACGGTGCCGGTCAAGCTGGCGATGGAACGCCCGCTGAAGTGGTTCGAGCGCAGCGTGATCACCACGGTCCCGGTCTATTATCCGGGCGCCTTCCGCCGCGTCTATCCCGGCTTCATCCAGCTGTCGGGCTTCATGTCGATGAATCTCGACCGCCACATCAACGAGCATGTCGGGCTGTTCCGCCATCTCGTGCGCGGCGACGGCGATTCGGCGGAACAGCATCGCCGCTTCTACGACGAATATCTGTCGGTGATGGACCTGTCGGCGGATTTCTACCTTCAGACCATCGAGACGGTGTTCCAGAAGCACGCCCTGCCCAACGGCACCATGGTGTCGCGTGGCCGCAAGGTGGAGCCGGCGGCGATCACCAGGACAGCGGTGATGACGGTGGAGGGCGAGCTGGACGACATCTCCGCCCCCGGCCAGACCATCGCGGCGCAGCGCCTGTGCGCGTCCCTGCCCGACGACATGCGCAAGACGCATTTCCAGAAGGGGGTCGGCCATTACGGTATCTTCAACGGCCGCCGCTGGCGCGAAAGCATCCTGCCGGAAATCCGCAGCTTCATCCGAAGCCACGACGGGGAGTGAGGGCGACCAGAAAAGGGGCGCCGAACACCGGCGCCCCCTTCTCCGACGTCAACCAGCCGAAGCTGTCATTCCACCATCTCAATCCACCATCGTCCGCGCCTCGGTGAAGGCGTCCATGTGCGTCAGCCCGGCGCCGCCACCGGCCTTCACCCGCATGCCGGCGGTGGCGAGGTGGAACAGGTAGCCGAGCGCGAACAGCGCCACGAACAGCCCGAAGACCAGGGCGTTGTAATAGACCATGGTCACCAGGGCCAGCACCGCCAGGGCCAGCGAGATCGCCGGGAACACCGGATAGAAGGGCGCGCGGAACGGGCGCTCCAGCGCCGGTTCGGTGGCGCGCAGGCGGAACAGCGCCGCCATGCTCATGATGTACATGACGATGGCGCCGAAGACCGACATGGTGACGATGTTGGCGGTCAGCGGCTGGCCGCCGATCTGGATCAGCTCGTCGGAATAGATGGCGGCGATGCCGATCACGCCGCCGGCCAGGATCGCCCAGTGCGGGGTCTTGCGCGTCGGGTGCAGGCGGGCCAGCACCGGCGGCAGGAAGCCGGCGCGCGACAGCGCGAAGATCTGGCGCGAATAGCCCATGATGATGCCGTGGAAGGAGGCGATCAGGCCGAACAGGCCGATCCACACCAGCATGTGCAGCCAGCCGCTCGATTCACCGACCACCGCCTTCATCGCCTGCGGCAGCGGGTCGTTGATGTTCGACAGCGCGTTCCAGTCGCCGACGCCGCCGGCGAAGATCATCGTGCCGAAGGCCAGCACCACCAGCGTCAGGATGCCGCCGATATAGGCGCGCGGCACGGTGCGCTTGGGATCCTTGGTCTCCTCGGCCGCCATCGCCGCCCCCTCGATCGCCAGGAAGAACCAGATGGCGAAGGGGATCGCGGCGAAGATGCCGCCGAAGGCGTCCTTGCCGAAGCTGGCCTGACCCGCCCAGCCGTTGGCGGCGAAGTTGGCCCAGGAGAAGCCGGGATAGACGACGCCCATGAACACCACCAGCTCGATGATCGCCAGGATGGTGACGAACAGCTCGAAGGTGGCGGCGATCGACACGCCGGCGATGTTCAGCCCCATGAAGACGATGTAGGCGCCGACGGCGGCGGTCTTCGGGTCGAGTCCGGGAAACTGCACGTTCAGATAGGCGCCGATGGCGAGCGCGATGGCCGGCGGGGCGAAGACGAACTCGATCAGCGTGGCGAAACCGGCGACGAAGCCGCCCTTGGGCCCGAAGGCGCGGTAGCTGTAGGCGAAGGGGCCGCCGGCATGGGGGATGGCGGTGGTCAGCTCGGTGAAGCTGAAGATGAAGGTGGTGTACATCACCGCGATCAGGATCGTGGTGACGAGGAAGCCCAGCGTTCCCGCCGCCGCCCAGCCGTAGCTCCAGCCGAAGTATTCGCCGGAGATCACCAGCCCGACGGCGATGCCCCACAGATGGAGCCCGCTCAGGCTCTTGCTCAATTCAGGTTTCGTGGTCCCAGACATGTTGCCTCCTGCCCCTGTTCAAGGCTGTATGTTTCAAGGCGTTGGTGCCGATGGCGGCGCACTCAGGACTGGCCGGTCAGCCGATTGTTGTGGTTGTCCGGACCGGCCAGGGACGGGGCGTCCTCCTTCAGGGCGACCCCCGTCAGTTTCAGCCGCGCCGCCTCGGTGGCGAGCCAGCACAGCTTGTCGGCGGCCGTCTGGATCGACAGGCCGTCGGCATGGATGTTGGAGATGCAGTTGCGTTCGGAATCGGCGCGGCCGGGCCTGGGCTCCCAGGTCAGATAGACCCCAAGCGATTCCGCGGCCGACAGGCCGGGCCGCTCGCCCACCAGCAGCGCCACCAGCCGGGCGCCCACCGCCGCCGCCACCTCGTCGCCCAGCGCGACGCGGGCCTGACCGGCCAGCACCACCGGGCCGATCCGCAGATGCCCCAGCCGCGCCATGCAGGCATGGATCAGCGGGGCGGCGTTGACCTGCACCGCCGCGGCCGACAGCCCGTCGGCGATCACGAACAGCAGATCCCACTCCCCCGCCGGCAGCGCCGCGGCGCCGGCCGGATCGAGCCGGCGGCCGAGATCGGGCCGGCGCAGATATGTCGGGCGGTCGGGGGCGGCGCTGTGGACGCGGATGGTCTCCAGCGGCGACAGCTCGGCGGCCAGCCGGTCGAAATCGACCGCGCTGTGCACCGCGTCGCGGGCGCGGGCGTGGGCGAGTTGGAACTCCAGCAGCGCCCGGGTCGGCAGGGCGTCGCCGCTGCGGCCGAGAGCGATGCGGGCGCGGGTGGCGGTGCGGAAGCGCGCCCACGGATCCTTTGGACTCTCGCTCATCAGGCCGCACTCCCCAGCAGGGCGGAAACGACGAGGCTCTGGTCGGGCCAGGGCGGCAGCCGGCGCTGCTCGTCGAGCCAGCCGGCCTTCTCCAGCCACGCCTCGAACTCCGGAGCCGGCGGGCGCTTCAGCAGATGCCGCAGCCCGAGCACGTCGTGATAGGACAGGCTCTGGTAGTTCAGCATGACGTCGTCGGCGCCGGGCACCGCGATCAGGAAATTGACGCCCGCCGTCGCCAGCATCGTCATCAGGACGTCCATGTCGTCCTGGTCGGCCTCGGCATGGTTGGTGTAGCAGGCGTCGCAGCCCATCGGCACGCCCAGCAGCTTGGCGCAGAAATGGTCTTCCAGCCCGGCCCGCGTGATCTGCTTGGCGTCATAGAGATATTCGGGGCCGATGAAGCCGACCACCGTGTTGACCAGCAGCGGGTCGAAGGCGCGGGCGACGGCGTAGGCGCGGGTTTCCACCGTCTGCTGGTCGACGCCGAAATGGGCGTCGGCCGACAGGGCCGATCCCTGGCCCGTCTCGAAATACATGACGTTGTCGCCGATGGTGCCGCGCTTCAGCGATTTGGCCGCCTCCTGCGCCTCGGCCAGCAGCGACAGGGTGACGCCGAAGCCGGCATTGGCCTTCTCGGTGCCGGCGATCGACTGGAACACCAGATCGACCGGCGCCCCGCGCTCCATCGCCCGCATCGTCGTGGTGACATGGGCCAGCACGCAGGATTGCACCGGAATGTCGAAGCGGGTGCGCACGGCGTCCAGCATCTCCAGCAGAGCGATGCAGGCCGGCACATTGTCGGTCGCCGGGTTGATGCCGATCACCGCGTCGCCGATACCGTAGAGCAGCCCGTCCAGCGTCGAGGCGGCGATGCCGGTCGGATCGTCGGTCGGGTGGTTGGGCTGCAAGCGGCTCGACAGCCGCCCCGGCAGCCCGACCGTGGTGCGGAAGCGGGTGACGACCGAGCATTTGGCGGCGACCGAGACCAGATCATGGTTGCGCATCAGCTTGGACACCGCCGCCGCCATCTCCGGCGTCAGGCCGGGGGCGAGCGCCGTCAGCGTCGCGGTGTCGGCCTGATAGGACAGCAGCCAGTCGCGGAACTGCCCGACCGTCATGTGCGCCACCGGCCGGAAGGCGTCGGCGTCATGGCGGTCGATGATCAGGCGCGTCACCTCGTCGGTCTCGTAGGGGACCAGCGCCTCGGCGAGGAAAATCTTCAGCGGCAGGTCGGCCAGCACCATGCGCGCCGCCACCCGCCGTTCGTCGCTGTCGGCGGCGATGCCCGCCAGCTCGTCCCCCGACCGCCGCGGCGAGGCGCAGGCCATCACCGCCTTCAGATCGTCGAAACGGTGGCGCTGACGCCCCAGATCGCAATGGTACCCCGCCATGCCGGCCTCCCACCCGTTTCATCCCTGGACGCGAGAGTGGCACGGGACGGGCGGCGGGGAGTTGACCGTAGAACACAAAATGAGGGGGATGGCGGCCGGGGGTAATCGAAATGGCGACGGCCCGGCCCAGGCGTGGGCGTCGGCGGAGCAAATGGCGGGGCCGGCGAACCCGAAGCCCGGCCGCGGCGTTCCCTCCGCATCGCGGCGCGCCGCCGGTCCGCGGACGGCGCGCCCCCCACAAGCGAAGGAAAACTCCATGCTGACGCTGTTGCGCGCCGCCGTCCTGGTCCTGCCGCTGGTCGCCGTGGCCGCCTGCCACGAGGAAGGCCCGGCGGAAAGGGCCGGCAAGTCCATCGACAACGCCGGCCAGAGCGTGAAGGACGCCATCGACCCGCCGGGTCCGGCGGAAAAGGCCGGCCGCGCCATCGACCGGACGGTGAACTGATCCCGGCTCCTGCCATCCTGTCCCCGCTCAGCGGACGGCGACATCCCGCCCGCTCGGTGGGAGGCCCGACACCTCCAGCAGCAGCTTGGCAAGAATGGCGTCGGCGAAGGCGTCGAAATCGCGGGCGGGCACCAGGAAGGCGCCGGGACCGCCGATGACATGGTCGCGGTAATAGCCCTCCAGGTCGTTCGGCGCCGCTCCGCCCCAGGGGTTGGGGCGGTCGTTCAGGATCGGCAGCCCGTTGATGGTGATGCCGCGGGCGACCGCCGCGTCGCGCGCCAGCTCGGCCGGGCGGCCGCGGTTGTTCTCGCCATCGCCGGAAATGTCGATGACCCGCCGGGTGCCTTCGAACCCGTTGTTGCCGAACAGCGGGATGGCGAAGTCGATGACGGCGCTGATCGAGGTCCATTGCTCCGTCATCATCGGCGCCTCCGCCACCATGGCGGCGAAGCGGTCGACGCTGGCCGGATCGCTCAGTTCGGTCCAGGGGACGACCATATGCTGGTAGCCCTCGCCGGCCCATTCGACATAGGTGGCGCTGATCCGGCCGAAGGGACCGCCACGGATCGCCGCCTGCACCTTCGGGTTCAGCAGGGCCTGGATATAACCGTTGCGCTGAAGCTTCGCCTCGTCCGGATCGACGCTGCCGGACACGTCCACCGCCAGCACCAGCTCCACGTCCACCGGCGTCTGGGCCATGGCCGGGGATGCCACGAAGGACAGGCCCGACAGCAGATACGACAGCAGGCACGACAGCACGAGGATCGGAACCCGGCCGGGCGCGCGGATCACGGGCGCGCGGGTCGGAAAATGGGCCAAGAGACGGTATGCACGCATACGCAACCCTCCATCCTGCCGCCCATCCGGCAAGCGGCTCCCCAGCCAAGGCAGGGAGGCCCGGCAATGGACGAAGGATTGAGGATTGGTACGCGAAGCGCTCCTGTCCATGCTTGGCCGGGCAATTCAACCGGCAAGCAACGGCCAGGGCGGGGTACTCCGCCGCCGGTTCGACGGGCTCCGGCACAAGAATATGCGGGCGGACTGCGGGTAACGGGTGACAAAACCGGAATTGCCTGAATATGGTAAGTCTTAAGGGGTAAGGCGTCGGTCGGACGCTATCCCGATCCGCCAGTCGTCAATCCTCGAAGTTGCCATCGACGTGCTCACCGGTCGCTCGCTCTCCGCTTATGCCGCGGCGTCATCGTCGCGATGGACCCGCCGGCTGCTGCTGTCAGCCTGCGCCGTGCTGTCGACCGGACTGCCGGCTTTCGGCACGGTGGAGCCATTGGCGACGACCGCCCCGGTCTCCGTGGCGGAGCTGCCGACACCGCCGGCACCCATCCGTGCGGCGGAACTGATGGCGCCAGACCGGCCCAAGCCAGCGAAAGCTCGGACACAGCCCGTCGCCACCAAGCCTCCCGCCACGCGATCGGCCACCTCCCCCGACGCGCTGAACGGTGATCCACAGGCGGCCGAAGCCAAATCCGCCGCGGTGAAGGCGGCGAGAGCCGCCAGGATCGCCGAAGCCAGGGCGGCCGACGAGCAGATCATGAACAGCCGGGCCGCCGACAGCCGGCCGGTCGAAGGGCAGACCGCCTGCGCCGACCATGAGCCGGCGAGCCAGCCGGTTCTCGACGCCCTGTTCGGCGGGGATGCGGCCTTCGCCGAGCTGGCCCGCCGCTCCCCGGCCGAGGCGTTCCGTTGTTCCAGCCTGTTCCCCGGCGACGCGGCGCTGGCCGCCCTGCGCGACGCGGTCCCGCTGGCCCCGTTCGATGCGATCGGCGCGGCCGACCAGTTGGGCACCCGTCCCGGCGGGGAGGAGGTGATCGCCCGCGCGCTCGACCTCGGGCTGCTGACGCGCTCGCTGGACGGCGGCATGCCCTTCTACGAGACGCGGCACGAGCTGCGCAAGCGCCTGCCGAAGCCGGATCTGCGGACGCTGGAGAGTCATGCGGCGAGGGCGCTGGCGGCCTCGCTGGCGCGCGATCCGGCGGCGGTGGCGCCGAAGATCGGCGCGCTGCTCGACGACATGGTCGACGATCCGCCGGACGACCGCTTCCGCATCACGATGGCGCTGTCGTCGGAGGATCTGGTCGGACTGATCGCGCGGACCGGGCCGCAGCTCTACACCTCCTCGCTCGACGGGCTGATCAATGTTTTGCGGATCCAGCTGAAACTGGAGAAGCGCAGTTTCCTCGAACTCGCGCGTGAGGAACGGACGCGGCCCTTGTGGGCGGAATTCTTCGTCGCGACGGTCGGCGGCGGACGGGCGGCGAGCCTGTTCGGCACCAACCCGGCCATCGCGCGGGAGCTGATGCGCGCGAGCCTGCGGGCCCTGCTGCCGGCCGACGGGAAGCCCTCCGCCATCGACACCGCGGCGGTGATCGGCGCCCTGGCCGACGCCATGGACCTCGACAGCCTCCCGATCCGCGCGGCGCTCGAGGATGAGTTGGCCGCCTGGTACCGCGCCGGCGGTGAACCGCCGGCGAAAGCGGCGATCCAACAGGTTGCCGTCCGGAGCGGGATCGGCGAGACGCCGACCCGGAGCGGGATCGGCGAGACGCCGACCCGGAGCGGGATCGGCGAGACGCCGACCCGGAGCGGGATCGGCGAGACGCCGACCCGGAGCATGATCGGGTTGGCGGGCAGTCTGCACGCGGCACGCCTGTCCGGCCGGACGGCCACCCCGGCCTTCGAGGCGGAACGCTTCCTCCAGCACCATCCGCTGGCCGCCCTGCCGGTCCTGAACGGGCAGCGCCTGTTCCGCAACGGCATCAACGTGCAGCGGATGACCTTCTACGACGATCCCGACGGCCGGGCCTCCTTCCGCGGGTTCCTGCGCCAGCACCGGGCGAAGGGCTGGGCGCTGCACGGCCAGTCCGGCTTCGCCATCGCCATCAGCCCCGAACGCAACGGGCACCGCATCATCATCGTCGCCGACATTCCCGGCGCCGGCGAGGCCGGACGCGCCGCCGCCTGGGACTGGATGGCGCGCGAGGGGCTGACCCCCTCCATCGTCATCCATCGCGGCCACAGCTATCACGAGGACGCCACGATGACGGAGATCGCGCCGGGCACGGCGCTCGTCTTCTGGGGCTCCTGCGGCGGACATACGCGCCTGCGCGCGACGCTGGAACGCGCCCCCGACGCGCTGGTGCTGGCGACGCAGAACATCGGCGTGTCAACGGTCAACGAGGCGCTGCTCGGCATCATGGAGGAGCGGCTGCTGACCGACGGCGCCATCGACTGGGACGCCGTGTGGAAAGAGGCGCGCGGCCGGATCCGCGACCGCCGCTTCGCCTCCTACAAGCGGCCGGACCAGGATTCGGCCAATCTGGCCTTCCGCGCCTGGCAGGTGCAGGCGACTTCGCACTGACGGGCGCACTGCCGGGCGCATTGATCGGTCACTCCGATTGCTCCCGCGGCCGGAGCACGGCGAGCATGGCTGTGTTTCGCCGGGGCCGCTTGCGATGGAACCGGGCGCATGCTGCTGTGGAAGGGCCGATTGCCGCCCCTTCCCGTTGTTCCCGTCGTTGAGGTTCCCCGACCATGACTTGGCAGACGCTCGCCTTCTTCTTCGCCACCGCCTTCGTGATCTCGATGACGCCGGGACCGAACATGCTGCTGGCGATGAGCCTCGGCCTGCGCTTCGGTGCGCGCCGCGCCGCCTGGGGCGGTGCCGGCATGTGCGCGGCGCTGGCGGTGATGGCGGCGCTGTCGGCCTTCGGGCTGGGCGCCCTGCTCTCCACCTCGGTCCTGGCCTTCGAGATCGTGCGCTGGGCCGGCGTCGCCTATCTCACCTGGCTCGGCATCGCCGCGTGGCGGGCGCCGGTCCAGCCGGCCGGCGAGCGCGACGACGCCGCCCCCTCGGGCGAGGGCACGCCGGTCCGCCTGTTCCTGCGCGGCGCGCTGGTCGCCTTCAGCAACCCCAAGGCGCTGGTCTTCATGGGCGCCCTGTTCCCGCAATTCATCGACGCCGCCGCCCCGCTGGCGCCCCAGCTGATGGCGCTGGTCGCCACCATGGTGGTGATCGAGTTCGGCTGGATCATGGCCTATGCCACCGGCGGCGACCGGCTGGCGGCCAAGCTGACCACGGTGTCGGCGGCCAGATCGCTGAACCGGCTGACCGGCGGCCTGATGATCGGCGCCGGCGGCCTGCTGGCGCTCGCCCGCCGGGTCTGACCCCCCTCTCCCTCCACCCCAAAGAAATAGGGCCGCGCAATCGCGCGGCCCTGAAGTTTAGGGAGGAAACGCCCCGAGAATGGGCGGGGCCAGAATATGCTGCGGCGCACATGAACTGGTATTACCAATGATGAATGGTAGCCATGCGTCGCGGGAATGGCGCCATGCGGCAATATGCATTGCCAGCAATGGAAGGGGCTGCCTGTTACAGAAAATTCATAAAACCGCCGCTCTATAGTAATCGCCCGCGCTACTAATGCGTCGGTTCACCACCTCTGCCGAATGGGTTACTCCCGACAGAAGGGTGATATGGAACCTCCGGTCGAGGAACGGTGCGATGGCGACCCCTGTCCTGCGCAGCCTGACGCTGAAGCAGGCGATTCATGCGGTGCTCGCCGCCTTCGTCATCGGTCTGACCATCACCACGGTCGAATTCGCTTCGAGCGCCAGCCGCGAACGGACCCGGGCCGTGACGCAGGTAGAGGATGTCATCACGCTGGTCGAGGGACCGGCGGCTAGTGCCGCCTGGCTGATCGACGAGGAGCTGGCGGGACAGATTCTCCAGGGCATGGTCCGGGCCAATGCCGCCTGGGCCGAGATCCGCTTGGGCGACGGCACGCTGCTGGCCCGCCGCGAGCGTCCGGCAAAACCGGCCGGTCTGCTGGAGCGCGCGGCGACGGCGCTGCTCTTCCTCGACCGGCCGGCGGTGATCCGTGACCTGACGCTCCCGGCGGACGCCCCCAGGACGACGGACGCCCCGCGCATCGGACGGCTGATCGTCGGCATCGACACCGGACGGGCGGCGAACGGCTTCCTCGCCTATGTCTCGGCGGCGCTGGTGGCGGGAACCCTGCGCAACCTGCTGATCGGGCTGGCGATGGCGGCGGTGTTCCACCGGCTTCTGACCCGCCCGCTGCTACAGATCGGCCGCGCCGTCGCCCGCATCGATCCGGAAAAGCCCTATGGCCAGCCGCTGGTGGTGCCGCGCGGCCATGCCGACGACGAGCTGGGCTTCGTCATCGCCCGTTTCAACCACACCCTGACCCTGCTGGAACGCGAGCATGACGAACTGCGGCGGATGGCGACGCGCTGCCCACTGACCGGGCTGGCGAACCGCGCCCTGCTGCTCGACCGGCTCGATCACGCCATCGAGCTGGCGAACCGCGCGCGCGCGTCGGGTGCGGGCCGGCTGGCCGTGCTGTATGTCGACCTCGACCGCTTCAAGCGCGTCAATGACAGCCTGGGCCACGGCATCGGCGACCTGCTGCTGTGCCGGGTGGCGGAGCGGTTGGGCGCCAGCGTGCGCCGCTGCGACACCGTCGGCCGGCTCGGCGGCGACGAGTTCCTGGTGGTGCTGGAGCGTGTCGCCGACCGCGACGAGGCGGCGATGGTGGCGCGGCGGCTGCTGAACGACCTGTCCTCCCTGCGCGAGGTGGGGGAGCATCGCGTCCATCTCACCGCCAGCATCGGCATCGCCCTCCATCCCGCGGCGCCGGCCGGGGACTCCCCCGACAGCACCAACCTGATGCGGATGGCCGATTCGGCGATGCAGGCGGCCAAGGCGGCCGGCGGCGACCGCTTCGTCTTCTACACCCGCGACATGACCGATCGGGCCCAGACCCGGCTGCGGCTGGAATCCGGCCTGCGCGAGGCGGTGGCGGCCCGGTGTTTCGAGCTGGTCTATCAGCCGAAAATCGAGGCGGCGAGCGGCCGGCTGACCGGGTTCGAGGCCCTGATCCGCTGGCGGCACGAAGGGGCGGCGATCTCGCCGGCCGACTTCATCCCGGTGGCCGAGGATACCGGCCTGATCATCGAGATCGGCCACTGGGTGCTGGAGGAAGCCTGCCGCACCGCCACCCGCTGGGCGCTGGACCATGGCCCGGTGCCGGTGGCGGTCAATGTCTCCGCCCACCAGCTCGCCGATCCCGCATTCGCCCGGCAGGTCGAGCAGATCCTGCAACGCCACGGCACGCCGCCCGAGTTGCTGGAGTTGGAGATCACCGAGACGGTGATCATGAAGGATGTGCGCCACCACCTGCCGACCTTGAACCGCCTGCGGGGGTTGGGGGTGCGCATCGCCATCGACGATTTCGGCACCGGTTATTCCTCGCTGGCCTATCTGCGCCAGCTGCCGGTGGATGTGCTGAAGATCGACCGCAGTTTCATCAACGACCTGCCGCATGCGCCCGACATCGCCTCCACCGTCATCGCGCTCGCCCAGCGGCTGATGCTGTCGACCGTGGCGGAAGGGGTGGAGACCGCCGAGCAACGGCATTGGCTGGCCGAGGCCGGCTGCGACTACCTGCAAGGCTATCTGATTTCCCGTCCGCTGAGCGCCGACTCGGCGGAGGCGATGGTGATGACCGCCTTCGCCCGCGACGAGGTCCTGCCGATGACGGCCTGAGGGAGACGGCCTGAGGTTGGGCCGGAGAACCGGTCAATGCGCGGCGGAGCCCCGGTCAAGACAGCCGGCCGCCGGCCGGCTATGGTCGGCGCCTGCGCCAACCGCCTCCCCGCCAACCGACCGATGCCCTCCATGACCGTCTCCTCCTCCGCCGCCCCCTCCGCCCGGCCCGACCGCCGCTCCGCCAACCGGGCCACGCTGATCGGCTTCACCGCCATCCTGATGTGGGCGACGCTGGCCCCGCTGGCGACGCTGGCCTCGATGGTGCCGCCGTTCCAATTGGTGGCGACCTCCTTCCTGCTGGCCTTCCTGGTCGGCAGCGGCTGGACCTTCGCGCGCGGCGACAATCCGCTGCGCTATTTCCGCCAGCCCCTCGCGGCCTGGGCGCTGGGGGTGGGGGGACTGTTCGGCTTCCATTTCCTCTATTTCATGGCGCTGCGGACGGCCCCGCCGGTGGAGGCCAACCTGATCAACTATCTGTGGCCGCTGCTGATCGTGCTGTTCTCCGCCCTGCTGCCGGGCGAGCGGCTGCGGTCCTGGCATGTCGGCGGCGCCGTCGCCGGGCTGGCGGGCACGGTTCTGCTGATCGCGCGCGGCGGCGCGGTGGGCGGTTTCTCCATCGACCCGGCCCATCTGCCGGGCTATGCCGCCGCCCTGGCGAGCGCCGTCACCTGGGCCGGCTATTCGGTGCTGCGCCGCCGGCTGGGCCAGATCGGCGAGGCGCCGACCGACGCGGTCAGCGCCTTCTGTCTCGTCACCGCGCTGCTGTCGCTGCTCTGCCATCTGGCACTGGAACGGACGGTTTGGCCGGAGACCGCCACCGGCTGGGGGGCGCTGCTGCTGCTCGGGCTGGGGCCGGTGGGGGCGGCCTTCTTCGTCTGGGATCATGGCGTGCGCCACGGCGACATCCGGGCGCTGGGAGCGCTGTCCTATCTGGCGCCGCTGCTGTCCACCCTGCTGCTGGTCCTGTTCGGTCTCGCCGCCAATTCGGCGATCATCTGGGTCGCCTGCGCCCTGATCGCCGGCGGCTCGCTGCTCGCCAGCACCGATCTGCTGCGGGGCAAGGCTTAAGCCTCCACCCCGTGCGCGGCGGCGGCGACCTCCTGGCGGGCGCGGTCGGCGCCGGCCAGACCGTTGAAGTACCAGTTCAGCGCCACCGCCGTCAGGGTGCCGAGCAGGATGCCGCTGTGCAGAAGCGGCGACAGGATGGCCGGCATCTGCGAGAAGAATTTCTCCGACACCAGCGGGATCAGCCCGACGCCGACGCTGACCGCCACCACGATCAGATTCTCGCGCCGGCCGGCGAAATCGACCTGCGCCAGGATCTTCACGCCGGTCGCCGCCACCATGCCGAACATCACCAGCCCGGCCCCGCCCAGCACGAAGGCCGGCACCGACGCCACCACATGGGCCAGCTTCGGCAGCAGCCCCAGCAGCAGCAGGATCACCCCGCCCGCCGCGCAGACCCAGCGGCTGCGCACGCCGGTCACCCCGACCAGCCCGACATTCTGCGAGAAGGAGGTGTAGGGGAAGGTGTTGAACACGCCGCCGATCAGCGTGCCCAGCCCGTCGGTGCGCAGGCCGCGCACCAGATCCTCCCGGCTCACCGGGCGGCCGACCATGTCGCCGACCGCCAGGAACATGCCGGTCGATTCGATCATCACCACGATCATCACCAGCGCCATGGTCAGGATGGCGACGGGGTCGAAGACCGGCATCCCGAACTGGAAGGGCTGGACCGCCGCCACCCAGGGCGCCTCCCCCAGCCCTTGAAAATCGACCATGCCGAGCGCCATCGCCAGCAGCATCCCGGCCACCAGCCCCAGCAGCACCGCGACATTGCGGACGAAACCGCGGCCATGCTTCATCAGCGCCAGGATCACCAGCAGCACGAAGGCCGCCACGCCGAGAAAGGCGGGATCGCCGAAACGCGGGTTGCCGACCCCGCCGCCGGCCCAGCCCACCCCGACCCGCATCAGCGAGACGCCGATGATGGCGATGACGCTGCCGGTCACCACCGGCGGGAACAGCGGCAGCAGCCGGCCGACCAACGGCGCCGCCAGCATGGCGAAGACACCCGACCCGATCACCGCGCCATAGATCCCCAGCAGCCCCAGCGAGGGGTTGGCCGCCATCGCCACCATCGGCCCGACGGCGGCGAAGGTGACGCCCATCATGATCGGCAGCCGGATGCCGAATCGCCAGACCCCCACCGCCTGGATCAGCGTGACCACGCCGCAGGCGAACAGGTCGGCGTTGATCAGCATGGCGACCTGATCCTTGTGCAGCTTCAACGCCCCGCCGATGATCAGCGGCACCGCGATGGCCCCGGCATACATCACCAGCACATGCTGCACCCCCAACGCCAGCAGCCGCCAGGGCGGCAGCACCGCGTCGACGGGATGGACGTCAGGGGGGATGCCGGCGCTTGTCATGGCGGAAGCCTCGCTGTCCGATGGATCGGTCCGATCCTGCATGGAGCGTGCCGCCCCGCCGGACCATGGCCCCGACAGCGCCCAGGCAGCGCCCAGGCCGCCTCCCGGCAGCGCCGCTGCACAAGATTGCGGCATGCCCCACCACCCTTGCCCCCACAGGTGGCAGATCCCGCGCGATTTTTTGCCGCGTCCGGCTGGAGACCCGCATAGGGGCTGCGTTATTCTTTAACCATCGGTGCGTACAGTCCCTTTCGCCTACCCCTTTCGCGCAACCCCGAAAGCCGAGCAGTCGCGATGAGCAAGTCGATCGAGGGTGTGTCCAACTGGATGCACATGTTCCGCTGGATCGTGAAGCTGATCCGCGACGAATATGGCGTCGACGAGGCTCTGCTGACCCGGAACGCGACGCTGGAGACCGACATCCAGCTCTCCATCGACCAGGTCGAGCAGGTGCTGGAATACATCTCCGAAAGCTTCGAGATCCGCTTTCCGGACGGAACGCTGGACGAGCTGGTGAAGTTGGAGGAGCTGTGCCTTCTGGCGAGCTGGATCAAGGGTTATTACAAGCGCCCCGAATTCATCTCCGACGCCTTCGAGTCCCGCTGCCGCGACATCAACCAGATCGCCGCCTGACCTGACCAACAGCGCCTGACGGACGCCACATGACGGACGCCGTTCCCCCCTACCCGCCCGGCTTCACCTGGGGCGTTTCCACCTCCGCCTACCAGATCGAAGGGGCGGCGGCGGCGGATGGGCGCGGCGCCAGCATCTGGGACCTGCGCTGCCGCACCCGGGGCGGGGTGATGAACGGCGACACCGGCGACGTCGCCTGCGACCATTACCACCGCATGCCGGAGGATGTGGCGCTGATGACGGGGCTGGGGGTCGACGCCTACCGCTTCTCCGTCTCCTGGCCCAGGGTGATGCCACGCGGCAAGGGCGCGGTGAACGAGGCGGGACTGGATTTCTACGACCGGCTGATCGACCGGCTTCTGGAGTCGGGGATCGAGCCCTGGCTCTGCCTCTATCACTGGGATTTGCCGCAGGCGCTTCACGACCTGGGCGGCTGGTCGTCGCGCGACTGCGCCGGCTGGTACGCCGACTATGCGGCACTCTGCGCCCGGCGCTATGGCGACCGGGTGAAGCGCTGGATCACCTTCAACGAATTCTCGGTCTTCACCCTGTTCGGCTACGCGATTCCCTGGGCGGCGCCGGGCATCGTCGACCGGGCGCAGCATCTGCGCGCCATCCATCATGTCAACCTCGCCCATGGCGCCGGGGTGGAGGTGCTGCGCGACATGGTGCCGGGGGCCTCGATCGGCGCCATCCACAACCGGCAGGTCGTGATCCCGGAAACCGACACGCCGGAGAACCGCGCCGCCGCCGCCCTGCTGGACGAGCATTGGAATCTGGTGTTCTGCGACCCGCAGATCCTCGGCCACTACCCGCCGCAGACCGCCACCGCCATCGAACCCCATGTCCGGCCCGGCGACATGGCCCGCATCGCCCGGCCGGTGGATTGGTTCGGGCTGAACCATTACGGCCCGATCTTCGCCAAGGCCGACCCGACCCGGATCTGGGGCTATGGCTGGGGCGACGCCCCGCCCGATTCGCCGACCCATGGCGTCGGCTGGGCGATCTTCCCCGGCGCCTTCCGGGACGAGCTGCTGACCATCCAGCGCCGTTACCGCCTGCCCATCGTGGTGACCGAAAACGGCTGCGGCGGCAGCGACAGCGTCAGCCCCGACGGCGCCGTGCACGACCCGCACCGCATCGCCTATCTGACCATCTACAACGCGGCGATGCGCGAGGCGATGGCACGGGGCGCCGACGTCCGCGGCTATTTCGTCTGGTCGCTGCTCGACAATTTCGAATGGGGCAGCGGCTATGGCCAACGCTTCGGCATCGTCCATGTCGATTTCCAGACCCTGGCCCGCACACCGAAGGACTCGGCGCGCTGGTATGCCGACCTGATCCGGAAGGCGAAGGCTTAGATCGGATCGCGTAAAATCGGAATCGATTTGAAGCGTGAATCCGATCGTCAGACATAAAGCTATAGCGTTGTGCGTTTCATATTAAACGCACAACGCTATAGAGTGCGATCGCTTCAGACGCACTCTAACGCCGCCGGACCTCCGCGCAGACGCCCTCGCCGCCCGCCGCCAGCTCGATCACGGCCGCCGCATCGCGCAGCAGCAGGCTATGGCCGGCAGGAAGCGGCATAGCCTCTCCACCCTCAGGGATCACGGTCAAGGCTCCGGCCAGGGCGTGGACCAGCAGCACATCGCCGGCCACCCGCCGAGCGGCCGTTCCGGCAAGCAGGGTCAGCGTGCCGGCCGCCGAGGCGCGATCCAGCATCAGGTTGACGTCGCGGATCGGGCCGGCGGTCGGCTCGCACCACACCGGCGCCTCGCCGGGGAAGGCGAAGGCGGGGTCCAGACGGCGGCGTTCGACCGGCGGCGCGCCATCGACCGACAGGCGCATGCCATCGCCCTCCACCACGGCGATCAGCCGGTCATAACCGGGAAAGGCGGAAAAGGGACCGGGCTCGACGACGTCGGCGATGCTGACACGCCAAGCGAACCGGCCATCCGCAGTCGGTTCAACCGCCAGTTCGGTGGTGACGCCGCCACCATTCTTCCAGGGCACGCGGCGATGGTCGGCGGGGGTCAGGCGCGTGATGGACGCCACGATGATGCTCCGGAACGGATCTGCTCCGTTCCGTCATAGCATGGATGCCGCGGCACGCTTCAAACGAACAGGCTGAAGCTGCCCATCAGTTTCTGCGTGCCGGTCTCGCCGGTGGGAATGGAGTTCATGCTGCCGATGGCCTGGTTCAGCCCGTCGAGCATCGCCTGCTGGCCGGTGGACAGCGACAGGCCGGTATCGCCCTTGGCCGGCTGCTTGGCGACCGTGTCGTAATCCTTGCTGTAGTTCCCCATCACCAGCTGCATGGCGTAGTTCTTGGGGTCCTTGTCGGGCTGGCCCTTGTCGCGGCTGACGCGGATCGTGTAGTCGCCCTTGTCGATCGTCAGGTTGCCGGCCTGCATCTGCTTGAAGGCCTTGTAGTCGTCACCGGACTTCGGGTCGCTGTCGGCCAGCACGCGCCCCAGATTGTTCATCAGCTGGATGCGCACGCCGTCATCGCCGACCTGCCCCATCGTCAGCTCGCCTTTGTTCGTGGCCTTGAACTTGTAGAAATCGACCTTGTCGTTCGCCGCCAGCGTGCTGGCGACATTCAGGCGGCTGACATTCTTGACGAGCGTGCCGATGTCGGTGGCGCCGCCCGTGGTGGTCAGCGGCGACTTCTTGACCGTCTTGGAGAAACTCTGGACCTCGCCGACAGCCTGGTTGCTCTGCGATTTCTTGATCGCCTCGACCGCGTTGTTGATCGACGCGTTGAGGCTGGAAACCATAGAGTTGACGCTTGAGAGAGCATCATCCGCCATGATCCGTCATCCTTCTCCCGATCCGACCATCACACCCGAGACCCACCAAGGCCCCCGCCGGCCGAAGCCGCCATGCGGACAGGTCCGCCCAGACACAGTATACGACAACAGCCGGCGGAACATAGGTGGGATTCGTGATTTTTTTGGTCGAAAGCTGGAATGCGGAACCCGCAAGCCACGGTAGACGCCCGATCCCGCTCAGGATCGCCGCTTTTCCTCCATGATGGGATGCCGGTCCGGCCGGCGGCCGGCGGCTCCCGCGCCGGGGGAAGCCGGCTGCGGCAGCGACTCGGGAACCGCCAGGGCGCCGGACTGGCCGGCGATCTCGGCGGCGATCTCGGCGGCAAGCGGGCAATGGGGCGGCTGGGCGGGGCCGGTGACGACATCGAAATCGAACATGACAACCTCTCTTGGCGTGTGGTGAGGCCGCCCGGGTCGCCCGTGTTCGGATTTTGAGGATGTGAAGCCCGCCAAGGGCCAGAGTCACAAACGCGAAAGCCGCCGCGGATCGGTCCGGGCGGCTTCGGGAGTGAGCGACAATGCGCGTTCCTAGGCCGCCGAACGAAACCAGCGGCCAAAGTATCGGGAGCGTCCGGAGGACGCGATGGAAAGCGCCTGTTGCATGGTCCAGACCATAGCGCGTGGGCACGGCCCTGCCAAGGGACAATTTGACGCCCCTTTCACCCCGCTTTGCGCCCCCCCACGGTGTCGGCGACATAGGCGTCGCGCCGGCCCATCGGACGGGCCGGCCGGCCGTCGCGGGTGGTGGTGTCGCGGGCGGTCTGATGCTCGATCTCCGCGTTCAGCTCCGCCCCCAGCAACACGACATAGGAGGTCAGGTTGAACCACAGCAGCAGGATGACGACGGCGCCGACCGACCCGTAGGTCTCGTTGTAGCTGCCGAAGTTGGAGACATAGACGGAAAATCCCAGCGACCCCAGCAGCCAGACCATCGTCGCCATCGCCGATCCCCAGGTGACCCAGCGCCATCGCGGCTCGCGGCGGTCGGGGGCATAGCGGTAGAAGACGGCGAGCGCCAGCATGATCGCGGCCGCCAGGATCGGCCAGCGGGCGAGGTTGGCGATCCAGCCGGCCGGCGTGTCCTGCAACCCGACGATGGCGATGGCGGCGGGGACGGCGATGATCAAAGCCATGGCGACGATGACGAATAGCAACCCGGCCACCGTCAGCCCCATCGACAGCGCCGCCAGCATGAGGAAGCCGCGCGTCTCCTTCTCGCCATAGGCGATGTTGAGCGCGGTCACCAGCGAGTTGGTGCCACGCGACGCGCTCCACAGGGTCAGCAGCAGGCCGAAGATCAGGCCGAACCCCAGCCCCTGGGACGGCGCCGTCGCCACCTTGCGCGCCTGGTCGCTGACGATGGTCAGGGCTTCGGGCGGCAGCAGGCCGCGCAGCTGGCTCAGCTGGGTCTCGATCATCGCCGGGTCGGCGACGAGGCCGAAGATCGACACCAGCGCCGCGACGGCCGGAAAGATGGCGAGCAGGGCGTAGTACGACACCCCAGCCGCCAGCATCGACACATTGTCCCCGCTCTGCTCGTCCCACACCCGCAGCAGGATGTCCTTCCAGCCCTTTTTGGGAATCTCCGACGGGCTGTCCGCCCCCCGCCCCCGCCCGGCCCCGCTCCAGCCCGCGTCATTCGCGGTGTCCGCGTCCTCCGCGGGGAGCCCCCTCATGCGGTTCCGGTGCGCGTAGTGATGGCGGCGGCTCAATCCCAGCATGCCCCGCCTCCTCAGACCACCGCCTCGCGCAACGCGCCGACCCGGTGGCGGACGGTTTCGATGGCGTGGAACTGGGCGCCGATCACCACCTGGAGATGCTCGTCCGGCGTGTCGCGCAGGGCGTCCCTGAACAGCGACAACGTGCCGTCCAGCCCGCTTTCCAGCTGGGCCAGCAGCTCGCCGCGACGGCCCGGCCCGCCGGCCCCGGCCATCACGCCGCGGGCGCTGGCCGCCGCCAGGCCATGCATGGGCGACCAGAGGCGGGCGCCAGCGCCGCCGGTCTCGATCCAGCCGCCGCCGGTCCGCAGCTCGCCGTCCAGCGCCGACGCGCTGCCGTCGAGCTGCTCGGCCAGAGCGCCCAGCCGGGAGGACAGCGACGGATCGGCGATGGTCATGTCGGCGCGGCGGAAGGCCTCGGCGCCATCACGGCAGGCGCCGATCAGGTCGGTCAGCAGATGGCGGCCGCGCGGGTCGAGCCGGCGGCCATCCGGAGCGTAATCATCGAACTCCGTCGTCGATTCCGGCTTGCGGGCGACCGCTGCGGCCAGCCACAGCGCACCGACGCCGATCAGCGCCACCGGGATCGGATTGGCGCGCACCGCGCGGGCGATGCGGCCGGAAAGACCGTCTCCGCCGCCCTGGATCACGTCGCGCACCACCTGCGCCACGCCACCGGACATCTGGCCGGGCGACAGGCGGAACTCGATCTCGTCGATCACCTGGTCCATGCGGGCGCGGATCGACCGGATTTCGTGTTCGATCTCGTCGGGCCGGGCTGGTCGGCGGGCCTGGGTGGTGGTGTCGGGAGAGGCGGCGGACGGTGTGGCGTCGTCGGGATGAGTCATGCCGGGCGTCTCCTGTGGGGCTGCCGGCTTGCAACGGCGGGAGAGGCCGATTGTTCCCCACGGCACACACGGCGCGCACAGCACAAGGGCCGGACGGTCGCCCGCCCGGCCCTTGTGCAGCCCGGAGACCAACCCGGAGACCAGCCCCGCCAGAGGCCACCCCCGGATGAAGGCCCCGGTGAAGGTTGTGGGATCAGGCGAGAGCGACCAGCGCCACGCCACCCAGGCCGATGGCGGCACCCAGGCCGCGCAGGACGAGCGCGCCCGCGCCCTTGCGGGCGACGCCGCGCAGCGACAGGGCCGCGGCGACGCCGGCACCATGCAGCAGAGCCGTGGCGAGCGCGAACCCGAGACCATAGAGCAGCGGATGCGCCGCCTCCGGCATCTCGACGCCATGGGCATGGCCGTGGGCCAGGGCGAACAGCGCGACCACCACCAGCGACAGCGGCAGCGACAGGCGCGACTGCGCGGCGACCAGGGCGCCCAGCGCGATCACCGAGCCGGCGATCCACAGCTCCACCGCCGGCAGCGCGACGCCGGTCATGCCCAGGAGGCCGCCGCCCATCATGGCGGTGACGAAGGCCGCCGGCAGCGCCCACAGGGCGGCACCGCCGCGCTGCGCCGCCCACAGCCCGACCGCGACCATGGCCATCAGATGGTCCCAGCCGCCGAGCGGATGCAGGAAACCGTTGGTGAAGCCGGCGTCATGGGCACCGAAGGTGTGGGCGTCGGCGACCGCCGGCAGCACCAGCCCGGCCAGCAGGACGGCCGAGGCGAGAGGGAAACGTTTCATGGACAAGCATCCTCTGATGTCGTGTCGCGCCCACCCGGAATCCTCCTCCCCGACGCGTGGAAAAGGCGCCTGGAGGACCGGGCGCCGGGGCACGGTTGATGCGGAGTGTAGCAGAAAGCGCCACCTCGGCCACGGAGGAGACAGGATTTCGGCACCGCCGGACATACGTATTTTGACGCAGGTCAATGAGGTATGATCCTGATCCGTCAGGATGGACGCCGTGATGCGGCCCCGGTCGCCGACGCCGCAGGATTTTCCCCGCAGGACATTTCGATGAGCGCAGCCCCATTGCCCGGAGAGGGATCGGTGTCCGTCCGGCTGTGGCTCGACGGCACCGGGACCATCCGGCGGGCCGAGGTCGCCACCCGCCGCCCGCGCGCCGCCGCCGCCCTGGTCGGGCGCAAGGCGGAGGAGGCGGCGCGGCTGGCGCCGCTGCTGTTCAGCCTGTGCGGCAGCGCCCAGGGACTGGCCGTCGCCCGCGCCTGCGAGGCGGCGCTGGGAACCGATGCCGGCGCCCACGAGACGGCGCGCGGCCTGCTGACCGATGCCGAGGCTCTGGACAGCCATGGCTGGCAGGCGGTGGTCGAGTGGCCGGCACGCCTCGGCGCGCCGCCGCGGCCGGCGGATCTGCGCGCCTTGAGAGCGGCGGTGTCCGCGGTCATGCCGGCGCTCTATCCCGCCAGGGACGGGCTGCGGCCGGGCGGCGGCGCCCTGCGGCCGGATCATGCCGCCCTGCGGGCGGCGCTTGCACGGATGGCCGGCTGGCTGGAGGAGGCCGTCTTCGCCGGCCCGCCGCCGCGGGATGCCGACGGCCTCGCCGCCTGGGCGGCGCGCGGCGGCAGCGACGCGGCCCGGCTGGCGGCCCGGCTGCTGTCGCCGGATCTGGCGGGCTGGGGAGTGGTCACGCGTGGCCCCGGCGGAGTGGCTCTGCTGACCGAACGCTCGCCGGCCCGCTTCGCCGCGGCGCTGTCGGGCGACCCGTCCTTCGCCACCCGCCCCCGGTTCGACGGCGCCCCGGCGCTGACCGGCCCGCTGGAGCGGCAGGCGGAGCATCCGCTGGTCGTCTCGGTGACGGAGCGCTTCGGCGACGGGCTCGCCCGGCTGTTCGCGGCGCGGCTCG
Organism: Azospirillum sp. B510; assembly: GCF_000010725.1. NCBI lineage: Bacteria > Pseudomonadati > Pseudomonadota > Alphaproteobacteria > Rhodospirillales > Azospirillaceae > Azospirillum > Azospirillum sp. B510. Next base: position 233,961 of record NC_013858.1, on the reverse strand, counting down.
CCGATCTGATGGGACTGCCATGGCGGATGGAGGCGGCCATCGCCGAGCTGCGACCCGCGGAGGCGGTCACCATGCCAGCCGCCGGATCGGCGGGACTGGGCGAAGGATGCGGGGTGGCCGAGACGGCGCGCGGCCGGCTGGCCCATTGGCTGCGGCTGGACGGCGACGGGCGGCTGGCGGATGCCCGCATGGTGGCGCCGACCGACTGGAATTTCGCCGCCGACGGCCCGCTGGCGCGCGGGCTGGAGGGGGCGGCGGCGCGGGACCGCGACGATGCCGCCCTGCGGGTGCGGCTGCTGGTGGCGATGCTGGATCCCTGCGTCGCCTGCGGCATAGAAGTACACGAATGACGATCGCTTGCCGAAGGCGGCGGGCGGACCGATGATGGTCGGGAAAGCGGGCCGGGGAAAGAAGGCCGGATTGGCGCGTACGGATCGACTGAGCGGGAGAGCGCGGGATGTGCACGGTTTGCGGATGCGGCGAGGGCGAGACCCGGATCGACGGCAAGGCCGCCGATGCCGAGCATGAGCATATCGGGCCGGACGGCAAGGTCTACCGCCACCGGCATGGCGAGGCGCACCACCACGCCCATCACCATCACGACGACGCCCCTGAGGGCGCCCATGAGGGCGCTCATGAGCATGTCGCCCCCGACGGCACGGTCTACCGCCACAGCCACGGCGGCCACGGCCATCATGACCACGGGCATGACCATGAGCATGATCACCGCCATCACGGCCACAGCCATGACCATAATCGCGCCCCCGACCGTGCCGACGCCATCGACGGCGGCGCCGCGTTGAACCAGCCGCGGCTGATCACCATCGAACGCGACATCCTGGCCAAGAATGACGGGCTGGCCGCCGTCAACCGCCGCCGCTTCGCCGAGCGGGGCGTGTTCGTGCTGAACCTGATGTCCAGCCCCGGCTCGGGCAAGACCACGCTGCTGACCCGCAGCCTGACCGATCTGAAGGGCCGTTTCCCGGTCGCGGTGATCGAGGGCGACCAGCAGACCAGCTTCGACGCCGACCGCATCCGCGCCACCGGCACCCCGGCGGTGCAGGTCAACACCGGCAAGGGCTGCCATCTCGACGCCTCGATGGTGGCGCAGGCCACCGACCGGCTGGCGGCCGAGGGGCGGTTCGCCGGCGACGGCGTGCTGTTCGTCGAGAATGTCGGCAATCTGGTCTGCCCCGCCGGCTTCGACCTGGGCGAGACCCATCGCGTCGTCGTGCTGTCGGTGACGGAGGGCGAGGACAAGCCGCTGAAATACCCGGACATGTTCGTCCGCGCCGACCTGCTGGTCGTCAACAAGATCGACCTGCTGCCCCATCTCAGCTTCGACGTGGAGCGCATGATCGGCTACGCCCAGCGCCTGAACCCGTCACTGGCGGTGATCCAGCTGTCGGCCACCACCGGCCAGGGGCTGGAGGAGTGGTATGACTGGATCGCCGACGGGCTGGCGGAAGCCCGCGCCTCCCATGCCGCCCCCCAATCCGCCGCCCAATACGCCGCCGTCTGACCGGAGAGCCGCCCCAATGTGCCTTGCCGTTCCAGCATTGGTCACCGCCCTGCTGCCCGACGACCGCGCCACCGTCAGCCTGGGCGGCGTCACCTCCACCTGTTCGCTGGAACTGGTGGAGGGGGTCGCCGTCGGCGATTACGTGATCGTCCATGTCGGCTACGCCCTGTCCCGCCTGGATGCCGAGGAGGCCGAGCGAACGCTCGCTTTGTTGGCCGAGGTCGCCGCCGCCGAAGCGGGCGACGCCGAGGCCGCCTGACGCCTCCCCTTCCCGACACCCCCGCCGACCGCCCGGACCCCACGCCATGACCGACCGCCGCCTGTTCGCCCGCAAGCTCGACATCGCCCGCGGGGCGGTGGACATGACCCACGGTTCGGGTGGCAAGGCGATGGCGCAGCTGGTGCGCGAGCTGTTCGCCGCCGCCTTCGCCAATCCGTATCTCGACCAGGGCAACGACCAGGCCGCCTTCGACGTGCCGGGCGGGCGCATGGTGATGACGACCGACGGCTTCGTCGTCTCTCCGCTGTTCTTCCCCGGCGGCGACATCGGCTCGCTGGCCGTCCACGGCACGGTGAACGATGTCGCCATGGCCGGCGCGGTGCCGCTGCACCTCACCGCCGGCTTCATCATCGAGGAGGGCTTCCCGCTCGCCGACCTGAAGCGGGTGGTCGACAGCATGGCCGCCGCCGCGCGCGACGCCGGGGTCGCCATCGTGTCCGGCGACACCAAGGTTGTGGAGCGCGGCAAGGGCGACGGCCTGTTCATCACCACCACCGGCATCGGCATGGTGCCGCCCGGCGTCGCCCCCTCGGGCGACCGGGCGCGGCCGGGCGACGCCATCCTGGTCAGCGGCACCATGGGCGACCATGGCGTCGCCATCATGTCGACCCGCGACAATCTGGGATTCGAGACGGCGATCCTGTCCGACAGCGCGGCGCTGAACGGGCTGGTCGCGGCGATGGTGGCGGCGGTGCCCGACATCCATGTGCTGCGCGATCCCACCCGCGGCGGGCTGGCGACGACGCTGAACGAGATCGCCCACCAGTCCGGCGTCGGCATGCGGCTGCGCGAGGCCGAGATCCCGGTGCGGGCGCAGGTCGCGGCGGCCTGCGAGCTGCTGGGACTAGACCCGCTCTATGCCGCCAACGAGGGCAAGCTGATCGCCATCTGCGCGCCGGAGGAGCGCGACCGCCTGCTGTCGGTCATGCGCGACCACCCGCTGGGACGCGACGCCGCCTGCATCGGGCAGGTGGTGGAGGACACCCACCGCTTCGTCCAGATGGAGACCCGCTTCGGCGGCCGCCGGATCGTCGATTGGCTGAGCGGAGAACAGCTTCCCCGCATTTGCTGACCCGTACCGGCGGGCTAACCCGCCCTCTCCAGGGATCCCGTCCCATCGGCGGGACCCCTTTCGCGCGCTGGCCGTTGCCTCTCTCGGATGGTCCTATGCTCTGACCCGAGACGATCAGCGACGAGAGAACAGATGGCATTGTCAAACATCGCTCTTTTGGGCGCTCCCCGTCTGGACCCCGGCCGGATGGCCGGAACCCGGTCGGCGATGCAGGCGATGGACCGGCTTCCCGGCAGCCCGCCCCTGCACCGGCACCGCGTCAAGCGCGCCTTCGACATCGTCGGCGCGCTGGGACTGCTCGCCATCTTCGGGCCGCTGATGCTGGTGCTGGCCTGGATGGTGGCGCGCGACGGCGGGCCGGCGGTGTTCGGTCACCGGCGCATCGGCGCCGACGGCCGCTCCTTCACCTGCCTGAAATTCCGCTCCATGGTGGTCAATTCCGCCGAGGTTCTGGAACGGCTGCTCGCCACCGACGAGACGGCGCGCGCCGAATGGCTGGCGGCGCGCAAGCTGCGCAACGACCCGCGCATCACCCCGGTCGGCCGCTTCCTGCGCAAATCGAGCCTGGACGAGCTGCCGCAGCTGATCAACGTCCTGCGCGGCGACATGAGCCTGGTCGGCCCCCGTCCGATCATCGACGACGAGGTGTCCTACTATCACGCCTGCTTCCCCTTCTACACCCGCTGCCGCCCCGGCCTGACCGGGCTGTGGCAGGTCAGCGGCCGCAGCGACGTCGATTACCTGCGCCGCGTCCAGCTCGACACCGCCTATGTCGTCGGCTGGAGCTTCTGGGGCGATCTCGGCATCCTGCTGCGCACAGTGCGCGTCGTGGTGAAGGGCAGCGGCGCCTATTGAACACCCGCCCACTCCCACCCTCCTCCGAAGGTGCTCCTCCCTCCGCATCCGTCGCGCGTCCCATCGGGGCGCGCGACATCCTTGTTCGCGCATCCCATTTCAGGAGTGCCGCTCCTTCGCGCGGCCCCGCCATGCCTCCTCCGGCACGGCCTTTCCGCCGAAATCGGGGTGGACTTTGAGAATGGACAAACGACGTGCTAGGGTCGGGGCATCCGGCGAAACACTGGTGTAAGTGAACGATGCGCGTGAGACCGCCGGCCGGATCGGCCAGTCAAGAGGGTGCGAGGATGGCGAAACTGCTGGCTGCCCTGCTGCTGATGATGGTGGCGATCGGGCCCGCCTGCGCGGTGGCGCCGACCAGCCGGGCCGACACCGTCGCGGCGCTCGACCGCTACCGCGGCGATTTCGCCAAGATCCGCGGCTATGGCTCGCTGTCGACCGCCGACCGCAATTACGTCCTGTTCTCCGACGCGATGCGCCGCGTCCTGACGGAGCATGTGAAGCCCTTCGACCCGCAGGTGCTGGTCGACAAGGCGGAGGACGGGCTGAGGAAGAAGAAGGAGGAGAACCCGCGCGCCAGCGACCGCATGCTGACCGAAGCGGCGCTGGACAGCATGCTGGGCTCGCTCGACCCCTATTCCAGCTTCCTCGACGCCGAACGCTACCGCTACCTGCGCGAACAGACCCAGGGCGAGTTCGGCGGGCTGGGCATCGAGGTGACGATGGACGAGGAAAGCGGCCTGATCAAGGTCGTCTCCCCCATCGACGGCTCCCCCGCCGCCCGCGCCGGCCTGCGCAGCGGCGACCTGATCGCCCGCATCGACGACGTGGCGGTGAAGGGGCTGAACCTGCACGACGCCGTCGCCCGCATGCGCGGGCCGGTCGGCAGCTCGGTCGCCCTGTCGATCCGCCGCCCGCCCTCGACCGAGGCCGGCACCCGCGTCTCGCTGACCCGCGCCATCGTCAAGATCCAGCCGGTGCGCTACCGGCTGGAGGGCAATGTCGCCTATGTCCGCATCGCCACCTTCAACCAGTCGACCTCGACGGCGCTGGACGCGGCGATCGAGGACATGCGCCGGCAGGCGCGGGGCCAGCTGGCCGGCGCCGTCATCGACCTGCGCAACAACCCCGGCGGCCTGCTGGAGCAGGCGGTGCAGGTGGCCGACCGCTTCCTGGAGACGGTGGACATCGTGTCGGTGCGCGGCCGCGATCCGGAGGAATCGCGCACCTACCGCGGTACCCCCGGCGACCTGCTGGCCGGGCTGCCGGTGGTGGTGCTGATCAACAGCGGCTCGGCCTCGGCGTCGGAGATCGTGGCCGGCGCCCTGCAGGACCATCACCGCGCCTTGCTGTTCGGCTCGCGCTCCTACGGCAAGGGATCGGTGCAGACCATCTCCTCGCTCAGCGCCGACACCGGCATCCGCCTGACCACCGCCCGCTACTACCGCCCGTCGGGGGCGCTGGTGGACTGTTTCGGCGTCTCCCCCAACCTGGAGGTCAAGCCGACCCACGGCAGCACCGAGGAGACCCATCCCGACCCCGCCACCTGCGACCCCAACGCCCCGGTGCCGCCGAAGCCGCAGGTGTGGATGGCGCAGGACATGTGCCCCGACGTGATGGACAAGGCGCCCAAGCCCGACGACGACCGTCCGCTGGAATGCGCCGTCTCGGCCATCCGCAACCGCCTGACCGGCGCCCAGGCCGGCGGGGAGTGAGGGAGAGGGGATCCTCTACCCCAGGAATCCCGCATCGATCACCCGCGTCTCCACCGTCCAGCCGGTTCCATGCGCCGCGACGGCGGCGATGGTGCCGGGAAGCACCCGGCGGTCGAACAGGCTCCAGTCCGCCGGAACGCCGACCTCTCCGCGCAGTTCCCCGCCGATCTCCAGAATGGCCGGCGGGGCGCCCGGCGTCACCTCCACCGCGAACTGGTCGAGCGGCATCGACAGCCCGACGCCGGCCGCCTTGATGAAGGCCTCCTTCCGCGTCCAGGCCAGCAGGAACCCCTCGTCCCGCCGCGCCGGCTCCAGCGCCCGCAACGCCGCCCGCTCGGCAGGGTGGAAGAAGCGGTCGGCGATGCCGTCGGCGCTCTCGATCGGGCGCAGCCGTTCGATGTCGACGCCGATCCGCCCCTCCGCCGCCACGGCGATGGCGAGGCTGTCCTCGCTGTCGCTGAGGTTGAAGGCCGGGCCGCCGGGCAGCGACGGCTTGCCGTGGGTGCCGTAATCGAAGACCAGCCCGGCCGGATCGCGGCCGGTGCAGCGGCCCAGCAGAAGCCGCAATAGCCCGCGGCGCAGGATGAAGCGGTCGGTCAGCCGTTCCATCAGAAAACGGCCGGCACGCTCGCGCTCGTCGTCCGACAGCAGGGCGCGCATCGCCCCCTTGTACGCCGCCAGACCGGCCAGATCGGCGAACCAGACGCGGATGGTCCCCGGCGCCGGGACATGATCGTCCGCCCGCCCGCCCGCCGGCGCCATAATGATCTCGTCATGCATCGGACCGCGATCCTCCCCCTTGAATTTAGCGTCCTGGCTCCGCCGAGGGTTTCGGGTATCATGCGCGCCTCTCGCATCCGCCCCTGCATCCGGACCAGGATCCCATGGTTGACACCGCCCTGCTCGCCCCGCACCTGACCAACGTTCTTCGCGACGCCTTCATCCCGGAGCTGCCCAATCATTACCGCGGCAAGGTGCGGGAAAACTACGACCTTCCGGACCAGGGCGACGGGGCGCGGCGCATCCTGATCACCACCGACCGTCTGTCGGCCTTCGACCGCATCCTGACCGCCATCCCCTTCAAGGGGCAGGTGCTGACCCAGACCGCCCGTTTCTGGTTCGAGGCGACGAAGGACATCTGCGCCAACCATGTCCTGGAATACCCGGACCCCAACGTGGTGGTGGCGAAGCGGCTGACCATCATGCCGGTCGAGATCGTCGTCCGCGACTATATGGCCGGCACCACCGGCACCTCGATCTGGTCGATGTACAAGCAGGGCCGGCGCGAGATGTACGGCCACGTCTTCCCCGACGGGCTGCGCCAGAACCAGAAGCTGGACGCCCCCATCATCACCCCGACCACCAAGGCCTTCGACGCCGGCCATGACGAGGAGCTGACCGCGACCGAGATCGTCGGGCGCAACCTGCTGACCAGCGCCCAGTGGGACGAGGTGTCGGAGAAGGCGCTGGCCCTGTTCGCCCGCGGCCAGAAGATGGCGGCGGAGCGCGGCCTGATCCTGGTCGACACCAAATACGAATTCGGCTTCGACGCCGACGGCAACATCCTGCTGGCCGACGAGATCCACACCCCCGACAGCTCGCGCTACTGGTTCGCCGGCAGCTATCAGGAGCGGTTCGAGAGTGGCGGCAAGCCCGAGAGCTTCGACAAGGATTTCGTCCGCAACTGGGTCGTCGCCCGTTGCGATCCCTACACCCAGGACATTCCCGAGATCCCCGGCGACGTGGTTCTGGAAGCCGCCCGCGTCTATATCGAGGCCGGCGAGACCATCACCGGCCGCCCGTTCGAGGTGCCGGCGACCGCCGTCCCGGTGCTGGACCGCATCCGCGCCAACCTGGCGCCCTACTTCAGCAAGTAAGACGGGGTGGGTTCCATGCGCGTCGCCATTCTCGACGACTATCAGGGGGTCGCCCGCGACCTCGCCGACTGGTCGCGGCTTCCGGCGGGAAGCGGCCTGACGGTCTTCGAGCAACCGCTCGCAGACCAGGACGCGGCGGCGGCGGCGCTGGAGCCCTTCGACGTGCTGGTGATCATGCGGGAGCGCACGCCGTTCCCCGCCTCGCTGATCGGGCGGCTGCCGAACCTGAAGCTGCTGGTCACCACCGGTGCCCGCAACAACGCCATCGACCTGAAGGCCTGCGCCGCCCGCGGCATCCCGGTCTGCGGCACCCGCATGGTCGGGGCGCCGACGGCGGAGCTGACCTGGGGGCTGATCCTCGCCCTGGCCAAGCGCATCCCGGCCGAAGAGCGGGCGCTGCGCGAGGGCCGCTGGCAGACCGGCCTGACCGGCGATCTCGGCGGCAAGCGGCTGGGCCTGGTCGGCCTCGGCAAGCTTGGCTGCAAGGTCGCCAAGGTCGGGCAGGCCTTCGGCATGGAGGTGGTGGCCTGGAGCCCCAACCTGACCGACGAACGCGCGGCCGAGGCCGGGGTGACCCGCGTCGAAAAGCGCGACCTCTTCGCCGGCTCCGACGTGGTCAGCGTCCATCTGGTGCTGAGCGAGCGGACGCGGGGCGTGGTCGGGGCGGAGGAGATCGGCGCGATGAAGCCGACCGCCCTCTTCATCAACACCTCGCGCGCCGGGCTGGTCGACGAGGCGGCGCTGGCCCATGCGCTACGGCACGGCCATATCGGCGGCGCCGGCATCGACGTCTTCCCGGTCGAACCCCTGCCGAAAGACAGCCTCTGGCTTGGCCTTCCCAACACCGTGCTGACGCCCCATCTGGGCTATGTGACGCGGGAGAATTACGCGGTGTTCTACCGCGACGCCCTGGAGGACATCCTGGCCTGGACGGCCGGATCACCGGTGCGGCTGCTCTCTCCCGCCTGAACGGGCTACGGAGGCCAAGGGTGGCGGTGCAGTCGAGGAACGGGACTGGTGGGAACGGGACTGGTGGGAACGGGGCCGGAAACGGTTCGGTCCATGATCAGGGCGGAGTTTATCAGGGCGGAGTCCATCAGGGCGGATTCTGGGCACGGATCAGCCGGCATCAGCCGGGCCTGCTGATCGGCCTGTCGGTGATCGCCGGCCTGCTGTTCGGCTTCGTCGAGCTGGCCGGCGAGGTGATGGAGGGCGAGACCTTCGCCTTCGACAAGCGCATCCTGCTGGTGCTGCGCGACCCGGTGAATCCGGAACTGCCCGGCGGCCCCTGGTGGCTGGCGCGGATGGCGAAAGACATCACCTCGCTCGGCAGCACCACCGTCCTCGCCATCCTAACCGTCGCGGCGCTGGGCTTCCTCGTCCTGCTGCGCAAGCGGGCGGCGGCGCTGCTGGTTCTGGCCTCGATCGGCGGCGGCGGCGCGCTCAGCACGGTGCTGAAACGGCTTTTCGACCGCGCCCGCCCCGATCTGGTGCCGCATGGCGACGAGGTGCTCTCCGCCAGCTTCCCCAGCGGCCACGCCATGCTGTCGGCGGTGGTCTATCTGACGTTGGGCGCCCTGCTGGCCCAGTTCGTCGAAGGGCGGCGGACCAAGGCCTATCTGCTGATCTGGGCGATGCTGCTGACGCTGGCCATCGGATCGAGCCGCGTCTATCTCGGCGTGCATTGGCCGACCGATGTGCTGGCGGGCTGGAGCGTCGGCGCCGCCTGGGCGGCCTTGTGCTGGATGATCGCCGAATGGCTGCAACGCCGCGGGGCCGTGGAGCAGGACCGGCCCGAGACGGCGGTGGGCCGATAGGAAAAGGCCCACAGGACCGGGCCGATCGGGCGAAGAGGATGCCGCCATATCGCGCGAAAGGTTAACAAGCGGGTTGAATAGCGTCGCTTGCCCGCCGATAGTGTCGGGACTAACCCTTTCGGATCAGGCCGTACCACCATGCCCCAGGGCTCTCTAGACCGCGAAACCCTCGAAGCCGTCGGCGTCCTCGCCCGCGCGGTGGAGCGTGAACGGGTGCCCGGCGTCCTGGAATGCCGCCTGCTGGCGAACGCCCTGCGCCGCACGCTGGACAGCGGGGGGGAGCGGGAGCTGACGGAGGCCTCGCGGGTGTTCCGCACGCTCGACATCGATCTGCGCGAGCGCATCGTCTCGCGGGCCCGGCTGGAGGCGCAGCAGACCCGCGATCAGGTGAGGAAGGCGGGGGCGAAGGGGCCGGAGGCGGCCGGTCAGCCGGCCGAGGAGGAGGTGGTCACGCTGGAAATCCCGGCGCTGGACATCCCGGCGATCCCCGCCCGGCGCCCCGCCGAACCGAAGGACCGCGCCGGCACCAATTTCCTGGCCGCCCTCAACGGCCTGCGCCCGGCCGCCACCTCCGGCAGCCGGAGCGCCGCCCGCGACCGCCTGCGCGCCGCAGTCGATTCGCAGCGCCGCGTCGGCCAGCGGTCGGAACCGACACCGGAGTGACGGGGCGCCTCCATCTCGGCGCCCCCAACTCAACGGATGAAGAACTGGACCGGAACCACCAGTTCAATGCGGTCCTGCCCGATCTCCTCCGGCGGAGCCGGCAAGGGTGAGGCGCGACGGACCATCTCCACCGTCTCCTCGTCCAGCGCCGCGACGCCGGAACTGCGGTCGAGCTGGACCGACAGCACGCGGCCCTCGCGGTCGACCGTGAAGCGGACCTGGGCGACCCCTTCCTGACGGCGGGCCTGGGCGGAGCGCGGATAGCGCTTGTTCCGCTCCAGATGACCCAGGACGCGGCCCTGCCAGCTCGGCATCGCCCGGCTGGCGGCGGCGGGCGCCGCCGGCGCGGGGGCTGCTGGAGCAGGAGGGGCCGCCACCGGAGCGGGCTGCGCCTGCTGCACCGGCTGGGCCACCGGGCGGGGCGGTTTCGGCTTTTCCGGCTTCGGTTTTTCCGGCTTCGGCGGCGGCGCTTCCTTCTTCACCTCGGGCTTGGGTTTCGGCGGGTCGGGCGGCGGCTTGGGCAGCACCACCTCGGGCTCCACCACCGGCGGCGGTTCCGGCGGCGGCGGCGGTTGCTCGACCACCGGTTCGGGCGGAGGGGGTTCGGGAGGGGGCGGCTCGGTCACCGGTTCCGGCATCGGCTCCGGCACCGGTTGCGGCACGGGAATGTCGATGGCCGGCGCCGGTTCGGGCTGGGGGGTGGGCAGCGGAGCGAGGTCCAGCAGGACGGCCGGCGGATCGGCATCCGCCGGCATGACCGGCACATGCCAGGCGACCATCGCCACCCCGGCGGCGGCATGGACGCCAAGCGCCAGCGCCAGGCTGCCGCCCCAGCGGGCGATGCCGCGCGCCGGACGCTCGTCGTCGGCGGTGGCGGCAGCGGTGGCGGCGAACCAGTCGGCCGCGCCGTGATCCGAGGCCGCGCTCATGGGGCCGGCGCCGTTTCCAGCCCGACGAGGCCGATCTTCAGATAGCCGGCGGCGCGCAGGCTGTTCATCACCTCGGTCAGGGCGCCGTAATCGACACTCTTGTCGGCGCGCAGGAAGACGCGCTGGGTCTTGTCGCCCTGGGTGGCGGCGTCCAGCGCCGCCCCCAGCCCTTCCCTGCTGGTCTTCGTCTCGCCCAGCGCCAGCGTCTTGTCAGCCTGGATGGTCAGGAACAAGGGCTTGTCCGGCCGCGGCGTCGGCGTTGCGGTGGAGGCCGGCAGGTCGACCGGGACATCCACCGTCGCCAGCGGGGCCGCGACCATGAAGATGATCAGCAGGACGAGGACGACGTCGATGAAGGGCGTGACGTTGATCTCGTGGGTTTCGGTCAGATCGTCGTCGTTGCCGGAGCCGAGGCGCGCACCCATCGCCGTCACTCCGCCGCCGGCTTGCCATGGCCCTGCACCCCATGAAGCTGGCCATGGATCTGGCCATGGATCTGGGCGCGCGGCAGGGCATGGCGGTCAATGTCACGGCTCAGAAGGCGCAGCACGGCGGCCGAGGCGTCGGTCAACTGCGCCTTGTGCCCGCCGATGGCGCGGCTACAGGCGTTGTAGACCACCACCGCCGGAATGGCGGCGACCAGACCGATGGCCGTCGCCAGCAGCGCCTCGGCGATGCCCGGCGCCACCACGGCGAGGTTGGTGGTCTGCGCCCTGGAGATGCCGATGAAGCTGGTCATGATGCCCCACACCGTGCCAAACAGGCCGATGAAGGGGCCGGTGGAGCCGATGGTGGCGAGGATGCCGGTGCCGCGCGCCATGCGCCGGCCGGCCGCCGCCTCGATCCGCTCCAGCCGCGAGGCGGCGCGGTCCATCAGCCCCTCGCGCGACGGCGCGTCGGCCGACAGGTGGGTTTCGGCGAGCACGGCGCGCACCAGCGTTGCCGCGGTGCCCTGGCTGAAGCCGACCTTTTCCGCCGCCTGCGACAGCGACCGCGCCTCCTCCAGCATCGCCAGCGCCGCCCGCGCCTTGCGCTTGGCCGATGACAGCTCCACCGTCTTGGCGATGGCGATGGTCCAGGTGACGACCGAGGCGAGGGCGAGGCCCACCATCACCGCCTGCACCACCGGGCTGGCGGTGACGAACATGCCCCAGGGCGACAGGTCATGCGGCAGCGAGGCGAGGGCCGCCGACGCGGCCTCGGTGGCCGCGTGTCCCGTTCCCTGCGCCATACCCTGCGTCACCGGCGCCGCGGCGGGCGCGGCAGCCTCCTGCGCCTGGGCGGCGGCACCGGCCATCAACGCGCCGGCGCCGGCGAACGCGGCGGCCAGGGCGGGACGGTGGCGAAACAATGTCGGCATGGCGGTCCAACTCCCCCTCGGCGCGTGTCCGGCACGCGCGATGCTAAATCCTGATGCCCCTCCGAAGCGATCCCCTCCGGAGCGGATACCCCACCGCGTTATAGTGCGAATGACTCGCACTCGCACTCGAAATCGTCGGCAACGGGCGAGTGGTCCCGCGTTTTCCGCGTGGTCCCGAACCGTCAGGTCAACGAATTCGGTTCGCCACCCTGCCCAAGCTCCGCGAGGCATAGCCGCGCACAATATGCGAATAAGTCTTACTATCGCTAATTGGCCGCGCTGTCGCGTAAATTATCACTCCTTCGCCGACGAAATAGAACCGATTACGCGCAACTTTCCAGCCCGCCAACCGGTCACACTGCCGCACCCGCTGATCCGACGGGTCCATGGCTGCGTACCGCCGACAGGCCAATCGCGCGGAGCGCAGAGCATGGATGCGACAACGGAGCGGCGCGGAGCCGAACCGCAAGGCGTCACCTGGATCACCGGCGCCAGCAGCGGCATCGGCCGGGCGCTGGCGATCCATCTTGCCAACGCGGGGGCGCGGGTGGCGCTCTCCGCCCGCTCGGCGGAGGCGCTGACGGCCACGGTCCAGGCGGTGCCGGACCGGATGCGCCCGTTCCCGCTGGACGTCACCGACCGCGATGCCACCGCCGCCGCCGTCGAGACCATCGAGCGCGGCTTCGGCCCCATCGGCCGGGCGGTGCTGAACGCCGGCACCCACATCCCGATGTCGCTGGAGGATTTCTCCGCCGACACCGCCCGCCGGCTGATCGAGGTCAATTATATGGGCGTGGTCCATGGGCTGGAGGCGCTGCTGCCGCGGATGCGCGCCCGCGGGCGCGGACAGGTGGCGGTGGTCGCCTCGGTCGCCGGCTATCGCGGCCTGCCGACGGCGGCGGCCTATGGCCCGACCAAGGCGGCGCTGATCAACCTGTGCGAATCGCTGAAACCCGACTGCGACCGCGCCGGGATCAGGCTGCAACTGGTCTGTCCGGGATTCATCGACACGCCGCTGACCGCCCGCAACCGCTTCGCCATGCCGGACCTGATGGCGGCGGAGGATGCCGCCCGCGAATTGGCGGCCGGGCTTGACGGCGACGGCTTCGAGATCAGCTTTCCCAGACGTTTCACCCGCAAGCTGAAGCTGGCGCGCTGCCTGCCCTATCGGCTTTACTTCCCCCTGCTGCGCAAGGCGACCGGAGCATGACCGACGACATCGAACGGCAGGAGCGCAGAAGGAAGGGGCTGGATGGCTGGGCCGGCTTCTTCGAGACGCTCGGCCACGCCACGCTCGACCGGCTGCCGGCGCTGACGGTGCCGGAGGTGCGGTTCCGCGACCCCTTCAACGACGCCCATGGCCGCGACGCGCTGCGGGCGGTGCTGCTCCACACGCTCGACGGCTGCCGCGATCTGCGCTTCACCGTCACCCACCGGCTGTTCGCCGACGATCTGGCGATCCTGCGCTGGCGCTTCGAGGCGACGGTCACCGGCGTCGGCCGGATGGACGTGATCGGCACCAGCGAGGTGCGGCAGGCTGACGACGGCCGGGTGAGCGAGCATATCGACCATTGGGATTCGGGCGAGCATCTCTATCTGCGCCTGCCGCTGCTGGGCGCGCCGCTGCGCCTCATTCGGCGGCGGTTGGGGGCCGTGCCGCCGGAGTGACGGCATCCGGCCGCGCCAACCGGCCTTCGGGCAGGAAGAACAGGCTGACCGTGCCGATCCACAGGCCCCAGCGATAGACATTGGCCCGGTTGACCAGCGCATCGCCGGGCTGAAGCCACATCCAGTCGTCGAAGCGCACGCGCCAGCGGTCGCCGCCGACCTTCAGCGCCATCTCATAAGTCCAGTTCAGCGCGTTGCCGGCCGATTGGCCGCGCGCCGTGCCGATCACGTCGTCGGCCCGCCCCTCATAGCGGCCCTCGCCGCTTTTCACGATGCGCCAGACCCGGCGGTCGGTCTCGCCATCGGCATAGAGGAACCGCTCGTCCAGCACCAGTTCCCGCCCGTCCCACCCTCCGTCGATGGCGACGGTGAAGCTGCGGCGCAGCCTGCCGAAACGGTCCTCGAACTGGCCCCAGGCCTGGGTGCGCCCGGCGAAATAGCGCTCGATCCGCAATTCCGGCGCGTTGCCGGCGAAATCCCCGATCCTCATCGCCAGATCCTCATCGCCGGCCTCCCCGGCTCACGGCTGGCGGGTATCGGGCCGGCGGAAGCGCCAGAACCCGACATCGATGGTCCCGGCGCGGAAGCCGGCCTCGCAATAGGCGAGGTAATAGTCCCACAGACGGCGGAACCGCGCGTCGAAACCAAGCGCCGCCACCTGGGCCTCGGCCGCGTGGAAGCGGCGGCGCCATTCGGCGCAGGTCCGGGCGTAGGAGGCGCCGAAGCTTTCCACATGATCGACGACCAGCCCGGCCCGCGCCGCCTCGGCGCGCAGGGCCGACGGGCAGGGCAGCAGGCCGCCGGGGAAGATGTGGCGCTGGATGAAGTCGCAGTTGCGGCGGTAGAGCGGGAAACGGGCGTCGTCGATGGTGATGGCCTGGATCACCGCCGCCCCGCCGGGGACCAGCCGGTCGCGCAAGGTGGCGAAGTAGCGCGGCCAATGCTCCTCCCCCACCGCCTCGATCATCTCGATGGAGACGATGCGGTCGAAACTGCCGCCGACGTCGCGATAGTCCATCAGGCGCAGATCGACCCGGTCGGCCAAGCCCGCCCGCTCCATCCGGGTGCCGGCGAAGGCCAACTGCTCCGCCGACAGGGTCAGCCCGACGACCGCGGCGCCACGGCGCGCCGCCAGATGCTCCGCCATGCCGCCCCAGCCACAGCCGATCTCCAGCACCCGGTCACCGACACCCAGTCGCAGCAGATCGGCGGCGCGGGCGATCTTGGCGTCCTGCGCCTGCTCCAGGCTCTGATCCTCCCCCTCGTAAAGCGCCGAGGAATAGGTCATGCCGGGGTCGAGCCAAAGCCGGTAGAAGTCGTTGCCCAGGTCGTAATGGAAGGCGATGTTGCGGCGGCTGCCGCGGCGGGAGTTGGCGCGGCTGCGGTGGAACAGCCGGTTGACCAGCCCGGCCAGCAGGCTGCCGTCGAGCCCGCTGCCCAACTCCGCCTCGTTATGGATCGCCAGCTCGATCAGGGCCGGCAGGTCGTCGCTGCGCCACAGCCCGTCGCCATAGGCCTCCGCCATGCCGATGCCGCCGCCCAGCATCAGCCGCCGCGCCGCCGCATCGTCCAGCAGGGTCAGGTCGGCCCGTGGTCCCCCGGCCGGGTCGCCGACGCACATCGTCCGCCCGTCGGGCAGGCGCAGGGTCAGCTCGCCCCGGCGGACGCGACTGGCCATCCGCGCCAGAATGCCGGTCCACAGGTCGCGCCCGGTCACCAGACGCAGCCAGCGGGGGTGACGCCGAAGCGTGGTCGCAGCGATGTCGGTCATGGGGAAAAACCTTCTTGGAATCGGTCAGGAACGGGTCGGAAGGACGGCCTTGACCACGGTCACGGGATGCGCCGGCGCCGGCGGGCGCGGGCGGATCGCCAGCCCCTTGCGCCACAGATGCAGCGCCTCCCAATGGATGCCGGCGACCACCTTGGCGGTCATCAGCGGATGGCGGGCCCAGGCGCCGAGGATGGCGCCGTCGGTCAGCTCCACCCGCGTCGCCGTCAGCGCGGCGTGCAGCACCGGCCCCTCGGCATCGGTCTGGCGGATGGAGACGGCCAGCGGCTCCCCCGCCTCGCCGCCGGGCGGGCGGATGCGGAAATGATAGGCGGTCTCCATATCCATGAAGGGCGAGACGTAGAAGCCCTTGTCGCAGCGCTGGCGCACCAGCCCGTCGGGACCCGGCGCCGCCGGGATCAGATAGGCGTGGCGCTGGCCGAAGGTGTTGCTCACCTCATGGATGATGGCGGCCAGCGATCCGTCGCGGCGGTGGCAGAACCAGACGGAGAGCGGGTTGAAGACGAAACCCAGAACCCGCGGGAAGCACAGCAGCCGCACCGGACCGCCGCCCTCGATCCCGGCGGCGGCGAGTTGGCCCTCGGCCCAGCCCTTCAGCGCGCCGTATTCACCGTCCAGCGGCCCGAAATCGCGGTCATTGAAACCGATCAGCCCGAAATGATTGTGGGCGAACAGCCGCAGCGCGCGGTCGAGCCGGGGCAGCTCGTCGAGATCGGCCAACAGGCTGAACACCCGGTAGGACAGGCGATGGCGCACCGGCCTGACCCGGTGATGCATCACCTGGCCGAGATAGAGGCCGGAGGCGAAGGGCGCCGCCGCCATCACGCCGTCTCCAGCGCCGCCACCCGCGGCTCCGGCGCCGGGCCGACATGGATGCGGCCGGACGGGTTCGCCACCGTCCAGGGCCGGGACAGGCCGCCCAGCGCCTCCGCCACCGCCAGCCCGGCCTGCGCCCCGTCCTCGTGGAAGCCGGCGCCGAAATAGGAGCCGGCGAACCAGGTGCGCCGCCGGCCTTGCAGGCTCCACAACTCCCGTTGCGCCGCCAGCGCCTCCATGCCGAAGATGGGATGGTCGTAGAGCACGCTGCGCAGGATGCTGCCCTCGCGCGGCGGCCGGATCGGGTTCAACGTGACGAACAGGTCGCGCCCGCGCGGCAGGAAGCCCTGGAGCCGGTTCATCCAATAGGTGACGCAGACGGCGTCGCGCCCGTCCCCGGCGCCGTTCTCCCCGCGCCCGGCCAGATAGTTCCAGCTCGACCACACCGCGCGGCGCCTCGGCATCAGGCTGTCGTCGGTGTGGAGGATGGCGAGGTTGCGCTCGTAGCCGAAGGCGCCCAGCAGCCGGCGCTCCTCCTCGCCGGCATCCTCCAGCAGGGCCAGCGCCTGATCGGCATGGGTCGCCAGCACCACATGGTCGTGGGCGCGCAGCGTGCCGCGGCGATCGCGCACCAGCACGCGGCCCTCCTCGCGGGCAATGCCCTCGATGGCGCGGTTCAGGCGCAGCGCCCCCGGCATGTCGGCCAGGATGCGCTCGACATAGCTGCGGCTGCCACCCTCCACCGTGCGCCAGACCGGCCGGCCGGTGATCTTCAGCAGCCCGTGGTTTTCGCAGAAGCGGATGAAGGCGGCGGCGGGATGGCCCCGCATCGACTCCGCCGGGGTCGACCAGATGGCGGCGGCCATCGGCAGCAGATGGTCGCGGATGAAGGCGTCGGAATAGCCGCCACGGTCCAGCACGTCGCCCAGCGTCAGCGTCTCCGCCGCCGGATCGGTCAGCAGACCGGGCGCCTCGCGATAGAAGCGCAGCAGGTCGGCGATCATCCGCCAGAAGCGCGGGCGCAGCAGGTTGCGCTTCTGCGCGAAGAGGGTACCGAGCGAACTGCCGGCATATTCCACCCGCCCGCCGTCGAGCGAGGCGGCGAAGCTCATGTCCGTCGCCCGCGTGGCCACGCCCAGATGCTCGAACAGAGCCACCAGATTGGGATAGCAGGGTTCGTTGTAGACGATGAAGCCGGTATCGACCGGACCGGCGCCCCCGGCCTCCAGCGGGCCGGACTCCACCGTGTTGGCGTGCCCGCCCGGCCGGTCCTCCTTCTCATAGAGGGTGACGTGGTGCCGTTTCGACAACAGCCAGGCCGCCGACAGCCCGGCGATGCCGGCGCCGACGACCGCGATGTCGAGCGGACCCGGAGCGGAGGGGGAAGGCGCTGAAAGCGGCATGATGGACGGCCCTCTCCGGGGTCTTGAGGATGTCCAGGCGCGGCACCGGCCCGAAATGGGTAGGCCCTTGCCCGTATGATACGGATACGGTGGCGGAACTCGGTTGGATCATCGCCCCGCCCACGCATCGCCGCCAGCCGATGGACGGACGGACGGGCAGCGGCGAAAAGACGCGGAGCCGGTGATCCGAAGCCGAAATGCGGGCGTATTCAGGCCATGATCGCTCGATTGGCCACCCTTCTGACGCCCGCCGCCGGACCGGACCGCTCTGGAACCGGTCAGGCAGACGGCCTGTGCGAGGAGGCCGCGGCGCTGTCGGCCGATCTGGTCGCTGTGGCGGCGGGCGACCGGCTGGCCTTCGCCCGGCTGTTCGCCCATTTCGCGCCGCGGGTGAAGTCCTACATGCTGAAGCTGGGCATGCCGGCGCAGCGGGCGGAGGATCTGGCGCAGGATACGCTGCTGTCGGTGTGGCGCAAGGCGGCACTCTACGATCCGGCGAAGGCGCAGGCGGCGACCTGGGTCTTCACCATCGCCCGCAACCTGCGCATCGACGCTCTGCGCCGTGAACGCCATCCGGAGGTTTCGGACGACGAGTTGCTGGAGCATGAGGACGACCGACCGGGCGCCGACGAGCTTGTCGACGGCGACCGCCGGGCCCGCCGCCTGCGCGGCGCGCTGGCGGCGCTGACGCCGGAACAGGCGGAGGTGGTGCGGCTGTCCTTCTTCGCCGACCTCGCCCATCCGGCCATCGCCGATCGGCTGAATGTTCCGCTGGGAACCGTGAAATCGCGCCTGCGGCTGGCCATGCTCAAGATCCGCAAGGCGCTGGGAGATGACGACCGATGACCGCCCGCCAACTCTTCCTGCCGAACCACCACCCCAGCGACGCGCTGCTGGTGGCCTATGGCGCGGGCAGCCTGGGAGAAGGGCTGTCGCTGGCCGTGGCCGTCCATCTCGCCCATTGCCCGGACTGCCGCGCCACGCTGGCGCAGGTCGAGGCGCTGGGCGGCGCGCTGCTGGAGGACTTGCCGCCGGAACCGCTGGAAAGCCTGTCACTGGACGCCATGCTCGACCGCCTGGACCGGGAGGAGGCGCCCGCCAACCCCTGCAAGGCCATGTCCGCCGCCCCGCCGCGCGGCCGGCCGGTGTCGGCGGCCAGGCATCCGCGCGCGACCGGCACGGCGCCGGCCCTGCCGCACCCGCTGCGCGCCTACATCCCCTTGCCGGACGGCACGTCACCGGATAACCCGTCCCTCGATCGCCCGTCTGTCGCCCGCCCGTCTCTCACCAACCCGTCTCTCGATGGGCTGTGCTGGCAGCGTCTGGCCCCCGGCGTGCGCCGGGTGGAGCTGCTGCCGCGCACCGCCTCGGGCGGGGCGGCCCAGCTTCTGCGCATCGCCCCCGGCACCGCCCTGCCCCATCACGGCCATGGCGGGCTGGAGCTGACCGTGGTGCTGAGCGGCCATTTCGCCGACGAACTCGGCCGCTACGGCCCCGGCGATCTGGCGGAGGTCGATGGCGACACCAACCACCAACCCATCGCCGACAGCCACCGCGACTGCGTCTGCCTGATCGCGACGGACGCGCCGCTGCGCTTCACCGGACTGATGGGACGGCTGATGCAGCCCTTCATCGGGCTGTAGTCGGCCGTCTCCTCCCGGTATCCGGCCCTGGCATGTCGCCAGGCCGGTCAGGCCGCCATCTCCATCTCCATCGGCGTCAGCCCGCGCGTCAGGCGGTCCACCTCGTGGCCGAACAGCTCCTGGTCGGTGTCGGACAGCTCGAACTTCACGTGCAGTCGTCCGTTGGCGCCGGACTTGACGCGGGCGGCGGCGGCGATCCACCTCGGTGCTCCCGACCACCTCCCGCATATCGCGCTGGACCTCGGACAGATGCTCGGTCTGACGGCAACTTCCATTGCGTCAGATTGGCGCGCGCTCCACCCCGGACATCGCCGCCGGCTGGCGGTAGGTGGAAAGCGCGTCCAGGGTGGCGTCCGCGACGGGCTCGACGGCGTCGGGCAGCGGGTCGCCGGCGGACAAGCCCCCAGGACTCCGCGTCCTCTGTTCCAGATGCGCGGCCAGACGGCTCAGGCGCACGGCGCCGATGTTGGCGGCCGTGCCCTTCAGGATGTGGGCGATGCGGGCCAGAAGCGCCGAATCGGGTCCATCCTCCCGGTGGGCGGCCTCGCCGATGGCTGCCACGTTTTCGGCGACCGTGCGCCGGAAAGCGGCCACCGTCCGCGCCCAGGCGTCCTCGCCGATCACCGCGCGCAGGGAGTCGGCCTGCCCGGCATCCAACAGCGGCGCCATGTGCCAAGGCTCCGCCTCCGGTACGGCGGAAGACGGCGCGGCAACGGTCTGGGCCGGAACAGGCGGCACCGCCGCCGTCTCGGGGCGATACATGCCGGCCGCCGGCCGGGAACCGGCGACCATCGCCAGAACCTCGCGGAGATCGGCCGGCACGATCGGCTTGGTCAGATAGGCGGTCATGCCGGCGGCGAGATATTCGGCACGGTGGGCCGGCATGACGTTGCCGGTCAGCGCGACGATGGGAAGGCTGCCGGCCTTGCCCGGCATGGCGCGGATATGCCGGGTGGCGGTCACCCCGTCCATGACGGGCATCTGCACATCCATCAGGACGAGGTCGAAGCCCCCCTCCTCCGCCAACCGCACCGCCTGCAACCCGTCCTCGACCGCGGTCACGCGATGGCCGGCGCGGCACAGCATGGTGACGACGATGTCGCGGTTGATCTCGTTGTCCTCGGCCACCAGCACATGCAGGCCCGCCGCCGGTTCCGCGACCGGCCGACCGGCCGCCGCCGGTTCCGGAGCACCGGGCATCGCCGACCTGCCGGCCGGTCCGGCGGCGGCCCGGTCGCAACGGACGGTGAACCAGAAGGTGCTGCCCTTGCCCTCGGCGCTGGCGACGCCGATGGTGCCGCCCATCAGCGTCACCAGCTCCCGGCTGATCGCCAGCCCCAGCCCGGTGCCGCCGAAGCGCCGGGTGGTGGAACTGTCGGCCTGGGTGAAGCGCCGGAACAGGGTCGGCTGCACCTCTTCCGGGATGCCGATTCCGGTATCGGCCACCTCGAAACGCAGAAGGAAGGATCCGTCGGCCACGGCGTCGCCCTCCAGCCCGACCCGGACGGCGACACCGCCGCGATTGGTGAATTTCAGCGCGTTCCCCACCAGATTGACCAGCACCTGGCGGATCCGGCGCAGGTCGGCGCGCACATGGTCGGGCACGGCGGGCTCCACCTCCTGCGTCAGGAACAGGCCACGCCCGCAAGCGGCCGGCTCCAGCAGGTCGATGCTGTCGCGCAGCACCGCGCGCAGCTCGAAATCCACCGGTTCGACCTCGGCCTTGCCGGCCTCCAGCTTGGACAGATCGAGGATGTCGTCGATGATCTGCAAAAGCGCGTTGCCCGACCGGTTGGCGACGTCCAGCAATTGACGCTGCTCGTCGTTCAGGTTCGGCCCCTCAACAAGGGCGAGCGCCCCCAGCACCCCGTTCATCGGCGTGCGGATCTCGTGGCTCATCGTCGCCAGGAACTCGCCCTTGGCGCGGTTGGCCTGATCGGCCGCCTCCTTGGCGCGGCGCAGGCTGGCCTCGATCTCGCGCTGGACGGTGACGTCGCGCAGCGCCCCGGTGACATAGCGGCGGTCGCCCTCGCGCCAGCCGGCCAGCGTCGCCTCCAACGGGAACTCGCCGCCGTCCTTGCGGCGGCCGGTCAGCTCGCGCATCCCGACCCGCGGAATGGAGCCCTCGCCGTCGCCCTCGCGGTAGGTCGCCAGCAGCCCGTCATGCACCGCGCCGACGGCGCTCGGCATCAGCCGGGTCATCGGCCCGCCGACCACCTCGGCGGCGCGATAGCCGAACAGCCGTTCCGCCGCGCGGTTGAAGGCGTCGACGGTCCCATGCTCGTCGATGGTGACGATGGGCTGGCCGACCGCCTCGAACATGGCGCGGTAGCGCGCCTCGCTGGACGCCAGCCGGTTGGCCGCCAGTTCCCGTTCGGTGATGTCGGTGGCGGACCCGCGATAGCCCTGGAATCCTCCATCCTGGCCGAAGATCGGACGGCCGCTGACGCTGAAATAGCGCAGGCCCGCCGCCGTCATCACCCGGTAGCGGAAGTTCCGGAACGGCTCGCGCCGCTCCATAGTCTGGCGATGCTGGTCCCATTTGGCGGCGTCGCCGGGCTCGCGCAGCGCCACATCCTCCCGCCGCAACCCGGTGGGCAGTGTGTCGTTGGCGATATGCGGGACCAGCGGACCGGCGAAATCGGAGAAGCGCAGGTCGGCATCCATCTCCCAGAACCAGTCGGAGGCGGTCTCCGCCTGGTCGCGGAACCGCGCCTCGCTGGACGCCAGTTGCCGGGCCAGCGTCGAAAGGCGCGCCGTCTGCCGCGTCGCCAGCAGCGCCAAGCCGATCAGGCAGGCGCTACAGACCGCCGCCGCCAGCAGATAGATTTGCTGCCGCCGCCAGGTGTCGGCCAGGAAGGCCGCCTCGTCGAAAGCCGCCGATACGATCAGCGGATAGGAGGAGAGGGTGCGGAAGGACTGAAGGCGGGAAATGCCGTCGATCACGCTGACGCTGCGCAGGAACCCGGCGGGCTGGTGCCGCGCCATCACCAGCATCGGCGCTTCGCCGATGTCACGGCCGATGATGCGGTCGTTCATCATGGACCGGGCGCGCAGGACGCCGTCGGTGCCGATGATCGCCACCGACCCGTTGAGGCCGACATCCAGCTCCTCCAGCGAGCGGCCGAGGAAGAAGGGATCCATCGACGCGACAAGGACCCCGGCGAAACTGCCGTCGCTGTTCTCGATGCGCCGCGTCAGCTGGATCGACCATTTGCCGGACGCCCGGCCGAAGACCGGCTTTCCGATGTAAAGCCCGGCCGTCCGGCTGTTGGCATGGACCCGGAAATGCTCGCGGTCGGCCAGATGGATGCGGGCGGGTGCCGCCTCCACGCTGGTGTGGATGAGATCGCCATGCTCGTCGATCACCGCCAGCTGGACCAGGAGGCCCGACCGCTCGACCAGTTGGCGCAGCATCCGGCCGACATTGGGACTCCAGGCATCGCCATGGTCGTGGTAATCGTCGATCAGGAACATGAGATTCTGATCGGCTTCGGCGATGGTGCGGGTCGCCTGCTCGGCGACCACGCGGGCGATGTTGCCGCTGTCGCGCTCGGCCCGCGCCATCGCCTCGGCTTCATCGTAGCGGACCAGCATCAGGGCGGCGATGCACAGCCCGGCGGTGATCGCCAGGGTCACCGTCCAGATGGCGAGGATGAAGCCCTGCAACTGAAGACGCCGGCCCATCAGCGGCTCTCTCCGGCCGCTCCGCCACCGGACCGGGCGGCGAGCGCCGCCACCCCGCGCGCCAGCCGGGGAAGATCGACAGGCAGCGGCAGCAGCAGATCGGCCGGTCCGCCAGCCGCGGCCCGCGGCTCCAACGCCCCGGAAACGGTTGGGGAGCCGGCGGGAGAAGCGGCGGGTATGGCGCC
Source organism: Azospirillum sp. B510 (assembly GCF_000010725.1). NCBI lineage: Bacteria > Pseudomonadati > Pseudomonadota > Alphaproteobacteria > Rhodospirillales > Azospirillaceae > Azospirillum > Azospirillum sp. B510. Next base: position 210,680 of record NC_013858.1, on the reverse strand, counting down.
AGCATCGCCCGGCGCCCGGTAGAGCACGCAGGGCAGGTCCGGCCGCAAGCCCTTCATCCGCACCGCCAGCGCCACCCCGGCGGGCAGAGCGCTCAGCCCCGGGCCGATGACCACCACATCGAAGAAGCCGGGTTCGTCGGTGACGACATCCAGCGCATCGCGCAGATCCTCGCAGACCGAAACCTCGAAGCCCTCCTGCTCCAAACCCGCCTGGAACCGGTCGCCGGAGGCGGGGTCCGCATCCACCACCAGAATCCTGTAGGCCGGCGTCCCGGCATGTCCCGGCCGGGCCGGAGCGGCGCGATCCCGCGGGGATGGCGCCACCGATGGCACCGGCGCGGCAGGAATATGAAGCCGCACCACCGTGCCCTGGACCGGGTGGCTCAGCAGGCTGAGACCGCCATCATGGCTCCGCGCGGTCATCAGGGCCGGCGGCCAGCGGCCGGCATCCTCCGGCTCCCCGGCGGCCCAACCACCGCCAGCCTGTCCGCGGCGGTAACTGGCGCGGGCGGAGAGCAGGGGGTCGAGCTGGGTCGTCAGAAGATCGGCCGCCAGCGGCAGCCCCTCGACGCGCAGCTCGAACAGGATGTGCGGCCCCGCATGCGGCGTCAGCAGGGAACGGACCCTCCAGCCGTCGCTGGACGCGTCGGTCCCCTCGACCACGTCATCCCCCTCGGCCCCGGCGGAATCGCCGGCGGATGCCCGAAGGCCGAGCCGGGGAGCGCTGCCGCCGGCGAGAATCTCCGCCGCCAGGCCGGCCAGCGTCCGCGCCAGCACATCGGCATTGCAGATGGCCGCGGGCATGCCGTCGTCACGTTGGACGGTCAGGCCGAGCGGAGGCACCGGCATCGCGCGCAGAAGCGCCGCCGCCTCGTCCAGCACGGCATCGGCCCGTTCCAGCCGCAGGGGGATGGTTTCCACCCTGGTGGCGGACACCAGCCGGCGCAGGCCGGGCCGGACACGCTCGACGGCCGCGATGACGCGGCTGGCGTAATCGGCCTGGGGCGAACCGGCGGGCAGGTCGCTGACGAGGAAGTCGGCATAGCCGGAAACCGCGCCCAGCGCGTTGTTCATGTCATGGACAATGGCGCCGGCGAGATCGGCGCGGGCATCCATCGCCACGATCTGCTGACGGCGCAGCCGCTCGGCGGACTGCCGTACCGTCTCCCGCAGCGCCTCCTCCAACAGGGCGATGCGGGCGGCGTCGGTCTCCTCCCCCTGCGATCGCGAGACCACCGCTTCGCAAACCGGTCCCGCCGGCGCGTCCACCGGCAGGACCGGACGCGTCGGCGCCATGTCGTCCAAACCGGGCCGGTGGCGCCTGCTCCGCCAGACCGACAGCATCGCCAGCCCGGCCAAGGCACCGCTCCCCGCCGAGAGCGCCGGAAGCAGCCAGGGAGCGGAGGCGCGCAGCGGGTCGAGCGCCGACAGGAAAAGCACCACCGCACCGCTCAACGCGGCCAGAACCGGCGCCACCGGAACCGGCGGCGTGCTGGCGCTTGCCGGACCGGCGGAGACACCCGCCTGCGAAGATTGCGGCCGGTCCGTTCGCGGCCCGGACGGGGAATGGTCGGATGGACTCATCAGCGACTCGGGATGCGCCATGGGGCGGTTGCGTCCGTCTCTGCCGCGCCGGGCGGAGGGGCATAGGACCGGATGACGGCATCTTACCAGAAAGGGTGGGGCCGTGCTGCTGGGACCAGCCCTATCGTGACGGTCGCCGCAACGGGCCAAGGGCGGCCGGGGGGGCGACCCAGGGGGGTTGGCCTCAGGGAGCGGCTTCGTCCAGGCTGCGCGAGAGCAGACCGGCCTGCTGGGCGCGGCGCACGGCGTCGGTGCGGTTGCGGGCGCCAAGCTTGCGCAGGATGCGGCGGGTGTGAAGCTTGACCGTCACCTCCTGAAGGCTGAGATTCCGGCCGATCTCCTTGTTGGTCGCGCCGGTGGCGAGCATCGACAACACCTGTTGCTCGCGGTCGGTCAGCGGCGACGCCGGCGCCCCTTCCCCCTCCAGCGCCGGGGCCTCGCTCTCCTCCGCCTCGTCGATATCGAGCGACATCTCGGTCATATGCATCAGGTCGAGCGCCACGTCTTTGGGCACGAAGCTGCCTCCTTCCGCCACCAGACGCAGGGCCTGGGCCAGCACACGGCGCGGCGTGGTCTTCGGCAGGAAGGCTTCGGCGCCGCAACGCAGCACCTCCAGCGCGGTGAGCGAATCCTCCGCCCCGGTCACGACCGCGACCGGCCCCTGGATCCCGGTCTGCCGCAGCACGCTGATGGGATTGCTTCCCTCCGCGCCGGGCATGCGCCAGTCCAGAACGACCAGATCATAGCGCAAGGCCGGGGTAGCGCCCCCCTCGGCCGCGTCCCGAACCGCCGGCAACTCCAATAACGAGCCGATACAGCTGATCTCCGCATCGGGCCATGCCTGACGAACCGACAGCTCCAACGCGTCCCGGAACAGGGGATGGTCGTCCGCCACCAAGATCTTCATCAACCAGCCTCCGCCACCCTCGACCGCCGCAAGTCCCATGATATCAACATTCCCGGCTATGCCGTCTAAAATCTTAAGTTTCCGCTCTTTCATAATATTTCACGTCAGTCATATTTGTCGCGTCACAGACCACGGCCACCCCGCGTGGCGCCGGCCGCAGGATAATATCCCCGCTATCCTATTTCCCGGTTCCGCTATCCCAGACGGTTCGGGTGCGCACCTCATCCACCGGCTATGGTGACGGTCGGAGTTTTTCATCCAGCGTGATCCGCCGAATTGCGGGACGACGGAATTGGCGACCATGGAAATGACCCTTTACGAGCTGCGGGCGCGAACCGCCTCCCCCCCCTCACCGGCCGCTGACCCCGTGGCGGGCCCTGTGGCGGCCCCCGCGTCCGCCCCCGCCTCCGCCGGCTGCATCCTGCTGGTCGACGACGACCCCGACTTTCGCGGCATGGTGCGCATCGCCTTCCAGCGCGCGGGTTACGACGTGCGGGAGGCGGAGAACGGCCACGCCGCGCTGACCATCCTGGCCGACCACCGGGTCGACCTGGTCGTGACCGACATCATCATGCCGGAAGCCGATGGGTACGAGGTGATCCTGGGGTTGAAGGAACACCCGTCGCGCCCGCCATTGATCGCCGTGACCGGCGGCAGCCTGCGCCTGCGGATGGAACTGCCGGGGATGGCCAGGCTGCTGGGCGCCGACGCGGCGTTCGAGAAGCCGCTCGACCTGAAGGAGCTGATGGCCGAAGCCGGCCGGCTGATCGCCGCCCGCAGGGCGGATGCGGCGACATGAACATCCTGATCATCGACGACGACCGCACCAACCTGCTGATCATGGCCGCCATCGTACGCCGCTTGGCCGATGCCAAAACGGTCACCATGGAAAACCCGCTCGACGCCATCGAATGGCTGCGCCGGAACGAGCCGGACCTGATCCTGCTGGACCAGATGATGCCGGACATGGACGGCATGGATCTGCTGCGCCATATCCGCAAGGACCAGCGGCTGGACAGCGTCCCGGTGGTCATGATCACCGCGAACACGGCGGTCGATATCCGGGTGCGGGCGCTGGACGAGGGGTGCAACGATTTCCTGACCAAGCCGGTCATCGTGCCGGAGGTCCAGGCCCGCCTGCGCAACCTGCTCGCCCTGCGCCAGAGCCGGGCCCTGCTGCGCGACCGCGCCGCCCTGCTGGCCGCCGAGGTGGAGCGGGTGACCGCCGCCCTCCAGCGCCAGGGGGAGGAACTGGTCCACCGGCTGTCACGCGCCGCCGAATGCCGCGACCCCGAGACCGGCGCCCACATCGAGCGGATGGCCCTCTATTCGAAGATCATCGCCGAGGCCGCCGGCTGCGGCGACGCCTATGCCCAGGAGCTGATGAAAGCGGCGCCGATGCATGACATCGGCAAGATCGGCATTCCCGACATGATCCTGCTGAAACCGGCACGGCTGTCGCCGGAGGAGCTGACGGTGATGCGCCAGCATGCCGTCATCGGCCACCGCATCCTGGCCGACAGCGACATCCCGCTTCTGCGGCTGGCGGCGGAAATCGCGCTCAGCCACCATGAGAAGTTCGACGGCAGCGGCTATCCGGATGGTCTGGCCGGTTCGGCCATTCCGCTGTCCGGCCGCATCGTCGCCATCGCCGACGTGTTCGACGCCCTGACCTCCGCCCGTCCCTACAAACGCTCTTGGACGCTGGAGGAGGCGCGGGCCTTCATGGAGCAGAACCGCGGCCTGCATTTCGACCCCGCCCTGCTCGACGCCTTTCTGTCACGCTGGGACGAGGTGTGCCGGATCCAGGTCGAGAACGCCGACGAGTTGCCGAGGCTGGCGCCGGAAGACACGTAAACCGCCATGTGCCGTCAGTTGACGATGCGCCAGGTCCCGTCAGACTGGAGACAGGCCGTTCCATAGACCGGTTGCGCCCGGCCGCCGACCACGGCATTGCTCTGATATTCGCGGCATTGCTGGCCGCCGCGCGAATAGAAGACCGGACCGGCGGGGTCGACGCCGTAAGCCGGCGCGGGCGGGGCGTAGACCACCGGAGGTGGCGCATAATACTGCACCACCGGTGGCGGCGCGTAATATTGCACCACCGGAGGAGGAGGCGCGTAATAGCGGTAGGGATGGTAATAGCCGTAGCTCGGGAAAACCGGCCCGACGCCGACGCCGATGCCGACCGACACCGAGGTGCGTGCTTCGGCCGCACCCGGAACGGACATCACCGCGGTGGCGGCCACGGCCGCCAGCACCACAGCACCCAGGGCGACCGCCCTCCGCACCGTCCTCATCATCCGTCTCCCGGTCACAGCCCGCGGCCCACGCCCCTGTCGAGATGAGGCGCGTGAAAGAGGGCGGAAAGCCCGCCGGCCGCTTCGTTCCTTCCGGCATCATACACCGCTCCCGCCGCGCATCACAGAGGTTGCGCGCGGGAGGGGCCATGCGAGGGGCCATGCGGGCCCATGCGGAAAGATCAGATGTCGAGCGGCAGGTTGTCGGGGTCGAAGCCCAGCTGCTCCACGATGGCGCGGGCGAGCGGGATGCTGGTCTCGAACCGCCATTCGGCCATGCCGGGACGGTATTCGGACACGTTGGGACGGCCATTGGCGAAGCGGCGCGGATGCAGTTCGTACCAATAGATGTCGCCCAGCGACACGCCCTGTTCCTTCGCATAGGCCTCGGCGATGCCGGGCCAGTCATTCACGGCCGGTTTGGGCGCCCCGGCCGCCTTGGCGATGTCGGTCTGTTCCAGGAAGGCGACGATGCGCTTCCCCTCGCGCTCGAAATCGGCGACCCGGATGGTGACGGGCTGCTTTCCCTCACGCTGATAGGTCCACTCGCGGTTCTTCTCGACCAAGGCCTTATCCACGGCTAATGCTCCGGTTCTCTCCCGCAAAGGCTAACCGACCGGCCCGCCTTAAGCCAACTGTTCCGTTGTCTTATCAGGACGGGCACAAGCCTTCGCGACCCGGCACCTTCCGGCGCGGCGGATCGGAGGTTACCAAAGCACGCCCTTTTTTCCTTGTATACGGGAATTGTGCCACCCGGCCGCCGCCGGGCGCCCATCCTCCCTCAATAACCCAGCGTCAGTCCGTCGGGGTTGCGCGGGTCGGAGAAGCCGGACAGCCCGTCCTCGCCCAGCTGGATGGTCTGGGTGCGGCCCATCGTCGGCTTCACCGCGACCTTGTGGCCCATCCGCTCCAGGAGCCGGACGGTGTCGCCGCTCAGCCCCTTCTCCAACCGCAGCTCGTCGGGTGTCCATTGATGATGGACGCGCGGCAGGGCGGCGGCCTCGGCCGGGTTCATGCCGAAGTCGATATGGTCGACCACCGTCTCCAGGGTGGTGGTGATGATGCGGCTGCCGCCGGGGCTGCCGGTGACCAGCCAGGGCTTGCCGTCCTTCAGCACGATGGTCGGCGACATCGAGCTGAGCGGCCGCTTGTAGGGCTGGATGGCGTTGGCCTCGCCGCCGACCAGCCCGAAGGCGTTGGGCACGCCGGGCTTGGCCGAGAAATCGTCCATCTCGTCGTTCAGCAGGATTCCGGTGCCCGCGGCGACGATGCCGCTGCCGAAATTGAGGTTCAGCGTATAGGTGGTGCTGACGACGTTGCCCTGGCTGTCCGCCACCGAGAAATGGGTGGTCTGGTCGCTCTCGTGGGGGGCCGGCCGGCCCGGCTTGATCGTGCCGGCCGGGGTCGCCTTCTCCGGATCGATCTTCGCCGCCAGCTCGTCGGCATAGGCGCGCGAGGTCAGCCCCTTCACCGGCACCTTGGTGAAATCGGGATCGCCCAGATATTCGGAGCGGTCGGCATAGGCGAGCTTCATCGCCTCCGCCATCAGGTGGATCGACCTGGCGCTGTCGGGGCCGTACTCCGTCAGCGGCCAGCGCTCCAGGATGTTCAGCATCTGGATGATGTGCGTCCCGCCGGAGCTGGGCGGCGGCATCGACTTGACCGTATAGCCGCGGTAGCTGCCGCTGACCGGCTCGCGCTCCACCACCCTGTAGGCCTTCAGGTCGTCCTTGGTGATGGCGCCGCCATGCCGTTCCATCTCCGCCGCGATCCCGTCGGCGATGGCCCCTTCGTAGAAGGCCTTCGGCCCTTGCCGGGCGATCATCTCCAGCGAGTTGGCGAGGTCGGCATTGACCAGAGTCTCCCCGACGGTCAGCGGGCGGTCGCCCTTGAAGAAGATGGCGCGGGTGGCTTCCCATTTGGCCAGATGATCGCGTTCGACCTCCAGCAGCCCGGCCAGCTGCGGGGTGACGGCATAGCCCTCCCGCGCCAGCCTGATCGCCGGGGCCATCACCTCGGCCAGCGTCATCGTCCCGTATTTCTCCAGCGCATGGGCCAGTCCGGCGACGGTGCCGGGAATGCCGACCGCCAGATGGGTGTAGAGCGAGCGCTCGGGCACGACCCTGCCCTGCTGGTCCAGATACATGTCGCGGAAGGCCTTGGCCGGGGCCATCTCGCGGAAATCGATGGCGACGTCGCGGCCACTCTTCGCCTCATGGACGATCATGAAGCCGCCTCCGCCGACATTGCCGGCGTTCGGCAGCACCACCGCCAGGGCGAAGCCGACGGCGACCGCCGCGTCCACCGCGTTGCCGCCGCGCTTGAGGACATCGATGCCGATCTCGGTCGCCAGCCGGTGCTCGGACGCCACCATCCCGTTCCGGGCACGGACCGGCTGGAAGATGCTGTAGCCGATGTCGTAGCGGACCGGAGCCGGGGCGGCTGAGGAAGCGGCGGGAGCGGCCGTCTGGGCGAGCGACGGCATCGGCGCCACCGCCGGCAGGCCGGCGCAGAGCGCCATCGCCGCCACGACGGACGACCGTAATCGGAAAGCGGAAAACCACATGCGGCGCCTCTCCTGAGCGGGACGGCAGATGAGCGATGGACAGGGTCGGGACCGACGCCCGGACGGGCAGGATGCCACACCCGCGACCGCCGGTCTTCGCCGGGATCGCTGATCAGCTCAACAATTGGCCATCATGGTTAATGGTGCTTCCATTTCCCTGAAGGGGCCGCCCCGGTGTCGAAGGTCCTGTCCGGCGCGGCTCAATAGGTCTCCGCCATGCGCGGCTGACCGGCCTGCCGCGACTCGTCATGGGTTCCGCCATATCCCAGCCGGTCCTGTCGGTGGCCGAACAGGCGTTCCTTGACCGGGCAATGGCCGCTCATGCCACGGGCGACCAGGGCGGCGCCGACCAGCCCCATGATGGCGCCGGGAAGGCTCGCGCCCTTTCGGAGGCCGCCGGCCGCGACGGCGAGGCCGAGGCCGGTCGAGACGATGCGCTCGCCCATGCCCATGTTGGGTTGATCGCCGAACACGCTGTCATAGGCGTCGCGGATGGTGGATTGGGCGTTCATGATGTCTCCCTGGGTTCGAATCGACGGAAATCGCCTTTCCAACGCCGGGATCCCCGGTCCGGTTCCCTGGAGCGGAAGACGCGCTCAGGCCCCCGCCCGCCGCGGCGCCGGCAGCCTCAGCACCGACAGGGCGAGCCCGGCGAAGACCAGCAGCCCGCCGGCAAGCTTCGCCGTGGTGAAGGTCTCGCCCAGCAGCAGCGCGCTGGAGCTCATGCCGAAGATCGGCACCAGCAGCGAGAAGGGGGCGACCAGGCTGGCCGGATAATGCCGCATCAGGAAGCCCCAGGCGCCGAAGCCGAACAGCGTCGCCGCCACCGCGATGTAGAGCAGCGAGCCGACCCCGACCGCCGTCAGCGTGGTGACGGCATGGACGATGCGCTCCGGCCCCTCCAGCGCCAGCGACATCGCCAGCAGCGGCAGCGGCGGGATCAGGCTGACCCAGACCATCAGGCTGAACAGGTCGGGGGCCCTGGCCTGCTTCATCACGATGTTCGACACGCCCCAGGCCGCCGCCGCCGCCATCGTCAGCCCCAGGCCGAGCAGCGAATCGCCGGCCGGCATCTCCAGCGCGATCAGCCCGACGCCGGCGAAGGCGACGGCCATGCCGCCGAGTTGACGCGGCCCCGGCCGGTCGCCCAGGGCGAAGGCGGCGAAGATGGCGGTGAAGAAGGCCTGCGCCTGAAGAACCAGCGAGGCGAGCCCCGCCGGCATGCCGGCATCCATGCCGAGGAACAACAGCGGAAACTTCACCACCCCCAGCGTCACGCCGATGCCGATGACGTAACGCCAGGGCACCGGCGGCCCCTTGCCCCAGCCCAGCAGCGCCAGCGGCAGCGCCGCCAGCGCGAAGCGCAGGCAGGAGAAGAGCAGCGGCGGGAAATCGCGCAATCCGACCTTGATCGCGACGAAATTCAGGCCCCAGACGGCGGCGACCGCCACGGCCAGCAGGATGTGGGAAGCGCGCATGGCGGGAAGGCTAGCGGCTGGCCGCCGGGCCGGTCAATCCGTCGGCCCCCCATGCGAGCCGCAGGGCTGCCGCGCGGAAACCGCCGTGCCGCGAACCGGTCTATCGCAGATCCGGCACCTCGCCGACCAGGGCCGGATCCCAATGCTCGACCGCCTTGCCGTCGCGGATGCGCCACATGTCGAACCAGGTGGTGCTGTAGCCGCCGGCCGGATGCTTGGGGTCCTTGACCTGACGGGGATAGGCGACGATGACCAGATCACCCTCGGCGGTGACGCTGACGATTTTCGTCTTCAGCCTGGCGGGAATCGGCTGCGGCTTGACCTGAAGCACCTTGGTGAAGAACGCCACCACGGCGGCCCGGCCGCTGGCGGCATTGGGATTGTGCTGGACATATTCCTCGCTGAGATAGCGGTCGGCCTTGTCCCAATGGCCCGCCTCCAGCAGATCGCGGATGATGGCGTAGACCACCTGCTTGTTGGCGTTCAGCGCCGGGTCGGGGCTGGTGAACAGCGCCTCGGCGTCGCTCGCGGCCGCAACCGCCTCCTGGGCCATCGCCGGCCGGGTCACCGCCAGCGGGGCCAGGACGGCGGCCATCGCCACCGCCGCGACGAACAGTCTCTTCATCGTCAAGCTCTTCCCTTCTATAGGCCATGGTCGCGGAATCAGCCGGTCACGATTCCGCATGAAGGATCCGGCATTCGTCCGACGCGTTGATCGCCCAGGACGAGCCCGACAGCAGCATGGTGCCGAGATCCCCCAGGCCGCTGCTGCGGAAGCCGATGCGATGGGCACGGGCGAGCGGCTCCATCTCCTCCAGATAGCTCTTGGTCGGCACGGAGACATAGAGGCCGCCGTTCGGCAGGCCACGGGCGCTCAGCGACAGCCGCGACCCCAGATCGGAGGTGACGGTCAGGTCGTAGCGTTCGCCGGGCTTCACCGCCGCCCCGCTGTCCGACGGGGTGAAGCCGGACAGGACGAAGCCCGATTCGGCGGCGGCGGTGCGGAAGGTCAGGCGCGGCGCGGCATTCTGGCCGACCGGTATTCCCCGCTCGGCGAGGCAGAAGCTCTTGCCGCCGGGAGGCGAGTGGATGGTGACGGTCCAGCCCTTGCCGGAGCTGAAGGGGCGGGTCGGTCCGTCGGGCAAACCGGCGGCGGCGGGGGGCGGGGCCGGCGGCGGCACGGTCTCGCAGCCGGCGAGCGCCAGCGCCAGACCGGTCAGCAGGGCGCCGGCCAGCAGGGCGCCGGTCGGCGGGGTGAATGGCGTCGCCGCCCGGACGGCGCGGCGGTCTTTGAAAACCGGCCGCGCGTGGACGACGGGTGCAAGGTGCAGCCGATCCATCGCGGCGTCCTCCCCATCCCTGAAGGTTATGCGGCGACTCCCATACCACGATCGCATGCATCCGCGCGACCGTCGCGGGAGCGCTCCCGCCTGTGCTAGAACCGGGGGCCTTCGTCCCAGCAAGCCGCCGGTTGCCATGCCCCACGCCGACTTCATCCATCTGCGCGTCCATTCCGCCTATTCGCTGTCGGAAGGCGCGATAAAGGTGAAGGAGCTGGTCAAGCTCTGCCTGAAGCAGCAGATGCCGGCCGTCGCCGTCACCGACACCGGCAACCTGTTCGGCGCGCTGGAATTCGCCCTGGCGGCGTCGGATGCCGGCGTGCAGCCGATCATCGGCACCGTGCTGGGCATCACCCGCGTCGGCCCGGCCCAGACGAAACCGGGGCTGCCCGGCAAGGCGGCGGCCACCCCCGACCAGCTCGTCCTGCTCTGCCAGAACGAGGAGGGCTACCGCAACCTCGCGGCGCTGGTGTCCAAGGCCTTCCTCGAATCGGACCCGCTCGCCGGGCCGCAGGTGGCGCTCGACGCGCTGGAGGGTCATTCCGGCGGGCTGATCGCGCTGACCGGCGGTCCCGCCGGTTCGGTCGGCCGGCTGCTGCACGAGGGGCAGAAGGATCTGGCGCTCGACGTTCTGGAGCGGCTGAAACGCCTCTTCCCCGGCCGCCTCTATGTCGAATTGCAGCGGCACGAGGGCGGGCGCGGCCAGTTCGCCGCGGTGGAGAACGCCATAGAGCCGGCGCTGATCGACCTCGCCTATGCCCATGGCCTGCCACTGGTCGCCACCAACGACTGTTACTTCGCCACCGAGGACATGTACGAGGCGCATGACGCGCTGCTCTGCATCGCCGAGGGCGCCTATCTCAGCCAGGACGACCGCCGCCGCCTGACCCCCGACCACCGTTTCAAGTCGGCCGAGGAGATGCGGCGGCTGTTCGCCGATCTGCCGGAGGCGGTGGACAACACCGTCGCCATCGCCCGGCGCTGCTCCTACCTGCTGAAACCGATCAAGCCGATCCTGCCGCCTTTCGCCTGCGAAGGCGGCCGCACCGAGGATGACGAGCTGCGCGCCCAGTCGCGCGCCGGCCTGGAGATGCGGCTGGAGAAGGTCGTCTTCACCCCCGAGATGACGCCGGAACAGCGGGAGGAGACGCGCAAGACCTATTTCGAGCGGCTGGAGTTCGAGCTGGACGTCATCGTCAAGATGAAGTTCCCCGGCTATTTCCTGATCGTGTCGGACTTCATCAAGTGGGCGAAGAACGAGGACATTCCCGTCGGGCCGGGCCGCGGTTCGGGTGCGGGTTCCGTCGTCGCCTGGGCGCTGACCATCACCGATCTCGACCCGCTGCGCTTCGGCCTGCTGTTCGAGCGCTTCCTGAATCCCGAACGCGTGTCAATGCCCGACTTCGACATCGACTTCTGCCAGGACCGCCGCGAAGAGGTCATCCGCTACGTCCAGAAGAAATACGGCTACGACCGCGTCGCCCAGATCATCACCTTCGGCAAGCTCCAGGCGCGCGCCGTGCTGCGCGATGTCGGCCGCGTGTTGCAGATGCCCTACGGTCAGGTCGACAAGATCTGCAAGATGGTGCCGAACAACCCGGCCAACCCGGTGACGCTCCAGCAGGCGCTCGACAGCGAGGAGATGCTGCGCCAGGCCCGCGACAGCGACGACACCGTCCGCCATCTGGTCGACATCGCGCTGAAGCTGGAAGGCCTCTACCGCCACGCCTCGACCCACGCCGCCGGCGTGGTGATCGGCGACCGGCCCTTGCAGGAGCTGGTTCCGCTCTATCGCGACCCGCGCTCCGACATGCCGGTCACCCAGTTCAACATGAAATATGTCGAACAGGCCGGTCTGGTGAAGTTCGACTTCCTGGGATTGAAGACGCTGACCGTGCTGAAGACGGCGGTCGACCTGATCCCCGAGAAGCCGGACCTGACCACCGTCCCGCTCGACGACGAGAAGAGCTACCAGCTGCTCAGCCGGGCCGAGGCGACCGGCGTGTTCCAGCTTGAAAGCTCGGGCATGCGCGACGTGCTGCGCCGGCTCAAGCCGAACCGGCTGGAGGACATCATCGCGCTGGTGTCGCTCTACCGTCCCGGCCCGATGGACAACATCCCGAAATACATCCGGGTGAAGAACGGCGAGGAAAAAGCCGACTACATGCATGACAGCCTGGAAGGCATCCTGAAGGAGACCTTCGGGATCATGATCTACCAGGAACAGGTCATGCAGATCGCCCAGGTGCTGTCCGGCTATTCGCTGGGCGGCGCCGATCTTCTGCGCCGCGCCATGGGCAAGAAGATCAAGGAGGAGATGGACAACCAGCGCAAGATCTTCTGCGACGGCGCCGAGGCGCGCGGCGTCAAGGCCGATCTGGCCAGCATGATCTTCGACCAGGTGATGAAGTTCGCCGGCTACGGCTTCAACAAATCCCACGCCGCCGCCTACGCCCTGGTCGCCTACCACACCGCCTATCTCAAGGCCAACCACCCGGTGGAGTTCATGGCGGCGTCGATGACGCTCGACCTCGGCAACACCGACAAGCTGAACGTCTTCCGCCAGGAGCTGGCCCGCCTGCGGGTCAAGCTGCTGACCCCGGACATCAACAAGTCCGACTCCATCTTCGGGGTGGAGCAGCTGGCCGACGGGAGCAAGGCGGTGCGCTACGCGCTGGCCGCCGTCAAGGGCGTCGGCCTGCCCGCGATGAAGGCGGTGGTGGAGGAGCGGCGCAGGAACGGCCCGTTCAGGAGCCTGTTCGACTTCGCCCGCCGGCTCGACCTGAAGACCATCAACAAGCGCCAGCTCGAGAATCTCGCCTGCGCCGGCGCCTTCGACGGGCTGAACCCCAACCGCGCCCAGGTCCATGCCGCGCTGGAGACCATCATCCGCTACGCCCAGGCCGAGGCGGCGGAGCGCGACAGCGGCATCGGCAATCTCTTCGGCGGCGGCTTTGGAGGAGGGGGCGGCGGCCTGCCCGAACCGGAGATGCCCAAGGTCAAGGATTGGGAACCGCTGGAGAAGCTGAAGCACGAGTTCGGCGCCATCGGCTTCTACCTGTCGGCCCACCCGCTCGACGCCTATTCCGGCCCGCTCGGCCGGATGAAGGTGGTGCGCTCGGCGGAGCTTCAGACCGCCATCGCGAAGGGCGGCTCCACCCGCTACAAGATGGCCGGCATCATCGTGTCGAAGAAGGAGAAGACCGCCAAGTCGGGCAACCGCTTCGCCTTCGTCGAGCTGTCGGACGCCACCGGCGGCTATGAAGTGACGCTGTTCTCCGAGGTGCTGGCCGCCAACCGCGACCTGCTGGAACCCGGCCGGCCGGTGCTGATGACGGTGGACGCCCAGCTGAACGGCGAGGAGGTCCGGCTGACCTGCCAGGAGATCAAGCCGCTGGAGGAGGCCGTCGCCTCGGTCAGCGCCGGGTTGCGCGTGGTCCTGCGCGACCCCTCCCCGATCGAGCATCTGCGCGCCACGCTCGACCGGCTGTCGCGCGGCAAGAGCCGCATCAATGTGCTGGTCGAGGTCGATCCGCTGAAGGAGATCGAGATCGAGCTGCCCGGCAGCTACACCATCACCGCGCAGAGCCGCTCGGCCCTGAAGGCGGTGCCGGGCGTGGTGGAGGTGGCGGAGCTGTGAGCGACGCGGCGGCGCCCGCCTTCGGGCGCTTCATCGCCATCGACTGGTCCGGCGCCCGTGGCAGGCGCTATGCCGGGATCGCGGTGGCGGAGTGCCCGGCGGGCGACGCCGCTCCCCGGCTGGTCGAGGGTCCCGGCGGCTGGTGGTCGCGGACGGCGGTGTTCGACTGGCTGCGCGTGGAACTGGCGCGCGAACCGGCCCTGGCCGGCCCGACATTGGTCGGCATCGACTGCGCCTTCTCCCTGCCCTTCGCCGTGGCGGCGCGCGGCTTTCCCGGCCGGGAGGCCACGGTGTTCGACCTGTGGGACGCGGTGGAGGAGGTTTGCGCTCGCGAGTCCGATTTCGGCGGCGGCCCCTTCGCCAGCCACCCGCTGCACGGGCTGGGTTTCTGGCATGGCGGGCCGCAGCCGGACTGGTACGAGGACCCGCACCGCGCCACCGAATGGGCCTGCCGCGCCGACGGGCTGGGCCACCCGCAAAGCCCCTACAAGCTGATCGGGTCGCGCCAAGTCGGCAAGGGGGCGCTGGCCGGCATGCGGGTGCTGCGCGCCCTGCGCGCCACCCTGCCCGGACGGCTGGCGGTCTGGCCCTTCGACGAGGTCGCGCCGGGCACCAGCGCGATGGTGGAGATCTACCCGCGCCTGTTCCTCAAGCACACCGGTTTCGGCCAGCGCAAGATCCGCGACGGTGCGGAGCTGGACTGGGCGTTGCGCCGGCTGGGCTCGCTCCCTTCGCAGCGAACCGGTATGGTCAGCGACCATGACAGTGACGCGCTGGTGTCGGCCGCCGGCCTGCGCTGGCTTGCCGGCACCCCGCGAGCCTGGGCACCGCCGGAGCTGGACGACACCGCAAGGCGGCAAGAGGGATGGATTTTCGGGGTGGGGATGAGCGGATCATGAGCGAAGACATATTGCAGAATATTTCCGCCCTATATTTTCAATTAATTCACTTAATAATACGCGACAACATTAAGAGAATACGGAAATGTTGGAGAAAATATTTAAGATTTGTTTGTTATTGTTTTTTATGATTTTCGGGTTTATAATTCTTCCCACTTGGTTGATGCCATTTTTCATAGCATTATATTTTGCTTTATCGAGACTTATCAGCCGAGAACGTGAAAATGAACGCGCCTTTTTTACTCGATGGACGGAATTTGGAAAATGTACTGAAGGGAAAATCGCAGCAGCACAGGACGAGGTTCAGCAAAGCATAGGCGAGATTAACGCCAAAACCATAGCGTCCTACAATGAAGACAACATGAATACAAAGCCCATCACGAAATTCGATGACGCCGTTCACACTGGAATGCAGAAGATTATGGAAGAGCTTGAAGATGATAAACATAGAGAAAGGATGTACAGCAACCGCCCCGATATGTTCTAAAATCAAACAATAACATATTATATAAATCAAATACACCAGAAAACAATGCCGCCACTAAAAACTCGCGATTCACATCACAGATCGATGACCTGCTTAATCGAAAAAGCAGGCCGCCGCCCGGCGATCGACGTGGCGCGTGGGCTGGCGCTGGTCGCGATGGCGGCTTACCACGCCAGTTGGGACGCCACCTATTTTGGCTTCGCCGACTTCGACCTGCTGGGCGACCCGCTGTGGCTGGCCGCCCGCACGGCGATCCTGTCGAGCTTCCTGCTGCTGGCCGGCATCGGGCTGGTGCTGGCGGCCCGCGACGGACTCGATCCGGGCCGCTTCCTGCGCCGGCTGGGCCGGGTGATGGCGGGGGCCGCGGCGGTGTCGGCGGTCTCCTACGCCCTGTTTCCCGACAGTCCGATCTTCTTCGGCGTGCTGCACCACATCGCGGTGGCGAGCGTCATCGGCCTCGCCTTCATCCGTTTGCCGGCCCCGCTGACGCTGGCGGTCGCGGCGGCGGCGGCGCTGGCCGGCACGACACAGTCCTTCCCGCTGTTCGACAGCCCATGGCTGCGCTGGATCGGGCTGACCAGCGTGGCGCCGAACTCCAATGATTTCGTCCCGCTGCTGCCCTGGATCGGCGGCATTCTCGCCGGGATCGGGATCGGCCGGCTGTGGCCGGGGATGGGCGACGGCATCGCGGTGACCGGCGGGGCCGGGCGCCTGCTGGCCCTGGCCGGACGGCACAGCCTTGCGGTTTACCTGCTGCATCAGCCGCTGCTGTTCGGCATCGCCTGGGCGGCGGCGCAGGTGATGCCGGTGGAGACGCCGGCCATTCGCGACTATCAGGCGGCCTGCGTTGCCGGCTGCGAACGTGCCGGCGTGGCGTCGGCGACCTGTGCCGCCAATTGCCGCTGCGTGCGGTCGGAGCTGGTGCGGAACGGCGCGTGGGACAGCGTCATCGCCAGCCGCCTGGCCAATCGCCTGGCCAATCGCCTGGATGAACGGGGCCAGCGCGGGCTGGAAGCGGCGGTCGCGGCTTGCAACAAGCCGTGATGATCAAAGGGCGGATCGGGGCGGCGGGTCAGGGCGGGTGGATCAGGTCGATTGCCGCTTTTCCAGCAGGCCGCGCAACAGGCTGGTCAACGTCTCGGCCAGCCTGTACTGGGCGTCGTCCGGCAGGCCGCCGATGACGGCGGCGAAGTCCTGCAACGGATCATGGCGCAGCAGTTCCAGCGCCTTCGGCGTCGGATGCAGGTGGGTGACACGGCGGTCCTCGGGAACCGGCACGCGGACCAGAAGCCCCTTGCCCACCAGAACCTCCACCATCTGCGAGGCGGCCCCACGGGTGGTGGCATGGAAATCGGCGAACGCCGACACCGTGCGCTGGCTGTTGTTGGCGCCGGCGAAATAACGCAGCGCTGTCCACTGCGACGGCTTCAGGCCGTGGGTATAGCCAAGGCTGTCGGCGATATGGGCGATCTGCAACATGACGTCGGCGATGGCCTGGGGTGACGCGCCCCCCATGCGGTCGGCATCGGCCAAGCCCGCGGCGGCTCCAATGGACAGCCGATCCAGCGATGCCCCGTCGAGAGATCCGTGGTCCAGCGGCCCGTTGTTCCGCACCATCACCCGGCCCGCACCAGCGCCGCGCACTTTTGTAAAGTCCATTTTTCCACTCTATGAAGCATAGTGGCTATACGATGGGTGCGTCGGTAAAGGCGGGCGACCATCGCGTCTGCGGCCGCAACCACGTCGATCTTATGATCGAACCATATGGTAGCGTCATCGAACAAAAAACGGAACCTCCAACACGTCCTCCTTTCGTCGTAAATTGTAGCAATGCTCTGGATTCCGCTGAGGATCCGAGACAGACTGATAGCCTGCGGCTCCAGGCGGACACGGCATATCGGCCATGCCGACCGCCGCCACCGCGATGTTTCTCTGGCGCGGTCCTCGATTCGGCGGTATACGCGCGCGATGATCAGCTCTCCCGTTCCGAAGTCCGCATCGCCGGCCGCCGCCCAGACCATGGGCGCCCCGAAGGTCGGCATCGTCAGCCTCGGCTGCCCCAAGGCGCTCGTCGATTCCGAGCGCATCCTGACGCGCCTGCGCGCCGAGGGGTACGAGATCTCCCCCAGCTATGACGGCGCCGACGTCGTGCTGGTCAACACCTGCGGCTTCCTCGACAGCGCCAAGAAGGAATCCCTGGACGCCATCGGCGAGGCGATCAAGGAGAACGGGCGGGTCATCGTCACCGGCTGCATGGGCGTGGAATCGGACCTGATCCGGCAGATCCACCCCGACGTGCTGGCCGTCACCGGCCCGCACCAGTATGAACAGGTGGTCAGCGCGGTGCATGACGCCGTACCGCCGACGCACAACCCCTTCACCGATCTGGTGCCGCCGGAAGGGCTGCGGCTGACCCCGCGCCACTATGCCTATCTGAAGATTTCCGAGGGCTGCAACAACCGGTGCAGCTTCTGCATCATCCCGTCCCTGCGCGGCGATCTGGTCAGCCGGCCGATCCATTCGGTGCTGCGCGAGGCGGAGAAGCTGGCGGTCGCCGGGGTCAAGGAACTGCTGGTCATCTCCCAGGACACCAGCGCCTATGGCGTCGACGTCAAGTACAAGACGGAGAAATGGTACGACCGCGAGGTCCGCACCCGCTTCTTCGACCTGTGCAACGAGCTGGCGAACTTCGACCTGTGGGTCCGCCTGCATTACGTCTACCCCTACCCGCATGTCGACGAGGTCATCCCGCTGATGGCGGAGGGGAAGATCCTCCCCTATCTCGACATCCCGTTCCAGCATGCCTCGCCCACCGTGCTGAAGGCGATGCGCCGCCCGGCCGCCCAGGAAAAGCAGCTGGACCGCATCCGCAAATGGCGCGACGAGTGCCCGCATCTGGTGCTGCGCTCCACCTTCATCACCGGCTTCCCCGGCGAGACGGAGGAGGATTTCCAGTTCATGCTGGACTGGCTGAAGGAGGCCCAGCTCGACCGCGTCGGCTGCTTCAAATATGAGCCGGTCGAAGGGGCGACCGCCAATGACCTGCCCGGCGCCGTGCCGGAAGAGGTCAAGCAGGAGCGCTGGGAGCGCTTCATGGAGACGCAGAAGGCGATCAGCGCCGAGCGGCTCCAGCAGAAGGTCGGCTATACGCTGGGCGTTCTGATCGACGAGGTGGACGAGGAGGGCGCCATCGGCCGCTCCTACGCCGACGCGCCGGAGATCGACGGCAACGTCTTCCTGAACGGCGAGACCGGCCTGAAGCCCGGCGACATGGTCGACGTCACCATCGAGCATGCCGACGAGTACGACCTGTGGGGCAGCGTCGAACGCGACCTCTAACCCCGACTTGCCGGAGAGCGCCATGCCCGTGACGCCGGACGATGCCAGGCTGATGGATGTCCAGCAGGGCGGGCGCTGTTTCTTCTGCGACAAGCCGGTCGGCGAGACGGCGACCTTCGATCATCTGATCCCCCAGGCCTATGGCGGGATCGACGATCCGGCCAACATCGTGCTGGCGCACCGCCGCTGCAACCAGCGCAAGGGCGACCGGCTGCCGACCGCCGAGGAGCTCGACCGCTTCCTCTCGCTCCGCCGCTCCAGCCGGCTCGGCGTCTGGCCGCCCTTGCGCGCGCTGCGCGACGGGGAGGAGGGAGCGGACGAAGAGCAGCGGTGGTTCTCCGTGGCGCAGGCCATCGCCCGGCAACGGTGAGGGCTCCTGAAACCAAAGCGGCCGGATACGGTTATCCGGGGACACCTTTTAATATAAGAGAGAGTCCTCCGATGACCGACCAGCGGAGCAGCCGGCAGAACACCCCCCGGACCAGGCAGCCCCATACCGAACAGACCGTCCGCCACACCGGGGGCGAGCAGAACACCGGCAACCACAAGGCGCCGGACGCGCCCGACGCCAAAGGCGCCGACCGCTTCGGCGGCACCCGCGCCGGTGCCGAGAATGTCGAGCCGAAGAAATAAGCCGGCCGGACAAGCCGTTTTCGGGCTGGCATCGCGGCGCCGGCCTGTGCGAAATCCGGGGGACGGCGCCCACGGACCCCAGGCCCAAGGGACCGCCCCCACCTCGCACCCGTGACCCGATGGCCCCTTCGATCTTCAAGCGCTACAAGCTGCATTTCACCCGCCCGCTGCCCGGCCTGCGTCCCGGACGGCCGGAACGGGACGCCATGGTCGAACGGGTGCGACGGCTGGCCAGCGAGAACGGCATGGCCGGCGACCTGCACGCCATCGCCCCCAACGCCGGCTTCGGCATCCTCGAAGTCCGCTGCACCGAACGGCTGGCCCGCCGCCTGTCGGATCTGCCGGAGATCGAAACGGTGCAGGAGGCATGAAGCCGGCGCCCCGCCTTTCCCCGATTCATCCCGGGGTGGTGCGGAAAGGCTGGGCGGCCCGGCCAACCGCTTGGCCAAACGGCAGATTGACCGCGCCGGTTCCCCCCACCCATAGTGCCGCGTTCCGCGCGCGGAAGACCGCCTTCCGTCCGCCGCTTCAATCGAACGACGGACAATGTTTGCCGTAGCCCTCCGCCTTCTCCGCTCCATCCTTCTCCCGCTCGCCGTCGCGCTCCCGCTCGTGGCCGCGCGGGCGATGGCCGCCGGACCGGCGGCGCCGGTGATGCTGGCGCTGGACGGCGAATTCGGGCTGGCCAACAGCACCTCCGCCGAATCGATCGAGCGGGGCATCCTGACCGCCATCGACGACATCAACCGCCAGGGCGGCGTCCTGGGCGGGCGGCCGCTGACGCTGATCACCCGCGAACACCGGTCGATCTCCGCCCGCGGCATCAAGAACATCCGTGAACTGGCGACCATCCCCGATCTGGTCGCCGTGTTCGGTGGCCGGTTCAGCCCGGTGGTGATGGAGGAGCTGCCCCTCCTGCGGCAGAGCCGCATGCCGTTCCTGGCGCCCTGGTCGTCGGCCGACGCCATCGTCGACAACCGCATGGAGCCCAACTATGTCTTCCGCCTGTCGCTGCGCGACGGGCTGGCGATGCCCTTCCTGCTGAAACGGGCCGCCGACCGCGGCCAGACCCGTGTCGGGCTGTTGCTGACCAACACCGCCTGGGGGCGCTCCAACCTGGAGGCCGCCAACCGTTTTCTCGCCGGCCGCAAGGAGCCGGTGCTGGTCGGCACCGCCTGGTACAACTGGCGCGACCGTTCGCTGATCGACAAGTACCAGCTGCTGGCCGATGCCGGCGCCCAGGCGATCCTGCTGGTCGCCAACGACGACGAGGCCGCCGTGCTGGTGCGCGAGGTGGCCGCCCTGCCGCCGGCGCGCCGGCTGCCGATCCTCAGCCATTGGGGCGTCACCGGCGGCGATTTCGCCGGACAGGCCGGGCCGGCCCTGCAAGAGGTCGATTTCAGCGTGATCCAGACGGTCAGCCCCTTCCGCATCCCGCCCGACCGGCTGGACCCGGTGCTGAGGACCGCCGGCCCCCTGTTCGGCATCCACCGGCCGGAGGACATCGTGTCGCCGGTGGGTTTCCTGCATGCCTATGATCTGACCCGCATCCTGGCGCTCGCGATCGACCGCGCCGGCACCACCGACCGCGCCGCCGTGCGCGATGCGCTGGAGCAGGTCGGCCCCTATCGCGGGGTGACCCGCGACTTCGACCGCCCCTTCACCCCCGACCGGCACGAGGCGCTCGGTCCCGACGACCTGCTGATGGCCCGTTTCCGCGCCGACGGCGTGCTGGTCCCGGTGGAGTGAGGCCGCGGATGACCGGTCCCACCCCCCGCAACGCCCAGCGGATGCCGACCTCCGGCCGGCTGGCCCGTCGCTTCGCGCTGGTGTCGCTGATGCTGGGCGTGCTGGTCGCCATCCTGATCGGCGCCAGCCTCTATCGGGTGTCGAACCGCCATCTGGTCCGCCAGCACCATGCCAATGTCGAGGCCAACGCCAAACTCGCCGCCCGCCAGACCGAAGGGCTGCTGAACACGCTGGTGACGACGGTGCGCGAGCTGGCGGACAACAGCATGCTGGCGACCGCGCTGGTCGATTCGGCGGGCAAGGAGACCTATCTGGTCCCCTTCCTGGGCAGCTTCAACCACATCGCCAGCGTGCCGGTGGCGTTGGTCTTCACCGACTTCGAAGGGGCGCCGATCGCCGACAACGGGCGCCATGCCACCCCGCTGGCCATCGCGCCGTCCGACATGGCCTGGCTGCGCGCCGCCATCGCCACCGGCAAGCCCGCCGCGAGCGTGGTGCGGCAGGGCGACGCGCAGTTCCTGCTGGCGGCGGAGATGCTGATCTATTCCCGCACCGCCTCGCCGGAGGGGGCGCTGCTCTACAAGGTGCCGCTGGACGCCCTGGTCCTGCATCCGGAGGCGGAGCTTCTCCATGGCCGGGAGCCGCCGCCGCCGCCGGAGCCGGGAATGATGGCGGTGACGGTACCGCTGACCGTGCCGGAACGGCTGGCGGCCCTCGGGCTGACGCTGCGGCTGGAAGCGCCGGAGATGCCGACCACGGCGCTGCTGCCCTGGATGCTGCCCGCCTATGGGCTGGTGGCGCTGGCCGCCCTGCTGGCAATCTATATCGGCAGCCGCGCCGTCGGCACCCACATGACCCGCTCGCTGCGCGAGCTGGAGCGGCTGGCCGGCGCCATCGCCACCGACGGCTTCACCGGGCAGCGCGCCCGGGTGCGCGGCAATGACGAGGTCTCGGCCCTGGCGCGCGGCTTCAACGCCATGCTGGACCATATCGCCGGCATTCAGCGGGACCGGGAGATGCGCGCGGCGGAGGAGATCACCATCCAGCGCACGCTCGCCGAACGGGCCGAGCAGGCCCGCGCCGAAGCCGAGAGCGCCCGCAACGAGGCGGAGCGGTCGCGCCAGGAGGCGGTGATGGCGCTGATGGTGGCAGAGCGCGCCAACGCCTCCAAGACCCATTTCCTGGCGGCGGCCAGCCACGACCTGCGCCAGCCGGTGCAATCGCTGGTCCTGCTGACCTCGGCGCTGGCGATCCGGCTGGGCGACCATCCCGCCGCGTCACTGGTCGGCAGCATCGAGGCATCGATGGACGCGCTGTGCCGGCTGCTCGACGCCATCCTCGACATCTCCAAGCTGGATGCCGGGACGGTGTCCCCCACCGTGCAGGCGGTGTCGCTGGGCACCATCTTCGCACGGCTGGAGGAGGAATACCGCCTGCGCGCGGCGGAGAAGGGCGTCGCCTTCCGCAGCGTGCCCACCGGCGCGACGCTCACCGCCGACCCGGCCCTGCTGGAGCGGATCATCCGCAATCTGGTGGAGAACGCGCTCCGCTACACCGACCATGGCCGCATCCTGCTCGGCTGCCGCCATGGCCGCGGGTTGCTGCGCATCCAGGTCCACGACACCGGCATCGGCATCCCGCCCGAACATCTGGAACGCATCTTCCACGAGTTCTATCAGGTCTCCAACCCGACCCGCGACCGCGGCAAGGGGCTCGGACTGGGGCTGGCCATCGTCGACAGGCTGGCGCGGCTGCTGGGCTACCGCGTCCAGGTCGCCTCCTGGCCGAACAAGGGATCCTGCTTCACGCTGGAGATCCCGACCCCGGTCTCGCCGGCCGTCGCCACGCCATCGGCGGTGGAACCGGTGGCGCTGGCGCCGGAGCCCGGACGCGGCATCGCCCTGGTGATCGATGACGATCCGCTGGTCCGCGAGGGGCTGACCCTGCTGATCGAGGATTTCGGCTGGCGGGCGACCGCCGCCGACAGCGCCGGCCATGCGCTCCGCCTGCTGCGCGACCAGGGGCAGGCGCCCGATCTGGTGATCGCCGACTATCGGCTGGAGGCCGGCGCCACCGGGCTGGAGGCGCTGCGGGCGGTCGAGACCGCGCTGGCGGACCGTGGCCTCCCGGCTCCGGCCTGCGTGGTGCTGACCGGTGACACCGCACCGGAACGCATCGCCGATGCCGAGGCCAGCGGCTATCGCATCCTGCACAAGCCCATCGCCGCCAAGGAAGTCGCGCAACTGTTGAGCGACGCCCTTCTGGAGCGGACCGGCCAAGCTCCAACCGGCGGCGCCCGGCGCAGCCCGACCCGCCTGCGCGGCTGAGCGCGCCGGCCCGGCCCCCGGCAGCCGCCCTGTCAGCCGCCCCGTCAGCCGCGATGCGTCACCCGCGCTGGCTCTGACCGGCGGCGTCGACCTGCAGAACCAGCCGTTCGATGACGCGCGCCGCCATTTCCTGCCGCAGCGCCGTAGGTTCGGGGGATTCCTGCCGCCGATGGGCGGCGGCGGCATCCTCCAGCACGCCACGCGCCTCCTCCGCCGTGAACAGCCCTTTCTCCACCATGGCGATCACCAGCGATTCACAAATCGAGAGAGCGGCCAGACCCGCCGCCCCATCCTGCGCCATCATCCCACCCCCCGTCTGATCGGTTTTCCGGCCCGGCCCTTTCCAGTCCCGCCAGTACACCCAATTGCATAGGGAACAACATCCGGGCCGGCTGCGCGTCACAGCCCGTTCGAGAAAAATATTTCGCCGATTAACTTATGTTGTAGCCCTCTTTGCCGAAACCCCTGAACGTTCGAGATCACGCGGAACTCGTGTATCTGCGCGCCCGTTTATCGGATCGCCAATATTTTGATGAAGAAGGCAAAGAGACGATCATGACTCGCGCCCTGGCGAGCCGCGTGCTTGACCCAACTCCACTGTGGCTCAAATTAAGCAGCTATCTCATCCTTTCGGAGGAGGAAAAGGCCTACCTTGCGGATTTGGAGAGCACAACCTCCCGCGAAGCCCCCCGCACCGATCTTCTCCAGCAAGGGGAACGGTATCGCGACGTGCGGATCATGCGGGACGGCTGGGCGATCCGACACAAGGCCTTGCCCGACGGTCGCCGTCAGGTCGTGAACTTCGTCCTGCCCGGCGACATCATCGGCATGTCCTGCACCCTGTTCGAATCGGCCGACCACAGCGTCACCACCCTGACCCCGGTGGAGGTGGCGAGCTTCCCGCCGGAACGGATCGGCGAATTGTTCCGGTCCTTTCCGCGCCTTGCCGCGGCGCTGGCCTGGTCGGGCGCACGCGAGGAGGCCATCGTCGCCGAGCGCCTGCTCAGCCTCGGACGCCGCACCGCGCTGGAACGCACCGCCCATCTGATCGTCGAGCTTCTGCGCCGCCTCAGCATCGTCAACATGGTGACCGACGGGCATTTCGTCCTGCCGGTGACGCAGGAAATCCTGGCCGACGCGCTGGGGCTGAGCATCGTCCACATCAACCGCACCCTGCGGCGGCTGCGTGACAGCGGCCTGATCGAACTGAACGGCCAGCGCATCACCGTCAACGATGTCCGCCAACTCGCCTCCGTCGGCCAGTTCGACGAGTTGTATCTCCACCTGATCCGCGCGCCCCGCCGCCTGGAACGCGCCTTCTCCGGCACGCACCACCACCGGAACGGCGCAGGGCTGGGCCGCGGCGAAGACCGGGCCAAGGCGTAGGGTTTCAGCCCCGGCCCAACCTTCCTCCCGCCCAGGGGAAGGGGAGTCTCCGACCGCTTCGATCAATCAAGCCCACGGCAGCGCCTCCCCCGCTTCAGCCTGCCGATTCCGCATTGCAAAAAATCCGCATACCCGCACATGCTATGTATCGCGGATTGCCTGGTCGCGCATATTTCCAGCAAGTTCCGGCCGAGGAATAGCCACCATAAAACCAGTTAAATATCTGACATTGAATTATTTTTTCCACATACCCTACCCCGCCGCCAAAGCGACACACAAATTATCTTTACAGTCTTTGACATGTATCATATTTTTCCATCACAGACTGTTCGCTGGACGTGCAATCCATCTCGGGGGCGCCGATGTACACGCAGGGCCTGGATGCCAAGACCGAGCAAGCCGCTCAATCATCCCCCCGGCTGGTGACGGAGGAGGACAGGCTTTTCCAGGAGCGCATCGACGCCGAGGAGAAGATCGAACCGCGCGACTGGATGCCCGAGGGGTATCGCCGCACGCTGGTCCGCCAGATCGCGCAGCACGCCCATTCGGAAATCGTCGGCATGCTGCCGGAAGGGAACTGGATCACCCGCGCGCCGACCCTGCGCCGCAAGGTGGCCCTGCTGGCCAAGGTGCAGGACGAGGGCGGGCACGGCCTCTACCTCTACAGCGCCGCGGAGACGCTGGGCGTGTCGCGCGACGCGCTGATCGGCCAACTGCTGTCGGGCAAGGCCAAATATTCCAGCATCTTCAACTACCCGACCCCGACCTGGGCCGACATCGGCGCCATCGGCTGGCTGGTGGACGGTGCGGCGATCATGAACCAGGTGCCGCTCTGCCGCTGCTCCTACGGCCCCTATGCCCGCGCCATGGTCCGCATCTGCCGCGAGGAGAGCTTCCACCAGCGCCAGGGCTACGAGCTGATGCTGGCGCTGGCCCGGGGCACGGACGACCAGAAACGGATGGCGCAGGACGCGCTGAACCGCTGGTGGTGGCCGTCGCTGATGATGTTCGGCCCGTCGGACGAGCAGTCCGCCCACTCCGCCCAGAACATGGCCTGGAAGATCAAGCGCTTCTCCAATGACGAGCTGCGCCGGCGCTTCGTCGACGCCACCGTGCCGCAGGCCGAGTTCCTGGGGCTGACCATCCCCGACCCCGACCTGCGCTTCAACGCCGGGACCGGCCATTACGAATTCGGCGCCATCGACTGGACCGAGTTCACCGAGATCCTGAAAGGCAACGGCCCCTGCAACCGCGAGCGCATCGAGGCCCGCCGCAAGGCGTGGGACGACGGCGCCTGGGTCCGCGAGGCCGCCGTCGCCCATGCCGCCAAACGCAAGCAGCGCGCCCTGAAGAAGGCCGGCTGACCAAAGAATTCCGCGGGGACGAGATAGGAAGGTTCCGACCATGGACCGCAAGGATTGGCCGCTGTTCGAGATCTTCATCCGGCCGAAGAACGGGTTGTCGCACAAGCATGTCGGCAGCCTGCATGCCGCCGACGTCCGCATGGCGCTGGACAATGCCCGCGACGTCTACACCCGCCGCGGCGAGGGAGTCAGCATCTGGGCGGTTCCGGCATCCAACATCGCGGCGTCCGACCCGTCGGAGAAGGCCAGCCTGTTCGACCCGGCCGACGACAAAATCTACCGCCACCCGACCTTCTACGACATCCCCGCCGACGTCAAAAACATCTAGGCCGGAAGACCACCCGATGAGCACGGATCTCAAGGAGGCCCTGTTCGGCTACGCGCTGCGACTGGGCGACACGTCGCTGGTGCTGGGGCACCGGCTGTCGGAATGGTGCGGCCATGCGCCGGAGCTGGAGGAGGACATCGCGCTGACCAATGTCGCGCTCGACCTCGTCGGCCATGCCCGCCTGCTGCTGACCTATGCCGGCGAGCTGGAGGGCAAGGGCCGCGACGAGGACCGTCTCGCCTTCCGGCGCGATGTCTTCGACTACCGCAACCCTCTGCTGGTCGAACAACCCAACCGCGATTTCGGCCACACCATCGTCCGCCAGTTCCTGCATGATTCCTGGGCGGTGGAGCTGTATGAGCGGCTCGGCGCCTCGACGGACGCCACGCTGGCCGGCATCGCCGCCAAGGCGGTCAAGGAGGTGCGCTATCATGTCCGCCACAGCGGCGACTGGCTGGTCCGGCTGGGCGACGGCACCGACGTCAGCCATGCCAGGGTGGCCGACGCTCTCGGCCGGCTCTGGCCCTACACCGGCGAGCTGTTCGAGCGTGACGAGGCCGAACAGGCGCTGGTCGCCGCCGGCATCGCCCCCGACCCGGCCGAGCTGAAGGCAGCCTGGACCACCCGCGTCGCGGCGGTGCTGGAAGAGGCGACGCTCGACCGCCCGGCCGACGGCTGGATGCAGAAGGGCGGCCGCCGCGGCGAGCACAGCGAGCATCTCGGCTATCTGCTGGCCGAGATGCAGTTCCTGCCGCGCGCCTATCCCGACGCGAGCTGGTGAGGGCGAAATGCCGGAGGCAGCGGGCCGCTGGGGACCGGAACCGGACGCCGATGCGGTGGTGAAGGCCGCCTGGGACGCGCTGGCCGGGGTGATGGATCCGGAGATCCCGGTGTTGAGCATCGTCGATCTCGGCATCGTCCGCGCGGTGTCGGCCGACGCCGAGGGCCGGCTGTCGGTGGCGCTGACCCCGACCTATTCCGGCTGCCCGGCCACCGGCGTCATCGTGCTGGAGGCGGAAACCGCGCTGGCCCGTGCCGGGCTCGACGCCCGCGTCTCGGTGGTGATCGCCCCGCCCTGGACGACCGACTGGATCAGCGACACCGGCCGGGACAAGCTGGCCAAGGTCGGCATCGTCCCGCCGCCGCACGCCGGCAAGCGGGCGCTGACGGCACCGGACGAGGGGATCGCCTGCCCGCGCTGCGGCTCGGAGGACACCCGCCAGATCAGCCGCTTCGGCTCGACCGCCTGCAAGGCTCTGCACGCCTGCAACGCCTGCCTCGAACCGTTCGACCTGTTCAAATGCCATTGAGTGGCTTCGGCAAAGGCCCCCTCCCCAACCGGCCCGACCAAGGACCCCCCATGACCAGCCCCAGCTTCCACCCGCTGACCATCCGCGAGTGCCGGCGGGAAACGGCGGACACCGTGTCGATCGCCTTCGACGTGCCGGCCGATCTCGCCGACCGTTTCCGCTTCGTCCAGGGCCAGTATCTCACCCTCAAGACCCGCATCGGCGGCGAGGAGGTCCGGCGCTCCTACTCCATCTGCTCCGGCGTGGGCGAGGGCGAGCTGCGGGTGGCGGTGAAGACGGTGGACGGCGGGCTGTTCTCCACCCATGCCAACCAGTCGCTGGCGCCGGGCGCCGTGCTGGAGGTGATGACGCCGATGGGGCGCTTCCACACCCCCATCGACCCGGCGGCATCCCGCACCTATGTCGCCTTCGCCGCCGGCAGCGGCATCACCCCGGTGATGTCGATCCTGAAGACCGTGCTGGCGCGGGAGCCGAAGAGCCGCTTCGTCCTGGTCTACGGCAACCGCACCGTCTCCTCCATCATCTTCCGGGAAGAGCTGGAGGACCTGAAGAACCGCCATATCGGCCGGCTGGCCATCCACCATGTGCTGAGCCGCGAGCCGGAAGAGGCCGGGCTGCTGGGCGGGCGCATCGGCGCCGCCCTGGTGCGCGAACTCTGCGCCGGGTCTCTCAAAGCCGAGGATATCGACGCCGCCTTCCTCTGCGGCCCCCAGCCGATGGTGGAGGAGGTGCGCGATGCGCTGGCCGATTGCGGCACGCCCGCCGCCAACATCCATGTCGAGCTGTTCGGCACCGCGACCGCCGCCCGCCCCGCCGCGAGGACGGCGGCGATCGACACCCCCACCGACGCCGCGACCATCGCCATCCTCCAGGACGGCAAGCGCAAGGAATTCACGCTGGCCCTTGGCGGCGAGAGCATCCTCGACGCCGCCCACCGGCATGGCGCCGACCTGCCCTATTCCTGCAAGTCCGGCGTCTGCTGCACCTGCCGCGCCAGGGTCCGCGAAGGCAAGGTCGAGATGGCCGAGAACTACTCACTGGAACCGTGGGAGGTCGAGGCCGGCTATGTCCTGACCTGCCAGTCGCGCCCGCTGACGGAACGGGTCGTCATCGATTTCGACGCCGCCTGACCAACGACAATGAGGGAACGCCAGCCATGACCACCACCCCGCAAGCGCTGTTCGAGACGCACGAGGCGATGCTGCGGAAAGCCGTCGAGGCCAGCCGCAGCCGCGCCTACTGGTCGGCCTTCCCCGAAATGCCGAGCCCGCGCGCCTATGGCGAGACGGCGGCGGCGGATGGCGAGGCGGCCTTCGCCGGCCACCGCGACAAGCCTTTCGCGCTGGACCAGCCGGGCGTCACCGGCAGGGTGGGGGGCGAACGCTCGCCCTTCGGCTTCGACCTCGGCATCACCTATCCGGTGTCGGACGCCGAGGCGCTGGTGACGGCGGCCAGGGCGGCGATGCCGGGCTGGCGCAAGGCCGGGCCGAACGGCCGGGCCGGCGTCTGCCTGGAAATCCTGAAAAGGCTGAACGCGCGCTCCTTCGAGATCGCCAACGCGGTGATGCACACCACCGGTCAGGCCTTCATGATGGCCTTCCAGGCAGGCGGCCCGCACGCCCAGGACCGCGGGCTGGAAGCCGTCGCCTATGGCTGGAAGGCGATGACCGACCAGGCCCCGGCGGCGCGCTGGGAGAAGCCGCAGGGCAAGAACCCGCCGCTGGTGATGGACAAGCGCTTCGAGGTGGTCGGGCGCGGCGTCGGGCTGGTCATCGGCTGCGCCACCTTCCCGACCTGGAACGGCTATCCCGGCCTGTTCGCCAGCCTCGTCACCGGCAACGCGGTGATCGTCAAGCCCGGCCCGACCGCCATCCTGCCGCTCGCCATCACCGTGAAGACCGCGCGCGAGGTGCTGGCGGAGTGCGGGCTCGACCCCAACCTCGTCACCCTGGCCATCGGCGACGGCATCGCCAGGGATCTGGCCCTGCGGCCCGAGGTGGCGGTGATCGACTATACCGGCTCGACCGGCTTCGGCGACTGGCTGGAGCGGAACGCCCGCCACGCCCAGGTCTACACCGAGAAGGCCGGCGTCAACAGCGTGGTGATCGACGGCACCGACGACCCCAAGGGCATGGTGCGCAACCTCGCCTTCACGCTCAGCCTCTATTCCGGCCAGATGTGCACGACGACCCAGGTCATCTTCGTCCCCAAGGACGGCATCCAGGCCGGCGGCGAACATATGGGCTTCGATCAGGTGGTCTCGGCGCTGGCCGGCGGCGTCGACAGGTTCCTGTCCGACCCGGACCGCGCGGTCGAGGTGCTGGGCGCCATCCAGTCCGACGCCACGCTCGCCCGCATCGACGAGGCGGCGACGCTCGGCACCGTCGCGCTGCCGTCGCGCGCCATCGCCCATCCCAAGTTCCCCGAGGCCCGCATCCGTACGCCGCTGCTCCTGACCATGGATGCGGCCGAGGAGGACAAGTACGGCCATGAGCTGTTCGGCCCGATCGCCATCATCGTCAAGACCGACGGCACCGCCGACAGCCTGGAACGCGCCGCCCGCCTGACCCGGACCAAGGGGGCGCTCACCGCCGGCCTCTACAGCACCGACCCGCAACTGATCGAGCGGGCAACCGACCTGTTCGTCGAGGCCGGCGTCGCCCTGTCGGTGAACCTGACCGGCGGCGTCTTCGTCAACCAGTCGGCGGCCTTCAGCGACTTCCACGGCACCGGCGCCAACCCGGCGGCCAACGCGGCGCTGTGCGACCTCGCCTTCGTCGCCAGCCGCTTCCGCGTGGTGCAGAGCCGCGTTCCGGTGCTGGAGGCGGCGCAATGACCACGGAAAAGACCATCCTGCTCGACATCGCCGATGGCGTCGCCACCATCACGCTGAACCGGCCGGACCGGCTGAACAGCTTCACCACGGCGATGCATGAGGAGCTGCGCGCGGCGCTGGCCGTCGTGCGCGCGGACAGCTCCGTCCGCTGCCTGCTTCTGACCGGCGCCGGGCGCGGCTTCTGCGCCGGGCAGGATCTGTCCGACCGCGCGGTCGCACCGGGACAGGAGGCGCCGGACCTCGGCGCCTCGATCGAGACCAACTACAACCCGCTGGTCCGTTGCTTGCGCGAGCTGCCGATGCCGGTGGTCTGTGCGGTGAACGGCGTCGCCGCCGGGGCCGGCGCCAACCTCGCGCTGGCCTGCGACATCGTGCTGGCGGCGCGCTCGGCCAGCTTCATCCAGGCCTTCTGCAAGATCGGGCTGATCCCCGACAGCGGCGGCACCTGGACCCTGCCGCGCCTGGTCGGCCATGCCCGCGCCATGGGCCTCGCCATGCTGGGCGACAAGATCCCGGCCGAGCGGGCGGAGGCTTGGGGCATGATCTGGAAGGCGGTCGACGACGACAAGCTGGCGGAAGAGGCCGGCGCGCTCGCCCGCCAGCTCGCCACCCAGCCGACGCATGGCCTCGCGCTGATCAAGCGGGCGCTGAACGTCTCGCTGGACAATGATCTGGACAGCCAGCTCGACCTCGAACGCGATCTCCAGCGCGAGGCCGGCCGCAGCCGGGACTACCTCGAGGGTGTGGCCGCCTTCGTCGCCAAGCGCCCCCCGACATTCGAGGGGCGGTGATGGCGGCGCTCCCTCCCTCCGTCACCGTCGCGGTGGTCGGGTGCGGCGCCATGGGCCAGGGCATCGCCCAGGTCGCGGCGCAGGCCGGCCATCCGGTCCTGCTGGTCGACAGCCGCCCCGGCGCAGCGCAAGCCGCCATCGAGTCCATCGCCCAGGCGCTGACCGCGCTGGTCGGGAAGGGCAAGCGGACGGCGGCGGAGTGCGACGCCACGATCGACCGGCTGCGCGCCGTCGATGGCCTGTCGGACCTCGCCCCCGCCGGTCTGGTGGTCGAGGCCATCATCGAGGATCTCGAGGTCAAGCGCCGCCTGTTCGCCGAGCTTGAGGGCATCGTCAACCCCGAGGCCATCCTCGCCACCAACACGTCATCGCTGTCGGTCACCGCCATCGGCGCCGGGGTGCGGCGGCCGGAACGGCTGGCGGGCCTGCATTTCTTCAACCCGGCCCCGGTGATGGCGCTGGTGGAGATCGTCAGCGGGCTCGCCACCGACGCGGCTGTGCTCGACACGCTGGTCGACACCGCGACGGCCTGGGGCAAGAGCCCGGTGCGCTGCCGCTCCACCCCCGGCTTCATCGTCAACCGGGTCGCCCGCCCCTTCTACGCCGAAGGGCTGCGGCTGGTGCAGGAGCGGGCGGCCGACCCCGCCACCATCGACGCGGTGATGCGCGAGGCCGGCGGCTTCCGCATGGGGCCGTTCGAGCTGATGGACCTGATCGGCCATGACGTGAATTTCGCCGTCACCCGCTCGGTCCATGCCGCCTATTTCGGCGACCCGCGCTTCCAGCCCTCGCTGATCCAGCAGGAGCTGGTCGAGGCCGGACGGCTCGGCCGCAAGACCGGGCGCGGCTTCTACGAGCACGGCCCCGGCCCCGCCGGGCCGGCGCCGCGCGACGCCGAGCCGGGTGCGAGGCCGCGGCGGGTGGTCGTCCAGGGCGGCCTCGGCACCGCCGCATCTCTGGTCGGGCTTCTCTGCGAGGCCGGAATCGCCGTGGATGAAGCGCCCGGCCCCGGCGTCCTGCTGGTGGACGGCGTCACGCTGGCGCTGACCGATGGCCGCGGCGCCACCGCCCGCGCGGCCGAGGACGGCATCACCCCGTTGGTTCTGTTCGACCTCGCGCTGGACTATGCCAAGGCGACCCGCATCGCGCTGGCCCCCGCCGACGGCACCCCGGCCGAGGCGCTCGCCGCCGCAGCCGGGCTGTTCCAGGCATTGGGCAAGGCGGTGTCGGTGATCGACGACGCCCCCGGTCTGGTGGTGATGCGCAGCGTCGCCATGCTCGCCAACGAGGCGGCGGACGCGGCGATGCAGGGGGTCGCCAGCGCCGCCGACATCGACATCGCGATGACCAGGGGGGTGAACTACCCGCTGGGGCCGCTGGCCTGGGCCGATCGGATCGGGCTGCCCCATGTGCTGGGCGTGCTCGACGCGCTGGCCCGCACCTATGGCGAGGACCGCTACCGCGCCTCGGCGCTTCTGCGCAGAAGGATCGCCGCCTCCCGGCTCCCCTCTCCCGCCCGGGGAGAGGGGGGAAGCCAGGACCTGCCCGCATGACCGACACCCCGCAATCCCTGGCCGAGGCGGTCGGCCGCGGCATGTACGAGCGCGACCATTGCGCCCGGGCCCATGGCATCGAGCTGCTGGCGATCGCCCCCGGCTATGCGCGCATGGCGATGACCGTGCGCCAGGACATGGTGAACGGCCACGACATCGGCCATGGCGGCATGACCTTCACCCTGGCCGACACCGCCTTCGCCTATGCCTGCAACGCGGCGAACGAGGTGACGGTGGCGGCGGGCTGCTCCATCACCTTTCCGGCCCCGGCGAAGCTCGGCGACCTGCTGACCGCCGAATGCCGCGAGGTGCACAAGCGCGGCCGCTCCGGCGTCTATGACGTCACCGTCACCAACCAGGACGGCACGGTCGTCGGCCTGTTCCGCGGCCAGTCGGCGCGCCTGCGCGGCAACGTGATCCCGGTTCCCGAGGCGTCCCCGTGACCGCCTGACCACAACACCCGCATCACCGGCCGCCAAGCGCCGGGCATCGGAACGAAGGGGAGGAGCGCACCATGTCCATCATGACCGACGCCGCTGTCGGCCGGGGTGCCGTCAGCCAGGGCGCCAAAGCCGGCAGGAACGAAGCCGGCGTGAACGAAGCCGGCATGGACCGCTACGAGTTCGCCAGCCGTGACGAGATCACGGCGATGCAGACGGAGCGGCTGGCATGGTCGCTGCGCCACTCCTACGCCAACGTCGCCCCCTTCCGCGCCAAATGCGAAGCCAAGGGCGTCCATCCCGACGACTTCAGGGACCTGAAGGATCTGGCGCTGTTTCCCTTCACCGTGAAGGACGATCTGCGCCGGGCCTATCCCTTCGGCATGGTCGCCGTGCCGATGGAGGACATCGTGCGCGTCCATGCCTCCAGCGGCACCACCGGGCGACCGACGGTGGTCGGCTACACCCAGGGCGACATCGATGTCTGGGCGGAGGTGGTCGCCCGCTCCATCCGCGCCGCCGGCGGCCATCGCGGCGACCGGGTGCACATCGCCTATGGCTACGGCCTGTTCACCGGCGGGCTCGGCGCCCATTACGGGGCGGAGCGGCTGGGCTGCACCGTCATCCCGATGTCGGGCGGCCAGACCGAGAAGCAGGTGCAGCTGATCCAGGACTTCAAGCCGACCATCATCATGGTCACACCCTCCTACATGCTGAACATCGCCGACGAGATGCGCCGCCAGGGCGTCGACCCGCGCGGCACCAGCCTGCGCGTCGGCATCTTCGGCGCCGAACCCTGGACCGGCGCGCTGCGCGAGGAGATCGAGCGCACCTTCGACATCCATGCGGTGGACATCTACGGCCTGTCGGAGGTGATGGGACCGGGGGTCGCGTCGGAATGCGTCGAGACCAAGGACGGCCCGGTGGTGTGGGAGGATCATTTCTATCCCGAGATCATCGATCCCGACAGCGGCGAGGTCCTGCCCGACGGCTCCTACGGCGAGCTGGTCTTCACCACGCTGACCAAGCGGGGCATGCCGGTCATCCGTTACCGCACCCGCGACCTGACCCGGCTGCTGCCGCCGACGGCGCGCGGCATGCGGCGGATGGACAAGATCACCGGCCGCTCCGACGACATGCTCATCATCCGCGGCGTGAATGTCTTCCCGACCCAGATCGAGGAACTGATCTGCAAGATCCCGGCGCTGGCCCCGCATTACGAGCTCGTGGTGACGCGCGACGGCCATATGGACAACCTCGCCGTCCGGGTCGAGATGCATGACGGCGTCCACCCGTCGGAGTGGGACGGCCATGCCCGCCAGCTCCGGCATTCGATCAAGTCGCTGATCGGCATCAGCACCCGCGTCGAGGTCGCCGACCCCGGCGGCATCGCGCGGTCCATCGGCAAGGCCAAGCGGGTGCGGGACCTTCGTCCGAAGGGCTGAACTCAGCCCTTCTGCGACAGCAGCGGGAAGGCGTCCAGGACACCGGTCAGCAGGATCTGGACGCCGACGCAGAACAGCAGGAAGGCGAACAGCCGCGTCAGCACCCGCACCCGCGTCGGCCCCAGGAGGGCGACGATGCGGTCGGCGGAGCGGTAGGACAGCCAGACCAGTGCCGCGATCGCCAGCGCCGCCCCCGACATGCCAAGAAAGAACTCCATCAGCCCGTCGCCCCGCGTCGGCCGGGTGGAGCCGAGCGCGATGGCGACCGAGATGGTGCCCGGCCCGGTGGTGAAGGGGATCGTCATCGGGAAGAAGGCCGATTCCGCCAGCGCGTCGCCATCGCCGGCGGCCTGTTCCTGCTTGCGCGCCTCATGCCGCTCCGGGGCGGTCAACAATGCCCAGGCACGCTCGGCCACGACGAAGCCGCCGGCGATGCGCAGGGCCGCCATCGACACGCCGAAGAAATTCAGCACATAGGCGCCGGCCCACAAGGCGGTCAGCATGACCACCGCCGAATAGAGGCCGACCAGCCCGGCCAGCCGAGCCCGGTCGCGCGGACTGCTGTCCGCCGTCACCTGGCTGAAGATCAGCGCCATCGCCAGCGGATTGACGATCGAGAACAAAGCGGTGAAGGCGAGCAGGAAACTGTCGAACATGGCATCCGCGCGTTGGTCGGCCGTGGGGGCGTCGGCCGCCCGAACAGTTAGCGGGGACGGGGCCGGACTGGCAAGGGCATAGCTTCCCTTTCCCAGCCACCGAGTCCCCTCTCCCCCCTGGGGAGAAGGAGCCCCCAACCCTGCCCGAAAATTCACCACCCACCCGGACTCAGCCCGGAATTTGTGCGCCTATCGAAAAGCGCACAGGCCGGAACGCTGTCCATCCCGTCAGTTCCTGTCTTCATGGACAGGTTTTCTCCAAGTAATAACAACGCTCTGATCGGCGATCTCCCGACCCCACACCCGTCTGGCTCGCTTCTTGCTCCCGTTTCATCCGACAGACGCAACGCGAAGGGACGACCGCCGTGCCAGCCGCCCAGCCCGCACCGCTCACTCTGGTTCCGCCGGCCGTGGAACCGGCGCCGCGCACCATCGTCGACATCCGCAACCTGACCTTGACCTATCAGGCCGCCGACCAGCCGGTCTACGCGCTGAGCGACGTCAGCCTGGCCATATCCAAGGGCGATTTCATCTCGCTGATCGGCCCCAGCGGCTGCGGCAAGACCACGCTGATGCGGGTGGTCGCCGACCTGGAACAGCCGACCTCCGGCGAGGTGACGGTCAACGGCATGACGCCGGAGCAGGCACGGCTGAAGCGCGCCTACGGCTATGTCTTCCAGGCCCCGGCGCTCTATCCCTGGCGCACGGTGGAGCGCAACGTCATGCTGCCGCTGGAGATCATGGGGCTGCCCAAGGCGGAACGGCGGCAGCGCGCCCGTGAACAGCTGGACCTCGTCGGCCTGTCGGGCTTCGAGCGCAAGTTTCCCTGGCAGCTGTCGGGCGGCATGCAACAGCGCGTCTCCATCGCCCGCGCGCTCGCCTTCAACCCCGACCTGCTGCTGATGGACGAACCCTTCGGCGCGCTCGACGAGATCACCCGCGACCATCTGAATTTGCAGCTCACCCGCCTGTGGCTGGAGACGCGCAAGACCTGCATCTTCGTCACCCACTCGATCGCCGAGGCGGTGTTCCTCTCGACCAGAATCGTGGTGATGAGCCCGCGGCCCGGCCGCATCCTCGACATCATCGACTGCGACCGCGACCTGCCGCGCGAGCGCACGCTCGACATCCGCGAATCGCCGGAGTTCCAGCGCATCGCCCACCGCGTCCGCGAAGGGCTGATGGAGGGCCACAGCTATGACGACTAGGACCGCTCTCCCCGTCGCCGTGCCCGTCGCCGTGATGGCGGTGGCGGTGCTGGCGCTGTGGTACGCCGGTGCCATCTGGCTGAACGCGCCGACGGCGGCCGACGCGCTGAACCGTGCCGGCCAGGGCTGGACCACCGCCGACCTGATCCGCGCCACGCTGGCGATGAAGCGCCCGATCCTGCCGACGCCGGATCAGGTGGCGCTCGACCTCTACAACTCCCTGACCGGTTACCCGGTGACCAGCATCCGCAACCTGCTCTACCACACCGGCGTCACCGCCGGGGCGGCGCTGGCCGGCTTCGCCATGGGGGTGGTGCTGGGGGTGGCGCTGGCGGCGGGAATCGTCCAGGCGCGCACGCTGGAATCGAGCCTGATGCCCTGGGTCATCGCCTCGCAGACCGTGCCGATCCTGGCGATCGCGCCGATGATCGTCGTGATCCTCGGCAATCTGGGCTTCACCGGCCTGCTGCCCAAGGCGATCATCGCCATGTATCTGTGCTTCTTCCCGATCACCATCGGCATGGTGAAGGGGCTGCGCTCCGCCGATCCGCTGACGCTGGACCTGATGCGCACCTACAGCGCCGGCACCGCCCAGACCTTCCGCCTGCTGCGCCTGCCGGCCTCGCTGCCCTACCTGTTCACCAGCCTGAAGATCGCGGTCGCCGCCAGCGTCGTCGGCGCCATCGTCGCCGAGCTGCCGACCGGCGGGCAGGCGGGACTGGGCGCCCGCCTGCTGTCCGGCTCCTATTACGGCCAGACCGTGCAGATCTGGAGCGCCCTGGTGATGGCCGCCCTGTTGGGCGTCACGCTGGTCGCCGCCGTCGGCCTCGCCGAACGGGCGCTGGTGCCGGGCGGCCGGGGAGGCGCGCGATGAATCGCTCAACCATGGCGCCCCCCACCATGGCCCCCTGGCCGCTGGTGATGCTGGCCGCCCCGCTCCTGCCCTTCGCCGCTCAGGACGGCGCCGCCCTGTTCCTGCCGCAGCTTCCCCTGGCGCCGGCCCTGTTCGCCCTGAGCGTCGCGGCGATCCTCGCCCGCCGCCTGCCCGGCTCCGCCCTGGGCGAGGCCCTGCTGCTGCTGGCCGGAGTCATCGCCGCCTATGCCGCGCCGCTGATCCTGCTGAACCAGGGCTACGCCCTCGCCCAGGCCGGCGGGCTTTGGCTCTATCTCGCCGGCGGCACGCTGCTGCTGTGGCGGGTGCTGGCCCTGCTGGCGGGCTTCACCGGCCCGGTGCGTCTGGCCGGACCGGCGCTGTTCGGGCTGGCGCTGGTGCTGCTGTGGGAGATCCTGACCCGCGGCTTCCAGGTGCCGAGCATCCTGCTGCCGCCGCCCAGCGCGGTGCTGACCGCCTTCGCCGCCAACGCCGCCGACCTGTGGGACGATTTCCGCCAGACGGTCCTCGTCTCCGTCCTGCGCGGCTATCTGATGGGCTGCGGCGCCGGCTTTCTGGTGGCGATCCTGGCCGACCGCCTACCCTTCCTGGCGCGCGGGCTGCTGCCGCTCGGCAATCTCGCCAGCGCCGTGCCGGTGGTCGGCATCGCGCCGATCATGGTGATGTGGTTCGGCTTCGACTGGCAATCCAAGGCCGCCGTCATCGTGGTGATGACTTTCTTCCCCATGCTGATCAATAGCTTGGCCGGTCTACAGAGTGCGGAGCGCATCCAGCTCGACCTGATGCGGTCCTATGCTGCCGGCCATTGGCGCACGCTGGCGATGCTGCGGCTGCCCTGCGCCTTGCCCTTTTTGTTCAACGGACTGAAAATCAACTCCACCCTGGCTCTGATCGGGGCCATTGTCGCCGAGTTCTTCGGGACGCCGGTGGTGGGGATGGGTTTCCGCATCTCCACCCAGGTCGCCCGGATGAATCTGGACGTCGTGTGGGCGACCATCGCCGTCGCCGCCCTGACAGGATCGCTGCTCTACGGTGCGCTCGCACTGGCGGAGCGGCATGTCACCGCCTGGCACCCGTCCTTCCGGAAACGCTGACCACCTCCAGTCCTTCAAGCCAAACAAAACCCAGCCAGAAGAGGATCGAACGCGATGAAGACCCTTGCCTCCGCCGTCCTGCTCGCCGCCACCGCGCTCACCGGCCTCGCCGGCTGGGCGGGTCCGGCCGCCGCCGCCGATGCGCTGACGCTCCAGCTGAAATGGGTCACCCAGGCCCAGTTCGCCGGCTATTACGTCGCGGCGGCCAAGGGCTTCTACAAGGACGCCGGGCTGGACGTCACCATCAAGGCCGGCGGCCCCGACATCAACCCGACCCAGGTCATCGCCGCCGGCGGCGCCGACGTGATCGTCGACTGGATGCCGTCGGCGCTGGCCAGCCGGGAGAAGGGCGTGCCGCTGGTCAACATCGCCCAGATCTTCCAGAAGTCGGGCATGATGCTGACCTGCCGCAAGGACGCCAACATCAAGGATCCGAAGGATTTCAAGGGCAACACGCTGGGCGTCTGGTTCTCCGGCAATGAATATCCGTTCCTGTCCTGGATGAGCAAGCTGGGCTACTCCACCTCCGGCTCCACTCCCGACGTCAAGGTGCTGAAGCAGGGCTTCAACGTCGATCCGCTGTTGCAGAAGCAGGCGGCCTGCATCTCCACCATGACCTACAACGAGTATTGGCAGCTGATCGAGGCCGGGATGAAGCCGGCCGAGCTGACCGTCTTCAAATATCAGGACCAGGGCGTCGCCACCCTGGAGGACGGCCTCTACGCGACGGAGAAGGCGCTGTCCGACCCCACGACCGTCGAGAAGCTGGCGAAGTTCGTCAAGGCCTCGGCCAAGGGCTGGGAGTACGCCGCCAAGAACCAGGCCGAAGCGGTGAAGATCGTGCTGGAGAACGACACCACCGGCGCCCAGACCGAGGAGCACCAGACCACCATGATGCAGGAGGTCGCCAAGCTGATCGAGGGCGGGGCCAAGGGCACCGGCTATCTCGACCCGGCCGATTTCGACCGCACCGTCGGCATCCTGATGTCGGGCGCCTCGGCCCCGGTGATCTCCAAGAAGCCGGAAGGCGCCTACAGCCACGCGGTGTTCGACGCGGCGGCGAAGCTGTAAGGGGGGTATCGCCCCCACCCTAACCCTCCCCCGCTCCCGCGGGGGAGGGAACCGCCGCCGCCGCCCGGAAATGCCCACGGCAAAAAGCTTCCCGCCCGCGAAACCCCAGCGATATATTAGCGCTCAGGGCCGATGGTACCGGCCGCCCACGAGATGAATGGGACGAGCATGGATTCCAACGCGGGCGATTCGAACAGGGTGGCCGCACCGGCGCGCCGCCGCCGGCGCCGCCAGCCCGCCAGCGCCAGCGCAAGGCCCGCCAGTCGCGGCGCCACCGTGTCGGGCGCCATCTATCGCGATCTGCGCGACGACATCGTTTCCCTGCGCCGCAAGCCGGGCGAGCCGGTGATCGAGAAGGAGGTGGCGGAGAGCTATGGCGTCAGCCGCACCCCCGTGCGCGAGGCGATGCTGAAGCTGGCCGACGAAGGTCTGGTCGAGGTGTTCCCGCAGTCCGGCACCTTCGTCGCCCGCATCCCCGTCAGCGCCCTGCCGGAGGCCATCGTCATCCGCCGCGCGCTGGAGGAGGCGACGGTGCGCTATGCCGCCGAACAGGCGACCGGCAGCCAGATCGCCCGGCTGCGCGCCAATCTGGAGCTTCAGCGCGAGATGAAGGAGGCCGGCGCTCTCGACGGCTTCCACGAGGCCGACGAGGCGTTCCACGCGCTGCTGGCCGAGATCTCCGGCTATCCCGGCTTCTGGGCGGTGACCCAGCAGGTCAAGCGGCAGGTCGACCGCTACCGCCATCTGACGCTGCCGGCGGCCGGGCGGATGGACAAGGCGCTGGGCGAGCATGCCGCCATCGTCGAGGCCGTCGCCGCCCGCGACCCCGACCGCGCCGTCGGCGAACTGCGCCACCATTTGACCGACCTGCAACTGGGCATCGCCGACGTCCAGCGCAGCTATCCGCAGTATTTCACGGCGTAGAGCGCGATCGGTTCAGACCTTGCGCGTCTCATAGTCGGTGAAGCTGGTGGCGCGCGGGGCGTAGCCGCTGGCGAAATGGGCGGAGGAGACGATCATGTCGGCGGTGGCCTCGTTGCAGGCCATTGGGATGTTGTAGAGCGTCGCCAGCCGGGTCAGCGCCTTCACGTCCACATCATGCGGCTGGGCGGTCATCGGATCGACGAAGAAGACCAGCAGGTCGATCCGCCCCTCGGCGATCATCGCGCCGATCTGCTGGTCGCCGCCCAGCGGGCCGCTCTTCAGCGGCGTCACCTCCAGGCCGGGATGGGCATCCTTCACCTTCTTGCCGGTGGTGCCGGTCGCCCAGAAGGCGTGACCGTCCAGCACCCCGATGTTGGCGCCGATCCAGGCGATGAGATCCGCCTTGCGGGCATCGTGGGCGACAAGGGCGATGCGCTTGCGGGATTGCGGGCCGCTCGTCTGCTGGCTGGTCATGGACGGACACTCCGGTCAAGGACCGCTCCCTAGTATATTACTACAGCGTGCAACGCAACGCGCCGCCAGCCATGGCCGCGCCCCCATCCATCGCGGACGACTTTGTCGCACCCTCCGTCCGGTGAAATGTCCCGACCTCAACCATAAGTCCTTGCCCGGCTTACTGGTATATTAGTATTATGGCGCCGGATCACGCCGGCCGCCCCGGCGCCGCACAGTTCCGAAGGACCTCCGCCATGAAGATCTCCGTCCGGCACGCCTCCCACCCCGATGCGGTGCGCGGCTTCGACACCGGGACCCTGCGCGACCATTTCCTGGTCCCCACCCTGTTCGAGGCGGACGAGACGGTCTTCACCTACAGCCAGGTCGACCGCTTCGTCGTCGGCGGCGCCATGCCGGTCGCCGGCCCGGTCAGGCTGGAGTCGTCCAAGGAGATCGGCTCGCCGAACTTCCTCGACCGGCGCGAGCTGGGCGTGGTCAATGTCGGTGGCGCCGGCCGGGTGACGGTCGATGGCGCGGTGTACGAGTTGGCGCCGCGCGACGCCCTCTATGTCGCGATGGGCAGCAAGGACGTCGCCTTCGAAAGCCTGGACCGCCGCGAGCCGGCCAAATTCTACCTGAACAGCACCCCCGCCCATGCCCGGTTCGAGACGATGAGGATCTCGATCGGCCAGGCCAAGGCGGTGCATATGGGCGATCCGGCCCAGTCGAACGAGCGCACCATCCACCAGATCATCCACCCGGACGTGGTGCGCACGGCGCAGCTGGTGCTGGGCCTGACGGTGCTGAAGCCGAACAACATGTGGAATACCATGCCGTGCCACACCCATGACCGGCGCTGCGAGGTGTATTTCTATTTCGACCTGCCGGACGATGCCCGCGTCATCCATCTGATGGGCGAGCCGGAGCAGACCCGCCATATCGTCGTCGCCAACGAGCAGGCGGTGATCTCCCCGCCCTGGTCGATCCATTCCGGCGTCGGCACCCGCAACTACAGCTTCATCTGGGCGATGGGTGGCGACAACCAGGACTTCACCGACATGGACTTCGTCGCCATCGACCGCCTGCGCTGAAGGATGCCCGCCACCATGATCAACCCCTTCGATCTTTCCGGCCGGACGGCGCTGGTCACCGGCGCCAATACCGGCATCGGGCAGGCCATCGCCGTGGCGCTGGCGCGGGCCGGCGCCGATGTCGCGGTCGCCGGCCGCACCCCGCCCGACGAGACCCGGGCGCTGGTGGAGGAGACCGGCCGGCGCTTCGTCTCCATCGCCGCCGACTTCACCAGCATCGAGCCGATCCCCCGCATCATGGCGGAGGCGATCGCCGGGCTGGGCCAGGTCGACATCCTGGTCAACAATGCCGGCATCATCCGCCGCGCCGAGTCCGTCGACTTCACCGAGGCCGATTGGGACGAGGTGATGACGGTCAACCTCAAGTCGACCTTCTTCCTGTGCCAGGCCTTCGGCCGTCACGTCTTCGACCGCCAGGCGCGGGGCCAGCCCGCCGAGGGCGGGGGCAAGAGCGAGGCCAAGGGCAAGATCATCAACATCGCGTCGATGCTGTCCTTCCAGGGCGGCATCCGGGTGCCGTCCTACACGGCGTCCAAGAGCGGCGTCGCCGGCCTCACCAAGCTCCTGGCCTGCGAATG
The DNA here is from genome assembly GCF_000010725.1 of Azospirillum sp. B510. Lineage (NCBI taxonomy): Bacteria > Pseudomonadati > Pseudomonadota > Alphaproteobacteria > Rhodospirillales > Azospirillaceae > Azospirillum > Azospirillum sp. B510. The sequence goes on along the minus strand of NC_013858.1, from coordinate 168,008 downwards.
GGCGGGCAAGGGCATCAATGTGAACGCCATCGCGCCGGGCTATGTCGAGACCAACAACACCACGGCCCTGCGCGCCGACGAGAAGCGCAGCGCCGAGATCCTGGCCCGCATCCCGGCCGGGCGCTGGAGCCTGCCGGCGGACCTGGCCGGCCCGGCGGTGTTCCTGGCCTCCGACGCCTCGGACTATGTCCACGGCACCATCCTGCCGGTCGATGGCGGCTGGCTGGCGCGCTGATCCGAAACAACACCCCCTTCTTGGGGAAGGGGGGTCGACAGGGAGGGGGGCAGAGATGGCCACGGGCATGTTCGTGACCGCCGGCGAGATCCCGTGGCAGGATCTGGGCGGCGGGGTGCGCCGCAGGATCCTCGGCCACAACGACATGATGATGATGGTGCGGGTGGAGTTCGAGGCCGGCGCCATCGGCGCGCAGCACCGCCATCCCCATGTCCAGTCCGCCGTGGTGGAGAAGGGGTCCTTCGACGTCACCATCGACGGCCGCACCCGGCGCCTGAACGAGGGCGACGGCTATATGGTGCCGTCCAATGTCCTGCATGGGGTGGTGGCGCTGGAACCGGGCGTGCTGCTCGACATCTTCACGCCGATCCGCGAGGATTTCCTCGGCGAGCCGGCGGCCGACGCCCCCTCGGCCTGACGCCGCCCTTCTGAATGAGTGCCCCCGCACGCTCCGCTCGTCCAAAGCGGACCGCGTCCTGGAAATCGCCGCCTTGCGATTGTCGCGAGCACCCCGAGGGTGCTCTTTGTCCCGGTGGCCGATCGTTCAACCGCCGCTCGCCCCCTGTTGCCGTGCAATGGCCTTGAGCTTGTGGCCAACCTCGACGATGGCATCGAGGGCCGGCACCAGTTCCTGGCCGAGGGGCGTAAGGGTATATTCCACCGAAGGCGGCGTCGTTGGTTGGACGCTGCGGGTGATGACGCCGCGGCTTTCCAGTTCACGCAGCCGCTGCGACAGCACCTTGGCCGAAATCGGCGGGATGTCGAGGCGCAACTCGCTGAATCGCCTTGGACCGGCACGCAGGTGCCAGATGACGTTCGGCGCCCAGGCTCCGGCGATGACCGCCATGCACTCGGTCAAAGCGCAGGTCTGCGGCGGAGGCGCGCTTCGGTTCTTCCGGACTTTCAAGCTCATGGGCGCGATCAGGTTACTGCGGGGAAACCTGAATACGAAGTAACCGATGGAAACTTGATTGGCAAGGGTAACTCCGCTCCATAGAGTCCGGCCATCCCCACAATCAAGGAGGCTTCCGTGCGGCTCTACTTCAAACCCGGCTCCTGCTCGCTGTCGTCGCGGATCGCGCTTATCGAGATCGGACTGGCTCATGATGCCATCCGGGTCGACACCGAAACCGGCCTGACCGAAACCGGGGACGCCTATCACGCCGTCAATCCCAAGGGCTATGTGCCGGCCCTCGAACTGGATGATGGCTCCGTTCTGACCGAGAACCCGGCGATCCTTCAATTTCTCGCCGACGGCCATCCCCAGGCGGCTCTGGCACCTGCCTATGGCACTGTGGAGCGTGCGCGCCTGCAGGAATGGCTCAACTTCACCTCGTCCGAGCTGCACAAGTCATTCAGCCCCTATTTCAGGGGATATCCGCTCGGAGAGGCGGAAAAGGAACAGGTCGAAGGGCGCTTGGCCCGGCGCGTGGGAGATGTGGAGCGTGGCCTTGCCGATGGCCGGGACTTCATCCTCGGCGGCGGCTTCACCGTGGCGGACGCGTATCTGTTCGTCGTCCTGAACTGGTCGGGTTTCATCGGGCTCGATCTTGCCCGCTGGCCGCATGTCGCGGCCTATGTGACGCGCATCGCCACCCGGCCATCCGTTCGCGACGCCATGCGTCGGGAAGGGCTGATCACCGACAAGATCGCGGAAGAGGCGGCGGAATGACCCGGATCCTGAACGACATCGCCGACGTCCTCCGCGACTATTTCGACGCGCTTCATTTCTGCGACGTCGACAAGCTTCAGGCCGTCTTTCACCCGAAGGCGATCTACGCGACCGCCGACGAGACACCGCTGCTTTATCGCACCATGGAAGACTATGTGCAGGTCATCGCCGCCCGCCAGTCGCCGGCCTCGCGCAACGAGGCTCGACGCGACCATATCGACGCCATCGATCTGGCCGGCGAAAACACCGCGGCCGCCCGCGTGCGCTGTTCGATCGGCCAGCGCGATTTCGTCGATTTCCTCACCCTGGTGCGCACGGATGGCCGGTGGCGGATCATCGCCAAGGTTTTTCAGATCATCGAACGCCAACCTTAGGTTGCGATCGATATGCCGTATGTGAACATCAAGATCACCCGCGAAGGCGCGACGCCGGACCAGAAGGCCGAACTCATCAGGGGCGTGACCGGTCTTCTGGTGGAGGTGCTGGACAAGACCCCCGCGACCACCTTCGTCGTCATCGACGAGGTGGATATGGAGGATTGGGGGGTTGGGGGGTTGGCGGTCTTCCCGTCGCGGAGTACCGGAAAACCCTCGGCACCTGAGCGGCGGTTCCCGGCGAACGCGGGCCTCGAAGGCCGCGGTGGAGCGATCCTCCCTTAAACCGGGTCGCCCGGCGCGGTGAAATAGCGCGGATAGTCGCGGCGGATGTCGGGGACCGAGATCTGGAGATCGTCCAGATGTTCGTCCAGCGCCCCGATCGCCGCCGCCGGATCCTTGGCCGCGATCGCATCGACGATGGCGGTATGCTCGGCGATCACCTCGGCGACGCGGCCCAGGACCGGCAGGGTCAGCAGGCGGTAGCGGTCGATCTGGACCTTGGTCTGCTGGATCAGCGTCCAGAATCCGGGATAGCCGGCGATCTCCGCCACCAACGCGTGGAACGCCTCGTCGGCCTGGTGGAAGCCGGCGAAATCGGCGGCCTCCTGCATCTCCCGCTGCAATTCCAGATTGGCCCGCAGTGCCGCGATCTGACTGCGCGTCGCCCGCGTCGCGGCATAGCGCACCGTCGCCTCCTCCAGCGCCTTGCGGATGGCGAAGGCCTCCGGCAGGGCGTCGAGCGGGATGCGGGCGACGAAGGTGCCGGATTGCGGGAAGATCTCGATCAGCCCCTCATCCGCCAGCTTCAGCACCGCCTCGCGCACCGGGGTGCGGCTGACGCCATAGGATTCGGCGATCTGCTTCTCGGCGATGGCGTCGCCGGGCTTGCGCTTCAGCGACACGATCTCCGCCCGCAAATCGCGGTAGATGCGCGCGGCCACGGTGGCGGCGCGGCGCGGCGGACGGACCGTCGCCGCCGGAACCACGGCGCGGCGCACGGGCTCGGCGTCCAGGCCGCCCTCATCCACACTCGTCGCGACCTTCTTCACCGATGGCTCCATTCCGGCAGGCGGGTCGGGAGACGGCGCTCCGTCATCCCGGTGATGTTCGTCATACCCCGCAATCTAATCGTCACCCTTCATCAAGGTCAAATCCATCCCCGGCCCGCCGCGGGAACCGGGTGCGGCGACTGGGCGCAGCCTTTCCGGGTGCCGGAGCCGCTCCGGGAGAGGGATTGGGCTTGCAATCGAATCTAATATATTAATATTATACAGCCAGCCGGTAGGGACGGTCCCCCGCACGGACCCCGCCTTTTCCCCACCCTGCTTGACCCCTTTTTGCAGCGTAGAGGCTTCCGATGCTTCACCCCGACCGTCTGTTCCCGAGCGACCCGACCCAGCGCGCCATCGCGCGGCGCCTGTATGGCGAGGTCAGCGCCCTGCCGATCATCAGCCCGCACGGCCACACCGATCCGTCCTGGTTCGCGAAGGACGAGGCGTTCCCCGACCCGGCGAGCCTGTTCGTCAAGCCCGATCATTATGCCTTCCGCATGCTGTACAGCCAGGGAATTCCGCTGGAGCAGCTCGGCGTTCCGCGCAAGGATGGCGGGGAGACCTCGACCGATTCGCGCGCCATCTGGCGCCTGCTGGCCTCCAACTGGCACCTGTTCCGCGGCACGCCGACCTCGATGTGGCTGACCCATGCCTTCGAGACGGTGTTCGGCGTCACCGAGCGGCTGAGTGCGGCCAGCGCCGACCGCATCTATGACCAGATCGAGGCGTGCCTGGGCAAGCCGGAATTCCGCCCGCGCGCCCTGTTCGAGCGCTTCAACCTGGAAGTGCTGGCGACCACCGAATCGCCGCTCGACCCGCTGGTCCACCACAAGGCGATCCGCGAGAGCAGCTGGAAGGGCCGGGTCATCACCGCCTTCCGTCCCGATCCGGTCGTCGATCCGGAGTTCGAGGGCTTCCGCGACAACCTCGCCGAGCTGGGCCGCATCACCGGACAGGACACCGCGACCTGGGACGGCTATCTCGCGGCGCTCGCCGACCGCCGCCTGTATTTCAAGAGCCACGGCGCCACCTCGACCGACCATGGCCACCCGACGGCGGCGACCGCCGACCTGGCCCGCGCCGAGGCCGGGACGCTGTTCGACATCGTCCGTCGCGGCGGCGCCACCGCCGAGGAGGCGGAGCTGTTCCGCGCCCAGATGCTGACCGAAATGGCGCGGATGAGCCTGGAGGACGGTCTGGTCATGCAGATCCATCCCGGCAGCTTCCGCAACCACAACAGCCTGGTGTTCGAGCGCTTCGGCCGCGACAAGGGCGCCGACATCCCGAGCGGCACCGAATATGTGCGGGCGCTGAAGCCGCTGCTCGACCGTTTCGGCAACGAACGCGACCTGACCATCATCCTGTTCACGCTGGACGAGGACAGCTATTCCCGCGAGCTGGCGCCGCTGGCCGGCCATTACCCGGCGTTGCGCGTCGGCCCGGCCTGGTGGTTCCACGACAGCCCCGAGGGCATGCGCCGCTACCGCGAGATGATCACCGAGACCGCCGGCTTCTACAACACGGTGGGCTTCAACGACGACACCCGCGCCTTCTGCTCGATCCCGGCCCGCCACGACGTGTCGCGCCGCGTCGATTGCGGCTTCCTCGCCCGTCTGGTCGCCGAACACCGGCTGGAGGAGGACGAGGCGGCGGAACTGGCGGTCGACCTCGCCTACCGCCTCGCCAAGACCGCCTACAAGCTTTGATTGGTTGAATCCCCCCTCTCCCGCCCCGGGAGAGGGAAGGGGCCCATGCGCAGTATGGGAAGGGTGAGGGGTGATCCAAGGAACCATGCGGTTCTGGATTTTTGCCCTACCCCTCACCCTCCCCGCCTTCGGCGGGTCCCCTCCCTCTCCCGGGACGGGAGAGGGAACATCTGGTCTCAAGGACATCTGCCCATGGCATCGCTGACCATCCGCCTGCACCCCGCCGACAATGTCGTCGTCACCGGCGCCGATCTGGAGCCCGGCACCGCCCTGCCCGGTACTGACCTGGCGACCGCCGGACCGGTGCCTGCCGGGCACAAGGTCGCGGTGCGCGCCATCGCGCCCGGCGAGCCGGTGCGCAAATACAATCAGGTCATCGGCTTCGCCACCACGGCGATCCAGCCCGGCGAGCATGTCCATGTCCACAACATGGGCATGGGCGACGATTTCGAGCGCGATTACGCCTTCGGCGCCGACGTCCACCCGGTCGAGCCGATCCCGGAGGCCGAGCGCGCCACCTTCCAGGGCATCCTGCGCGCCGACGGCCGCGTCGCCACCCGCAACTACATCGGCGTGCTGACCTCGGTGAACTGCTCCGCCACCGCGGCGCGGATGATCGCCGACCATTTCCGCGGCTCCGCGCTGGCCGCCTACCCCAACATCGACGGCGTCGTCGCCCTGACCCACGGCTATGGCTGCGGCATGGCCGGCAGCGGCGAGGTGATGGACACGCTGCGCCGCACCATCGCCGGCTACGCCCGCCATCCGAACTTCGCCGCGGTGATCCTGCTCGGCCTCGGCTGCGAGGTGAACCAGATCGACAAGCTGATGGAGGCCACCAGGCTCGAGGCGGGCGCCCGCGTCATCCCCATCGGCATCCAGGATATGGGCGGCACCGCGGCGGCGGCCCGCGAGGGCATCCGCCGGATCGAGGCGCTGCTGCCGGAGATCAACGACGTCACCCGCCAGCCCCTGCCGGCCAGCCATTTGACGCTGGCGCTGCAATGCGGCGGCTCCGACGGCTATTCGGGCATCACCGCCAACCCGGCGCTGGGCTACGCCGTCGACCTGCTGGTGCGCAACGGCGGCACCGCGGTGCTGAGCGAGACGCCGGAGGTCTATGGCGCCGAGCATCTGCTGACCCGCCGCGCCGTCCGCCGCGAGGTCGGCGAGGCGCTGGTCGAGCGCATCGGCTGGTGGGAGGACTACACCAGCCGCACCGGCGGGGAGATGAACAACAACCCGTCGCCCGGCAACAAGAAGGGCGGCCTGACCACCATCCTGGAGAAGTCGCTGGGCGCGGTCGCCAAGGGCGGCACCACCCCGCTGACCGCCGTCTACCGCTATGCCGAGCCGATCGCCGACAAGGGCTTCGTCTTCATGGACACCCCCGGCTACGACCCGGTGTCGGCGACGGGGCAGGTGGCGGGCGGCGCCAACGTGCTGTGCTTCACCACCGGCCGCGGCTCGGTCTTCGGCTGCAAGCCGACGCCCAGCCTGAAGCTGGCGACCAACAGCACGCTGTTCCGCCGGATGCCGGACGACATGGACATCGATTGCGGCGCCATCGCCACCGGCGACGCCTCGATCGAGGAGGTCGGCCGCGCCATCTTCCAGCTGGTGCTCGACACCGCGTCGGGCCGCAAGACCAAGAGCGAGGAACTCGGCGTCGGCGCCGATGAATTCGCGCCTTGGCAGATGGGAGCGGTCATGTGAAGGGTCCGCCCCCTTCCCATGACCGATGACGAGCCGGCGCCATGCCAGACAGCTCCATACCGCGCTCCGGTGCCGAAACCGACCCCGAGCCGGTGAACGCCCCGCAGCCCCCGATCCAGCCGCCCTTCAGGCCGCCCTTCAAGCCGGTTGCCGGAGCCTTGACAGGTCCGGCGCCCAAGGGACCTGCCGCCAAGGGCATGGAGCCGATGCGGGCGATCCTGCTGGTGGTGCTGGCGGTGGCTTGCCTGTCCTGCTCCGACGCCACGGCGAAATATCTCGCCCGCACCCTGCCGCCGGCCGAGATCGCCTGGATGCGCTATGTCGTCTTCACAGCACTGGTGATGCCGCTGGCGCTGCGCGGCGGCCCGCTGCGGGTGCTGCGGACGATGCGGCCGGGGCTGCAAATCCTGCGCGGCCTGGGCATGCTGGGCTCGGCGCTGTTCTTCATCATGGCGATGCGGCATCTGCCGCTGGCGGAGGCCGCGGCGATCAGCTTCGTCTCGCCCGTCTTCGTCACCGTGCTGTCGATCCTGCTGCTGAACGAGAAGGTCGGCTTCCGCCGCTGGGTGGCGCTGCTGGTCGGGCTGGCCGGCGTCGTCATCGTCATCCGGCCGGGCGCCGACGGCTTCCAGCCCGCCGTGCTGCTGCCGGTGCTCACCGCCTTCAGCTGGGCTCTGGGGCTGGTGGCGACGCGCAAGATGACGGTGCGGGAAAGCCCGCTGACCACCATGGTGTGGAGCGCGCTCACCGGCCTGATCGCGCTGACGGCGCTGCTGCCGCTGCACGCGGTGTGGCCGACGCCGTGGGAGATGCTGCTGGGGGCCTTCATCGGGCTGGTCTACACGGCGGCGCAATGGCTGTTGATCCTGGCCTACCGCCAGGGCGAGGCGTCGGTGCTGGCGCCCTTCACCTATGTCCAGCTGATCTGGTCCACGGCGCTGGGCTTCCTCGTCTTCGGCGCGGTGCCCGACCAGTGGACCTTCGCCGGCACCGGCGTGATCATCGCCAGCGGCCTCTACACCGCGCACCGCGAACGGATGCGGGCGCGGCAACGCCGGCTGGCGGCATGAGAAAGCTTTCGCCGGGGCGTCCCCCGGCTTGGGGAGAATGAAGCATGACCGACAGGCCCAACCGCATCGCCGCCATCGGCGAATGCATGATCGAGATGTTCCGGCGGCCCGACGGATCGCTGACCATGGGGTTCGGCGGCGACACGCTGAACACCGCGGTCTATCTGGCGCGGCTGGGCACGCCGGTCGATTACGTCACGGCGCTGGGCGACGACGGCATCAGCGAGGACATGGTGACGGCCTGGGCGGCCGAAGGGGTGGGCACCGGCCATGTCCTGCGCGTGCCGAACCGCCTGCCCGGCCTGTACCTGATCGAAACCGACGCCAGCGGCGAGCGCCGCTTCCTCTATTGGCGCGACAAGGCCCCGGCGCGCGAGCTGTTCGCCCTGCCGCAGACGCCCGACCTGTGCGCGGCGCTGGAAGGCTACGGCATCGTCTATCTGTCCGGCATCAGCATCGCCATCCTCGGCGAGGAAGGCCGCGAGCGGCTGTTCGCGCTGCTGGAGCGGGTACGGGCGCGCGGCGGCAAGGTCGCCTTCGACACCAACTGGCGCCCGCGCCTGTGGCCGGACCTCGCGACCGCGCGAGCCGCCTTCGACCGCATGCTGCGGCTGACCGACATCGCCCTGCCCGGCGTCACCGACCTGCGCGACCTCTATGGCGACGCCGATGCCGACGCCGTGCTCGCCCGCGTGCGCGCCGCCGGGGTGGGCGAGATCGTCCTGAAGCTGGAACAGCCCGGCTGCGTCGTGATCGAGAATGGCGAGGCGGTCGAGGTGCCGGCGCAGAAGGTCGCCTCGGTGGTCGACACCACGGCGGCCGGCGACAGCTTCAGCGCCGGCTATCTGGCATCCCGCCTGCGCGGCGAGGGTGTGGCCGACGCCGCCCGCGCCGCCCACAAGCTGGCCGCCGCCGTCATCCAGCACCGTGGCGCCATCATCCCGCGCGACGCCATGCCGGCCTGACCGCCGGTCCGAGCCCGTTAGCCACTCCTGCGTCAGCCTTCCGCCGCCAGTTCGCGGCGGAAGGCGCGGCCCGCCATTTCGGCGAAGGCGGTCAGCGCCGCCTCGTCGGCGCCGTCGCGCGCCGCCGCCGACATTCCCCGCATCGTGATCATCACGAAATCCGCCAGCGCGGCGGCCCGCTCGGGCTCCCGCGTGGCGATGAAGTCGCGGATCGCCGCCGCGCCGGCCTTCCTCATCGCCTCCGCCAGCGCGGCCGCTTCCGGATCGGCGCTGTTGCGCGCGCCGTCGAGCACGAGGCAGCCCGCCACCCCGTTCCGCCGCGGATAGAGCCGCGCCGCCAGCAGCAGCGTGCGCCCGATCACCTCGGCCACACCGCCGCCCTCGGCCTGCGCGCGGGCGAAGATGTTCGCCTCTCCCGCCGCATAGCGGTGCAGCGCCCGCTCGAACAGCCCGGCCTTGCTGCCGAAGGCGGCATAGAAGCTCGGCGGCTTGATCCCCAGTTCGGCTCCCAGCTCGGCGACGCCCACCGCGTCGTAGCCGCGCGCATGGAACAGCCTCATCGCGGTTTCGACGGCCTCGTCCACATCGAAGGACCGCCGCCGTCCCCGTGATCCCGACATTTCTGTAGCGGTCACTATACTTTCTCCTTGCGCAAATCCCTTGCCTGGATTTATATAGCGGTCACTACATTTCTTCAAGGAGCCCATCATGAGCGAGTTCACCGGCCGCAAGATCCTGGTCCTCGGCGGCAGCCGCGGCATCGGCAAGGCCATCGTCCGCCGCTTCGCCAAGGCCGGCGGCACCGTCGCCTTCACCTATGCCGGGTCGAAGGACGCCGCCGAGGCTCTCGCCGCCGAGACCGGCGCGCAAGCCTTCCGCACCGACAGCGCCGACCGCGACGCCCTGATCGCCACGGTGGCGGACCGCGGCGCGCTGGACGTGCTGGTCGTCAATGCCGGCACGCTGGTGCTGGGCGATCCGCTCACGCTCGATCCCGATGCGGTTGACCGGATGATCGACGTCAATGTCCGGGCGCCCTACCACGCGGCGGTGGAGGCGGCCCGGCGCATGAGCGACGGCGGCCGCATCATCGTCATCGGGTCGGTCAACGGCGACCGCATGCCGTTTGCCGGCGGGGCCGCCTACGCCCTGACCAAGGCGGCGGTCCAGGGCATGGTGCGCGGTCTCGCCCGCGATTTCGGCCATCGCGGCATCACCGTGAACGCCATCCAGCCGGGGCCGACCGACAGCGACATGAACCCGGCCGATGGGCCGATGGCGGCCACCATGCATGGCTTCATGGCGATCAAGCGCCACGTCCATGCCGACGAGGTCGCCGAACTGACCGCCTATGTCGCCGGTCCGCATGCGGCGATGATCACCGGTTCGTTCCAGACCATCGACGGCGGCTTCGGCGCCTGACGGCCGATCGACGGAACCAAGGGGGGCGTCATGGTTGACGCGCCCCCTCATGCGCCAGCAGCCAGCGCTTGCGCTCCACCCCGCCGCCATAGCCGGTCAGCGTTCCGTCCGACCCGATCACCCGGTGACAGGGCACGACGATGCCGACCGGGTTGGCGCCGTTGGCATGGCCCGCCGCCCGCACCGCCGCCGGCCGTCCGGCCAGCGCCGCAAGCGCGCGATAGGTGACGGTGGCGCCACAGGGGATGCCGCGCAGCGCCGCCCACACCGCGCGCTGGAACGGCGTGCCGCCGGTCTTCACCGGCAGCCGGTCGATGATGGCGAGATCGCCGGCGAAATAGGCGTCCATCGCCCGCGTCAGCCCACCCGGATCCGGCACCGCCCGCAACGCGTAGCCGGCGGGATGATGCAGGCGCAAAAGCCGGTGGAGCCGGTCCTCATGGTCGGTCCAGTCCACCGCGCGCAGGGCGCCGTCGCCATCGGCGACGACGATCAGCTCGCCGATGGGCGTGGCGGTGCGGTCGATCAGCAGGCTGGACGGACCGGTCATGACAGGCTCCCTAACCCTGTCGCATAGGCGACCTGCCGAAACTGAAGGCAACGCCACCATCAGGCAAGTCCTTGATCCGGCGCAATCTCCCGTCTCCACCTTCGCCATTTTCCATGTGTTTCTTGCGTATCGCCGATAAAAGAGGCACCAAAAGGCCGTGTTGCGTGCAATCCGCATGGCTGGCATGATGGCGCCATGCCTGTCCATACCGTCAGTTCTTGACCGAACAGTCAGCTTTTCCGCCGCCCTCCGCCCTTGGCGAAGCCGGGGCGGGACCGCTTGCTTCTCTTGGCACGCGGGTTGCTGACGCCTTGCGTGGATACGCCGCTTTGCGACCGAAGGGAAGCCATCCGCCATGACCCTGATCGCTACGCTTGCCAACAGCCCGACCCCCGACGCGGACCAGCCGGCCTCCCCCTACGCCGACCTGACCCCGGCGATGACGCCGGTCCAGGCGCTGGCCGAATCGAACCGCTGCCTGTTCTGCTATGACGCCCCCTGCATCAGGGCCTGCCCGACCGGGATCGACATCCCGGCCTTCATCCGCTCGATCGCCACCGGCAACCTGAAGGGCGCGGCGACGACGATCCTGTCGGAGAACATCATGGGCGGCACCTGCGGCCGCGTCTGCCCGACCGAGACCCTGTGCGAGCAGGCTTGCGTCCGCAACCGGGCGGAGGATCGCCCCGTCGCCATCGGCCGGCTGCAACGCCACGCCACCGACCGCCTCATCGATGGCGAACCCGCCCACCCCTTCGCCCGCGCCGCCGCCACCGGCAAGCGCGTCGCCGTGGTGGGATCCGGCCCGGCCGGCCTGTCCTGCGCCCACCGCCTCGCCACGCTCGGCCATGAGGTGACGGTGTTCGAGGCCAAGGCCAAGTCCGGCGGCCTCAACGAATACGGCCTCGCCCCCTACAAGATGGCCGATGATTTCGCCCAGCGCGAGGTCGCCTTCATCCTCGGCGTCGGCGGCATCACCGTGGAGCATGGCCGCAAGCTGGGCGCCCACCTGTCGCTGGAGAAGCTGCGCGCCGATTATGACGCGGTGTTCCTTGGGCTCGGCCTCGGGTCCAACAACCGCCTGGGCATCCCCGGCGAGGAGCGCGCGGGCGTGGAGGACGCCACCGCCTTCATCGAGCGGGTGCGTCAGGCTCCCCCCGGCCAGCCGCCGGCCGTCGGCAGCAAGGTCGTGGTGATCGGCGGCGGCAACACCGGGGTGGACGCCGCCATCCAGGCCAAGCGCCTGGGTGCCGAGGACGTCACCCTGGTCTACCGCCGCGGCCGGGCCCAGATGGGCGCCACCGCCTGGGAGCAGAAGCTGGCCCAGACCGAAGGCGTGGTCCTCAAGACCTTCGCCGCCCCGAAGGAGATCGGCGAGACCACCATCACCTTCGAGCGCACCCGCCTGAGCGACGGCAAGCTCGCCGCCACCGGCGAGACCTTCACCCTCCAGGCCGACATGGTGCTGAAGGCGGTCGGGCAGACGCTGTCGGCCGAGGCGCTCGACGGGCTGGAGGTCACCGGCGGCAAGATCGCCATCGACGATTCCTATCGCACCACCCTGCCCAAGGTCTGGGCCGGCGGCGACTGCGTCGCCACGGGCGAGGATCTGACGGTCCAGTCCGTGCAGGACGGCAAGCGCGCCGCCCTCGCCATCCACAGCCACCTGACCGCCTGAGGAAAGGGAGCCACATCATGGCCGATCTTCGCAGCACCATCGCCGGCATCCGCTCCCCCAACCCCTTCTGGCTGGCCTCGGCCCCGCCGACCGACAAGGCCTACAACGTCGTCCGCGCCTTCAAGGCCGGCTGGGGCGGCGTCGTCTGGAAGACGCTGGGCGAGGACCCGCCGGTGGTCAACGTCTCCAGCCGCTATGGCGCGCATCTCGACACCGACCGCCGGATGATCGGCTTCAACAACATCGAGCTGATCTCCGACCGGCCGCTGGAGGTCAATCTGCGCGAGATCATCGAGGTCAAGCGCGACTGGCCCGACCGCGCCATGGTCGTCTCGCTGATGGCGACCATGACGGAGGCGGCCTGGGCCGGGCTGGCCCGCCGCGTCGCCGAGACGGGGGCGGCGGACGGGCTGGAACTGAACCTCGGCTGCCCGCACGGCATGTGCGAGCGCGGCATGGGCTCCGCCATCGGGCAGGTGCCGGAGATGGTGGAGCAGGTCACCCGCTGGGTGAAGAACGCCGTCAACCTGCCGGTGATCGTCAAGCTGACCCCCAACATCACCAACATCCTGTGGTCGGCGGAAGCGGCGAAGCGCGGCGGCGCCGACGCCATCTCGCTGATCAACACGGTGAACTCCATCGTCGCGGTCGATCTCGACGCCATGGCGCCGACCCCGGTGGTCGACGGCAAGGGCAGCCATGGCGGCTATTGCGGCCCGGCGGTGAAGCCGATCGCGCTCAACATGGTGGCGGAGATCGCCCGCAATCCCGACACGAGCGGCCTGCCGGTCAGCGGCATCGGCGGCATCACCACCTGGCGCGACGCGGCGGAGTTCCTGGCGCTTGGCGCCACCAATGTCCAGGTCTGCACCGCGGCGATGACCTACGGCTTCAAGATCGTCGAGGACATGATCGGCGGCCTGTCAAACTGGATGGACGGGAAGGGATACCGGACGCTGGACGAGCTGAGCGGCCGGGCGGTGCGCAACGTCGTCAACTGGAACGACCTGAACATGAACTTCTCGACCAAGGCGGTGATCGACCCCGCCTTGTGCATCGATTGCGGCCGCTGCCACGTCGTCTGCGAGGACACCTCGCACCAGGCGATCCGCATCGACCAAGGGGAAGGGCGCCGCGTCTTCACCGTGGTCGACGAGGAGTGCGTCGGCTGCAACCTGTGCAGCCATGTCTGCCCGGTGCCGGACTGCATCACCATGGTGCCGGAACAGACCGGCCTGCCCTACGTCACCTGGCCCAACGACGCCCGCAACCCGATGCGCGTCCCGGAAGCCGCTGAATAGTCAGCCGCCGAACAAGAACGACGTTCAGGAGAGAGCAACATGTCCACCCCGCAGAATGTCGCCGTGAACGGCTCGCGCCTGTGGCAGAGCCTGATGGACATGGCGCGGATCGGCGCCACGCCCAAGGGCGGCGTGTGCCGGCTGGCGCTGACCGACCTCGACAAACAGGGCCGCGACCTGTTCGTGCGCTGGTGCGAGGAGGCCGGCTGCACGGTCTCCGTCGACAAGATGGGCAACATCTTCGCCCGCCGCCCCGGCCGCGACGACAGTCTGCCCCCGGTGATCATGGGCAGCCATCTCGACAGCCAGCCGACCGGCGGCAAATATGACGGCGTCTATGGCGTGCTGGCCGGGCTGGAGGTGGTGCGCAGCCTGAACGACATGAACTATGTCACCGAGGCGCCGGTGGAGGTCGCGGTCTGGACCAACGAGGAGGGGTCGCGCTTCGCCCCGGCCATGGTGGCGTCCGGCGTCTTCGCCGGGGTGTTCGATCTGGACTACGGCCTGTCGCGCGCCGACCTCGACGGCAAGACGATGGGCGACGAGCTGGCCCGCATCGGCTATGCCGGCGATCGGGAGGTCGGCGGGCGCAAGGTCGGCGCCTATTTCGAGGCCCATATCGAACAGGGTCCGATCCTGGAGGCCGAGGGCAAGACCATCGGCGTCGTCACCGATTGCCAGGGCCAGCGCTGGTACGAGATCACCTTCACCGGCCAGGAGGCCCATGCCGGCCCGACCCCGATGGTGCGCCGCAAGGACGCCCTGCTGGGCGCCGCCCGCGTGGTGGATGCGGTGAACCGCATCGGCCTGAAATACGGCCCGCTGGCCTGCGCCACGGTGGGGCTGATGCAGATCCATCCCAACAGCCGCAACGTCATCCCCGGCCGGGTCTTCTTCACCGTCGATTTCCGCCATCCCGACGACAGCATCCTCGCCGCCATGGACGGCGAACTGCGGACCGAGGTGGAACGCATCGCCGGGGAGATCGGGTTGGAGAGCGATTTCAAGCAGATCTGGTACTACGCCCCGATCGCCTTCGACGCCGCCTGCGTCGCCGCCGTCCGCAAGGGGGTGGAGCGCACCGGCCACAGCTTCCGCGACATCGTGTCGGGGGCCGGGCACGACGCCTGCTACCTGTCGAAGGTCGCGCCCACGGGCATGGTCTTCATCCCCTGCATCGACGGCATCAGCCACAATGAGATCGAGGAGACGACCCCGGAATGGTCGACCGCCGGCTGCGAGGTGCTGCTGCACGCCGTGCTCGACCGCGCCGACGCGATGGCGGAGCAGGTGAAAACATCTGCGTGATACTCTCCCTCTCCCGGGGCTCTCAGCGGATCTTCGATCCGCCTGACGCCGTCAGCACAAACGAAGTTTGTGCGAGAGGCGGGAGAGGGCACAGCAACAGCGATGGCGAAAGCGATGGCGCGAACGGCTGCCGACACAGCGGACACCACACAGCCCCAGGCCCTGCCCCAGGGCCGCATCCGGCGTGAGAATGTCGAGCGCATCCTGAAGGCGGCCGAGCGCGTCTTCGCCGAGGCCGGTTGCGCCGGCGCCACCATGGCCGACATCGCCGAGCGCGCCGGCCTGCCCAAGGCCAACCTGCATTATTATTTCGGCACCAAGGAGGATCTCTACCGCGCGGTGCTCGACAACATCCTGCGGATGTGGCTGGCGCCGATCGCCTCCTTCACCCCCGACGCCGATCCGGCGGCGACCCTGACCGCCTATGTCACCGCCAAGATGGAGGTGTCGCGCAGCCGCCCGCACGCCTCCAAGGTCTTCGCCAACGAGATCCTGCATGGCGGCACCCAGGTCGAGCGTTTCCTCGCCGAAGACCTGAGGGCGCTGGTCGACGCCAAGGCGGCGGTGATCGACGGCTGGGTCGCCGCCGGCCGCATGGCCCCGGTCGACGCCCGCCAGTTCCTGTTCCTGATCTGGGCGGTGACCCAGCATTACGCCGACTTCGACGTCCAGATCCGCAAGGTGCTGGGCCGCCGCAGCCTGACCCGCCAGGACTTCGCCGCCATGACGGCCGAAGTCCTGCGCATGGTCCTGCGCGCCGCCGGCCTGCCGGAACCGCGGACGCCGGAACCGGGGACGCCCGGACCGCAAGACTTCGAAACACAAGACTCCGAACCGCCCACCGACTCCGTCCCATCCATGTCCTGAGGGAGCGCCCGAGCATGTCCACCATCCTGATCCGCGGCGGCACCGTCGTCACCGCCGAGCACACCCAGCGCGCCGATGTCCTCTGCCAGGACGGCCTCATCACCGCGGTGGGCGACAAACTCGACGTGCCGGCGGGGGCCGAAATGGTGGATGCCGGCGGCTGCTACGTCATGCCCGGCGGCATCGACCCGCACACCCACATGGAATTGCCCTTCATGGGCACGGTGACGACGGAGGATTTCTTCAGCGGCACCGCCGCCGGCTTTGCCGGGGGAACGACGACGATCATCGACTTCGTCATCCCCAACCCCAGGCAGAGCCTGATGGAGGCCTACCACACCTGGCGCGGCTGGGCGGAGAAGGCGGCCGGCGACTACAGCTTCCACGTCGCCGTGACCTGGTGGGACGAGAGCGTCCGGCGCGACATGGGAACGCTGGTCGCCGACCATGGCGTGAACAGCTTCAAGCATTTCATGGCCTACAAGAACGCCATCATGGCCGATGACGAGACCCTGGTGAACAGCTTCCAGCGCTGCCTGGAGCTGGGCGCCATCCCCACCGTCCATGCCGAGAATGGCGAGCTGGTCTTCCAGCTCCAGAAGAAGCTGCTGGCCCAGGGCCTGACCGGGCCGGAGGCCCATCCCCTCTCCCGCCCGCCGGAGGTGGAGGGCGAGGCGGCCAACCGCGCCATCCAGGTGGCGAAGGTGTTCGGCGTGCCGGTCTACATCGTCCATGTCTCGGCCAAGGAGGCGCTGGCCGCCATCGAGCGCGGCCGGAACGACGGCCAGCGCGTGTTCGGCGAGGTTCTCGCCGGCCATCTGCTGGTCGACGACGGGGTCTACCGCAACCCCGACTGGGACTTCGCCGCCGGCCATGTCATGAGCCCGCCCTTCCGCCCGAAGGAGCATCAGGAGGCGCTGTGGCGCGGGCTCCAGGCCGGGCATCTGCACACCACCGCCACCGACCATTGCTGTTTCTGCGCCGAGCAGAAGGCGATGGGCCGCGACGACTTCACCAAAATCCCCAACGGCACCGCCGGCATCGAGGACCGCATGACCGCGCTGTGGACGCATGGCGTCAACACAGGCCGGCTGACGATGAACGAGTTCGTCGCCGTCACCTCCGCCAATGCGGCGAAGATCTTCAACCTCTACCCGCGCAAGGGCTCGGTCGGCGTCGGGGCCGACGCCGATCTGGTGGTATGGGATCCGAAGGCGACGAAGACCATCTCGGCCAAGACCCAGATGCAGAAGGTCGGCCTGAACATCTTCGAGGGCATGACCGTCACCGGCACGCCGGCCTACACGCTGAGCCGGGGCCGTATCGTCCATGCGCTGGGCGAGAGCCGCGCGGTGCGCGGCGCCGGCCGCTACGTCAACCGCCCCGCCTTCCCGCCGGTCTACGAGGCGGTGACGAAGCGCAACGCCCTGAACATCCCGACGGCGGTGGAGCGGTAGGAAATCCAATCCCTTCTCCCTCCCTCTCCCGGAATGGGAGAGGGAGCTTTACCCCTCCCGATCACCCCACCAGGCTGGCGAACAGGAAGTTCTCCGCCGTCAGGCTGTTGCGGTCGACGCTCATCAGCTTGATCGTGCTGGTGCCGCCGAAATCGATGGACAGGTCGGCGCCCTCCTGGGCCGAGTGGGTCAGCACGTCGTTCAGGCTGGTGAAGCCGGCGATGCCGCGGATGTCGATCACATCGCCGCCGGTGCCGGCCTGGAAGTCGCCAATGCAGTCCCAGCCATCGCCGGCATGCTGGACGAAAATGTCCCGCCCGGCCCCGCCGACCATGTAGTCGTTGCCGGCGCCGCCGATGATGGTGTCGTCGCCGCCGCCGCCGGCCAGATAGTCGCCGGCCGAGGTGCCGGTGACGGTCCGGCCCGGGCTGGTGCCGCCTCCCCCCGTTCCCCCGGCCCCCCCGGATCCAGCCGTCCCCGCGATCGCCGTGAAGGAGAAGTTGGCGGCGGTCAGGCTGCCGCGGCTGGTGTTGGCCAGAATGGCGCTGTTGCCGTTGTCGAAATTGACGACGGTGTTGGCGCCGTCCTGAACGGTGACCGCCATCACCGACGCGAAGTCCTTCAACCCGCTCCAGCCGGCGACGTTCAGCACGTCGCCGCCGTTGCCCGCCTGGAAATCGCCGACGTAATCCCAGCCGTCGCCCGGCTTGAAGACGAAGACGTCGCTGCCGCCGCCGCCGGTCATGTAATCGTTGCCGGCACCGCTGATGATGGTGTCGTTGCCGCTGCCGCCGGCCAGATAATCCTGGCCGTCGGTGCCGGTCAGGATCTGGCCGGCCGTGCCTCCCGGACCGCCGCCGCCGCCATCCCCCGGGCCGCCGGTGCCGGGTTGGCCCAGCGTGATGGTGTTGCCGGACAGGTGGATGTCCGACGCGGCGAAGCTGCCGGCGATGCGCAGGGTCATGTCCGCCCCGGCGGCCGCGTCGAGCCCGACATGGACCAGGGTGACGCCGTTCACCGTCTCCGCCTGGACCTGACCGGCCTGCAACGCGCCGCCGCCGCCACTGCCGACCGTCCCGGAGAGCGACGCCCCGACGATGGCGAAGGCGTCGCCGGTGGCGGCCCCGGTGATGCTATCGAAACCGTTGGCCTGGGCCGCCGTCATCGTCACGCTGTGGCGCCGGCTGCCGGTCAGGGCCAGCGTCTCGACGCTGGTCAGCGTCATGCCGCTGATATCGATCTTCGGCGAGGCGACGTCGGTGTAATATTCGAGATTGTAGCCGTTGTAGCTGGTCAGATCGTCCGACCGCAGTTCCAGCGTATCGGCCCCGGTGCCGCCATCGAAGCTGACGGTGCCGGCGTCATACTGGCTGACCACGATGTAGCGGTCGTTGCCGGCATCGCCATAGACCAGATCATTCTGGGTCTGGGCATAGCTGCCGGAGGTGACGATGCCGGCCAGGATGGTGTCGTCGCCGTCGCCGCCATGAACGGTGTCGCGCTCCCAATCGCCCTTCAGCAGGTCGTTGCCGGCATCGCCATAGATCAGGTCGGCGCCGCCGCCGCCGGCCACCGTGTCGTTGCCGGTCTGCCCGTGCAGCTGGTCATTGTCGGCGCGGCCATAGATCAGGTCGTTGCCGCCGCCGCCGAAGACGCTGTCGTTGCCGTCGCCGGCTTCCAGCGTGTCGTTGCCGGCCCCGCCATGCTCGACATCGTCGCCGCCATGCCCCCAGAACCACACGGCGGTGTCTCCGGCGGTCAGGCTGTCGGCATGTTCGGAACCGACCCAGCGCTGGATGTCGACGAAGCTATCGCCGGCCGCCTCGCCGGTGTTGTTGGCGCCGTTGGTCAAATCCAGCGTGATGCCGGTGGTGGCGTTCTCGTAGGTGACGATGGTGAAGCCGTTGCCGCCGATATAATGGTCGGCGCCCAACCCGCCATTCAGCGTGTCGCCGGCCGACTGGCCGCTGTTGCCGCCGCCGACCAGCGTGTCGTCGCCCAGCCCGCCGATCAGGCTGTCGTTCCCGGTGCCGCCGACGATGCTGTCATTGCCGGCCAGCCCGTTGATGGTGTTGCCGCCATTGTCGCCGATCAGCGTGTCGTTGCCGCTGGTCGCCGTCCCGCGGTAGGCCAGACGGTGCGGCCAGGCTTCCGCCCCGGCGAAGGGACGCGACGCCCGGATCGGGCCGGTCACGACATCGAGATCCCAGGAACCGCCCTGCCCGGCATGGCCGACCGGATGGCTGGCGGCGGCGACGCGCGCGCCGGTGACCGCGGCCAGACGCTCGACGAAATGGCGGCCCCTGTCGCCGGCGCCGACGTCGCAGGCGTGGATCAGGATCTCGCAGCCGGTCGCGTCGGGCCAGCGGCGGTCCAACAGGGCGCCGGCGTCGAGCGGCATCGCCCCAAGCTTCACCACGCCCGGCGCGCCATGGGCGACCAGATGGACGGCGCAGGCCCCTCCCGCCCCGTCCCCGGTCTCGCCGGCCATCTTGCCGGCCATCTCCAGGGCGTCGGCGAGCAGACCGAGGGCGTCCTCGTCGGCGGCGACCCGGACCACCGTCACATCCGGCGCCTGCCGGCCGATCAGCGCGTCGATGTCGGCGAGACCGGCGTCAGCAAGAATGATCCCGTGCATGAAAAAGCCCCTTTCTGGGGAGTTGTTGGAAGTCGTTTCCGCTTTCCGTCATGTACGGGATCATATCCACCAAACAACATCCAATAAGCCCATCATTCCTTGGGACGCCTCCGCTCCGGCCGGGCGACCTGTTTTCTCCGGATCATCGAAAGGGGTACGGTTTCTTTCGATTCAGACGCCATCCGGCTGTCCCGCTACATTGGGCCGGCTTGCCACTCTTTTTCCCCAATTGGGAAGGATCGGCGTTGGTTACCTCCAATTCGGAGATCGCCGCGAACCGCGCGGCGCATAAAGAATAGGCCATCGGGACCCGTCCCGATGGCCCAGTCGGAAGAGCTGTCGCCGAGGAAGCGCGAACCTGGCGCCGGCATCGTCCCGCCGGCGGTTCAGGCGTGGCCGTTCACCAGCGGCCACACTTCCAGGGCGCCGCGGTAGATCATGTGCAGGGCGACATAGAGGATGATGGCGAGGCCGACATAGGCCAGCCAGCGGTGCCTGTGCAGGATGCGGGCGATCAGGCTGGCGGCCAGCCCCATCAGGGCGATGGACAGGGTCAGGCCGATGACCAGCACCCCCAGATGCTCGCGCGCGGCACCCGCGACGGCCAGCACATTGTCGAGCGACATCGACACGTCGGCGACGACGATCTGCCAGACCGCCTGCCCCAGCGTCTTGCGCGAACCGGCCTGGTCGGCCCCCCCCTCCTCCAGCGCCGCGACCGCCTCGTCCTCGTCCTGGGACTGGCGCAGCTCGCGCCACATCTTCCAGCAGACCCACAGCAGCAGCACGCCGCCGGCCAGCAGCAGCCCGATGATCTGGAGCAGCTGGGCGGTGACGGCGGCGAAGGCGATGCGCAGCACGGTGGCGGCCAGGATGCCGATCAGGATCGCCTTGCCGCGCTGTTCACGCGGCAGCCCGGCGGCGGCGAGGCCGATGACGATGGCGTTGTCGCCGGCCAGCACCAGATCGATCATGATGACCTGAAGCAGGGCGACAAGCGCCTCGGTGGTAAAGAGTTCGGTCATTTGGGCACGAGTCCTCACGTCACGATGAATGTGGGAGGAGGAACCGCGCGGCGGTGTGCTGACCGGTCGGGTGGCGCCGAAGGCGTCGGACGGAAGCCCCCGGTCAGGGGCACGAGGCGCGGGCCGCTCCTTCATGTTCCCAGTCCGACATCGCAACCGGTGAGGGTTGCCAGAGGGGCCCGGCCTGGTCCTGGCGCTTTACGCCAAAGTGACGGATTCCGCAAGGCCGCGCTGCCGGCCTGGCGGAACGGTGAGCGGGGATGGCCGCGGATGAAGCCTTTCCGTCACAGGGGGCCGGCCCCGACAGCCCTATCGTCGGCCAAGCTGCCGGAGAAATAGAGCGGGGCGGCGTTGCGCACGTCGTCCACCGTGATCTGAAGATTGTCGAGATGGCTGACCAGGCTTTGTTCGGCCCGATCCGGATCATGGCTGGCGATGGCGTCGACGATCGCCTCATGCTCGGCGATGACGGTGCGCATGCGGCCGGGCACCGGCAGAGTCAGCCGGCGGCAGCGGTCGAGCTGAACCTTGGCCTGCTGGATGACCGTCCAGAAGCCGGGATAGCCCGCCATCTCGGTGATCTGGGCATGAAAGGCCTCGTCGGCCTGATGGAAGCCGTCGGCGTCGCCGGCGCCATCGACCTCGCGCTGGCGTTCCAGGCAGGCGCGCAACGCCGCGATCTGGCTGCGGGTGGCGCGCTCGGCGGCGAAGCGCACCGTCGCCCGCTCCAGCACCTTGCGGATCACCCCGGCCTCCGGCAGCGCCTCCAGCGGAATGCGCGAGACGAAGGTGCCGGATTGCGGGAAGATCTCGATCAACCCCTCGTCGGCCAGCCGCAGCACCGCCTCGCGCACCGGGGTGCGGCTGACGCCATAGGCCTCGGCGATCTGCTTTTCGACGATGGGCTCGCCCGGCTTGCGTTTCAGCGACACGATCTCCGCCCGAAGATCGCGATGGATGGCATCGGCGGCGGTCGGGCCGCGTCGCATGTCCCGCCGTGCCGGCGGACGGACCTGGAGCGGAGCGGTCCTGGCCGACACCTGGGGGGAGGTCGGTGTCGAGGGGACGGCGATGGAACCGGTTTTGGCCGGCGGGGTGCCCGATGGCATGGCGTCCAGCCTCCTCAGAAGCGAATGCCTTAGAATACTAATATATCAGCTTAAGCGGCAAGCGGTTTCGCTCCCTGCCCCTCCGGCGCGGGTGTGACAAAGGCGCCCGCACTCCCGTGGGGGCTGTGGGACGCCCGACGGGAGAGGAAGGGAAAGAGGAAGCCCCAATAGCAGGGAAATTCCGTCTTCCATTTGGATGATATAGACTCCCCGCGCTCCGGGTGCTCCGCCCGACATCGGAAAAAGGTAAACT
This sequence comes from Azospirillum sp. B510, assembly GCF_000010725.1. Lineage (NCBI taxonomy): Bacteria > Pseudomonadati > Pseudomonadota > Alphaproteobacteria > Rhodospirillales > Azospirillaceae > Azospirillum > Azospirillum sp. B510. The sequence goes on along the minus strand of NC_013858.1, from coordinate 145,607 downwards.
CTGCGCCTGTCGGCTCCGCAGCCACCATCATGCGGGACAGCCGCGGACATCGACAGGCGCACCGGTTTGAAGATCGAGGTCCGCATGGTCGACAATCGCAACTCCATGGCCGGAGATGACATCGAATCCCTTGATCGCCGCCCCGAGGCGCGGGCATTCAAGGTGGAGGATCTTCTAGGGGAGTTGCGGCGGGGCCGGATGCGCATTCCCTCGTTTCAGCGCGGCCTCCGCTGGGACCGGAGCGACGCGGCCAAACTGTTGGACAGCCTTTGGCGTGGCTACCCCATCGGCAACCTGCTGTTCTGGGAGACCAGTGCCGAAGCGGGCGAGGTGACCTTCGGGACGGTTCGCGTCGGGGGAGGGGCGCGCAGCGACGCCCTGTGGGTCGTGGACGGACAACAGCGATTGATGTCCCTGGCCCGGGTGCTGCTGGCTCCGGAACCGGACCGGGATGATTTCGCTCTGTATTTCGATCTGGATGAGCGGACGTTTTTAGCCCCCCCTAAGGATCGTGCGGCGGATCCCTCCCGCTACCTTCCGATGACCGAGGTGCTCGACCCGGAACGGTTGATGCAGTGGCTGTTCCAACACACATCCGATCAGCCCGAACGGCGCGAGAGAGCCATTACCGTGGGCAGGCGGATTCGCGACTATGAAATCCCAGCCTATCTGGTGCGCACCAACCAAGAGCAAACCCTGCGGGAAATCTTCGGCCGTACCAACTCCAGCGGCCATCCGCTCGGACAGGAACAGGTGTTCGACGCCCTGAATGGAGCGCGCAGCCAAGGTCGTCCCGCCTCTCTCCGGCAGATCGTTTTGGAATTGGCTCCCATGGGGTTCGGGTTGGTCGAGGAAAAGTTGCTGTACCGCTTGTTGCGCGTGCTGCAAGGCAGGGACGTGATCGAGGGCAAGGGCGAGGGACCGATCCGCTTGGACGATGCCGATGCGGAACGGGCCTACCGGACCACGGCTGACGTTGCGCGACGGGTCATCCAGTTCCTGAAGAATGATGTTGGAATTCCACGCTACGACCTCATGCCTTACAAGCAGCCCTTCGTATTGCTGGGCAAGTTCTTCCATCTCTACCCGGATCCCGGAACCCGATCCAGGCAGCTGCTTGAACGCTGGGTATGGCGCGGAGCCCTGACCGGCACCCACCGCGGGGACACCGTGTCCACCAGAGCGACCTTGGACCTGATCATGGAAGGGAACGAAGAGGCCTCCGTGCAGAGGCTGCTGGAGTTGATGACGGGCCGCCCCGACGCTTTACCGAATGTCGATGGCTCTTTCAATTTCCGCTTCGCCGCCGGCAAGCTGCTGGCGCTCGCCATGCTGGACTTGAGGCCACGGGATTTGGACAACGGCCAACTCATCAGTATTGATCAGGAGGCCGGGGCGGAGGAAGTGGACTTCTCCATGCCTCCGATTTTCTTGCGGAATGGTGCGGCAAACCAAGCCTTCCAATCCCTCGCCAATCGCCTGATTCATCCCCATCGCCCCAGGCTGCGTCAACGGTTGACCGAGATGCGGGATCCGGACGTGCTGGCTTCCCATGGCGTCCCGGAAGCTGCCGCTCGGGCATTGCGCGACGGCGACAGCGACGGCTTCCTGAGGACGAGGACCGCCTTCCTGCAACGCCATTGCGACCTGTTCTTCGCCCGGCACGCCCGCTGGGAAGAGAGCGACCGGCCATCCATCGCGGCGCTGGTGGCGGAAGACGAGGACGCGTGATGGTCAGGTCTCTCAGTGTTCTGCTCGGCGACCTGCCGGTCGGCCGGCTCACACTCGGCGCCACCGACGGCAGCGAGTTCCGCCTGCTGGAGACCTACAAGCAGGCCTATCCCCGGCCGGTGCTGGGCCAGATCTTCCTGGACGACCCCGACAAGGTCTGGAGCACCCGCGCCCGGGTACCTCCCTGGTTCTCCAACCTGCTTCCCGAAGGCGTTCTGCGCGATTTGATCGCGAAACAGGCGGGTGTGCCCGCCACACGGCAGTTTCCGCTGCTGCGTCATCTCGGTGAGGATTTGCCAGGTGCGGTGCGCATCGTCCCTGACGGCAGCGAAGGCGCATGGTCGGACGATGGGAATCCGATGGAGCAGGAAGGGACGGAAAGCGGCGAGACTTGGCATTTCTCTCTGGCCGGAGTGCAATTGAAGTTTTCCGCCCGCCGTTCCGAACGCGGATTGACGATCCCGGTTACCGGTCGCGGCGGCGATTGGATCGTCAAGCTGCCGGACAGCCGCTTCCGCACTGTTCCGCAGACCGAATACGCGACCATGCGATGGGCCGAGGCCAGCGGAATCGCCATCCCCGAAATCGACCTCGTTCCGATTGCCGACATAACGGGTCTGCCGTCGTCCTATCGCGATTTCGCCGAACCCTTCGCCCTGGCGATCCGCCGTTTCGACCGCCCGGCCCCAGGCTCGCGGGTCCATATGGAGGATTTCGCCCAAATTCTGGATTTGTACCCGGATCAGAAATACTCGAAATACAATTACGAGACCTTGGCAAGACTGATCAATGCCCTAGGAAAAAACAAAGACCTTCCACAATATGTCCGCCGCGTCATGTTCATGATCGCCTCCGGCAATGGCGACATGCACCATAAGAATTGGACCCTGATCTATCCAGATGGCATCAACGCCACTCTTTCCCCTGCCTATGATCTGGTCTCCACCATCCAGTATCACCCTGAAGACAAGCTGGCCCTGAATCTCGGCGGATCGAAGCGGTGGGAGGATGTGACCGACGCCACCTTCCGGAGCATGGCCCGGAAGGTCGGGGTCGAGGAAAGCCTGATGGCCTCGTGGGTGGACCAAGCCCGGACCACCATTCTTGACGCTTGGCGGGTGAACAAGGGCGATTTCGGCTATGACGCGCAGGCGCGCGAGACCATCGAGCGCCATCTCGCCCGTGTCCCGCTGTTCGGCCGGTGAGTCTACCGGAGCGGGCCGAAACAGAGGCCGGACAGTCCGCCTGACTCGGAAAGTCCCTACAGCCCCGCCGCCAGCCGGGTGCCCTGGGCGATGGCGCGCTTGGCGTCCAGTTCGGCCGCGACATCGGCGCCGCCGATCAGGTGGACGGCGATGCCGGCGGCCTCCAGCGGGGCCTGCAACACGCGCAGCGGCTCCTGTCCGGTGCACAGCACGATGCTGTCGACCGCCAGCGTCCGCACCCGCTCGCGCTTCTCGCCGAAGCTGATGGTCAGCCCCTCATCGTCGATGCGCTCGTAATTCACCCCGGACAGCGCCTCGATGTTCTTCATCTTCAGCTGCGCCCGGTGGATCCAGCCGGTGGTCTTCCCCAGCCCGGCACCCGGCTTGCTCGCCTTGCGCTGGAGCAGCACGACCTCGCGGGCCGGCGGGGTCAGGTGCGGGCGGACGCCGGCGACGCCGCCACGCGCCTCGGCCGGATCGGCGACACCCCATTCGGCCCGCCACAGCGCCGGATCCAGGCTGGGCGACGTCCCCTCATGCACCAGGAACTCGCTGACGTCGAAACCGATGCCGCCCGCCCCGACCACGGCGACGCGGCGGCCGACCGGCTTGGCGCCGCGCAGCAGGTCGATGTAGGTCAGCACCTTCGGGTGGTCCTGGCCGGGAATCCGCGGGTCGCGCGGCACCACCCCGGTCGCCAGCACCACCGCATCGTATCCGGCCCCCGTCAGCTCATCCGCCGTCACCCGCCGCCCGAGATGCAGCGCCACCCCGGTCTCGGCCAGACGGTGGCGGAAATAACGCAAGGTCTCGTGGAACTCCTCCTTGCCGGGGATCAGCTTGGCCATGTTGAACTGGCCGCCGATCTCGTCGGCCGCGTCGAACAGATGCACCTCGTGGCCGCGCTCCGCCGCGGTGGTGGCGCAGGCGAGCCCGGCCGGGCCGGCGCCGACCACGGCGACCCGCTTGCGCCGCGTGGCGGGGGCGATCACCAGCTCCGTCTCGTGGCAGGCGCGCGGGTTGACCAGACAGCTCGCCGTCTTGCCGGAGAAGATATGGTCCAGGCAGGCCTGGTTGCAGGCGATGCAGCTGTTGATCGCCTCCGGCCTGCCCGCCGCCGCCTTGGCGACGAAGTCCGGGTCGGCCAGGAGGGGCCGCGCCATCGACACCATGTCGGCCAGCCCGCCACCGATCACCGCGTCACCGACTTCGGGCGTGTTGATGCGGTTGGTGGTGCAGAGCGGGATCGACACCGCCCCCTTCAGCTTCCCCGTCACCCAGGCGAAATTGGCGCGCGGCACGCTGGTGGCGATGGTCGGCACCCGCGCCTCGTGCCAGCCGATGCCGGTGTTGATGATGGTGGCCCCGGCCTTCTCGATCGCCTGGGCCAGTTGCACGACCTCTTCCCATGTACTGCCATCGGGAATCAGGTCCAGCATCGACAGGCGGTAGATGATGATGAAGTCGCGCCCGACCGCCTCGCGCATGCGCGACACGATCTCCACCGGGAAACGCATGCGGTTCTCATAGGATCCGCCCCATTGATCGGTGCGCTGGTTGGTGTGGGTCACCAGGAACTGGTTGATCAGGTAGCCTTCCGACCCCATCACCTCCACCCCGTCATAGCCGGCCTCGCGCGCCAGCTCGGCGCAGCGGACATAGGCGCGGATCTGGCGCTCCACCCCCCGCGCGGTCAGGGCGCGCGGGGTGAAGGGGGTGATCGGCGACTTGATGCGCGACGGCGCCACCGACAGCGGGCTGTAGGCATAGCGGCCGGCATGCAGGATTTGCAGCGCGATCTTGCCGTCCTCGGCATGCACCGCGTCGGTGACGACCCGGTGCGCCCGCGCCGCGCCATGCCGCGCCAGGGTGGAGCCGAAGGGCGACAGCCACCCCTCGACATTCGGCGAGAATCCGCCGGTCACCATCAGCCCGACCCCGCCGCGCGCCCGCTCGGCGAAATAGGCGGCCAGCCGCGGGAAGTGGCGCCGCCGGTCCTCCAGCCCGGTGTGCATCGATCCCATCAGCACCCGGTTCCTCAGCACCGTGAAGCCGAGGTCGAGGGGGGCCAGCAGATGCGGATAGGGCTGGGAGGCGGGCAGGCTCAACGGAAGTCTCCTCCGGGCGTGACGGCTGCGCTTCTGGCGGCGCTGGGGATACGGATGATCCGTGCCGCGAAGCCTAGTCCAGGGTGACGTATGCGTCAACTCCATTCCGCGACCGCCCGGCGGCGCCAAACCGTTCGCGCTTCCCGCTTTCCGCTGGGTGGAAAAGCCGTTCGGCGAACTGGCTCAAGGGCCTGCGCGGCGGTCAAGCTCCCACCCCAAGGGCCGCCCCGCCATTCCCGGCGGCCAAGTCGCGTAACCCGGAGTTCGGTCATGGTGCAATTCGCCGCCAACCTGACGATGCTCTACAACGAGCATCCCTTCCTCGACCGATTCGCCGCGGCGGCCGATGCCGGCTTCCGTGGGGTCGAGTACCTGTTCCCCTATGATTTCGCCGCCGATGCGCTGGCCGAGAAGCTGCGCCGGCATGGCCTGACCCAGGTCCTGCACAATCTGCCCGCCGGCAATTGGGGCGGCGGCGAACGCGGCATCGCCATCCTGCCCGACCGTGTGCAGGAATTCCGCGACGGCGTCGCCCGCGCCATCGACTATGCCGGCACGCTGGGATGCAAACAGGTCAACTGCCTGGTCGGCATCCTGCCGCAAGGCGCCGACGCCGCCACGGCGCAGAGCACGCTGGTCGGCAACCTCGCCTATGCCGCCGACGCGCTGGCCGGGGCCGGGATCAAGCTGCTGGTCGAGCCGATCAACACCCGCGACATCCCCGGCTTCCACCTGAACCGGACGAAACAGGCGCTCGACCTGATCGATCAGGTCGGCTCCGGCAACCTGTTCCTGCAATACGACATCTACCACATGCAGATCATGGAAGGCGATCTGGCCCGCACCATCGAGGCCAACCTCGCCCGCATCGCCCATGTCCAGCTGGCCGACAATCCCGGCCGTTTCGAGCCCGGCACCGGCGAGATCAATTATCCCTTCCTGTTCAAGCATCTGGACGCCATCGGCTACGGCGGCTGGGTCGGCTGCGAATACAAGCCGAAGACGACGACGACCGAGGGGCTCGGCTGGCTCGCCCCCTACAGGACCGAACCGGCGCAGGCCTGAGACGCCCCCCAAATTCAAAGAGAAGGACCATAGTCATGAAGGTCGGTTTCATCGGTCTCGGCATCATGGGCACCCCGATGGCGGGGCACCTGCTGGACGCCGGTCACACCCTCTACGTCCACGACCTCAAGCCGGTCCCGGCCGAGCTGACGTCCAAGGGCGCCATTCCCTGCCCGTCGGGCCAGGAGGTCGCGGCGGCGGCCGAGGTCATCATCACCATGGTGCCGGACACCCCCCATGTCGGCGCCGCCCTGTTCGGCGACAAGGGGGTCGCCGCCGGCCTGTCGGCGGGCAAGATCGTCGTCGACATGTCCTCGATCTCGCCGATCGAGACCAAGGACTACGCCAAGCGCATCAACGATCTCGGCTGCGCCTATCTCGACGCCCCCGTCTCGGGCGGCGAGGTCGGAGCCAAGGCCGCCTCGCTGACCATCATGGTCGGCGGCCCGCAGGAAGCCTTCGACACGGTCAAGCCGCTGTTCGAGAAGATGGGCAAGAACGTCACGCTGGTCGGCGGCAACGGCGACGGCCAGACCACCAAGGTCGCCAACCAGATCATCGTCGCTTTGACGATCGAGGCGGTGGCCGAGGCCCTGCTGTTCGCCTCCAAGGCCGGCGCCGATCCGGCCAAGGTCCGTCAGGCGCTGATGGGCGGCTTCGCCTCCTCGCGCATCCTGGAGGTCCATGGCGAGCGGATGATCAACCGCAACTTCACCCCCGGCTTCCGCATCGAGCTGCACCAGAAGGATCTCAACCTGGCGCTGAGCGGGGCGAAGGCGCTGAACCTGTCGCTGCCGCACACCGCCAGTTGCCAGCAGCTGTTCAACGCCTGCGCCGCCCAGGGCGGGGCCGCCTGGGACCATTCCGGCATGCTCCGCGCGCTGGAACTGCTGGCCGGTCACGAGGTCGGGGCGAAGTGAGGGGCTGGGGCGCCGTCCACCGACGGCGCCCGGTTCCGCGATCCAAGGTCAGGCCGCCCGCACCTCGGAAAGGAAGCGTTCGACCTCGTGCGACAGGGCGTCCGCCTGCCCGGTCAAGGCCCGGGCGGCACCGAGCAAATCCGCCGCCGCCTGCCCCGTCACGCCGGCCGCCTGCTCGACCCCGGCGATGTTGGTCGACACATTCTGGGTCCCCTGCGCCGCCGCCTGCACGTTGCGGGCGATCTCCTTGGTGGCGGCATCCTGCTCTTCCATGGCCGCCGCCACGCTGGTCGCGATCTCGCTCAATTCGCCGATGATGCCGGCGACCTCGCGGATCGCGGTCACCGCTTGGCCGGTGGCCTGCTGCATGCCGCCGATCTGTCCGGCGATCTCTTCCGTCGCCTTCGCCGTCTGGGTCGCGAGATTCTTCACCTCGTTGGCGACGACGGCGAAGCCCTTGCCGGCTTCTCCCGCACGAGCGGCCTCGATGGTCGCGTTGAGCGCCAGGAGGTTGGTCTGGCTGGCGATGTTGGTGATGAGCTTGACCACCTCCCCCACGCTGCTGGCTTGGTTGGCCAGCGTCTGGATCGAGGCGCTGGCCCCCTCGGCCGTGCCGACGGCAAGCTGGGCGACCTCGGACGACCGCGCGACCTGACGGCCGATCTCGGCGATGGAGCCGGAGATCTCCTCGGTGGCGGCCGCGACGGTCTGAACATTGGCCGACGCCTCGCGGGTCGCTCCCGAGACGGCCGACGCCTGGGCCTTGCTCTGTCCGGCCATCGCGGAAAGCTGCTCCGCGTTGCCTTGCATCTGCGCCACCGCTCCGGAAACCCGGCTCACGACGTTCTTGACCGAGCTCTCGAACCGTTCGGCCATATGGTTCATCACCGCCCGCCGCTCCGTTTCGGCCAGCACCTTCCGCGCGGCCTGCTCGGCCTCCAACGCCTGCTTGGCGATGGCGTTCTCTTTGAAGATCTTCGCCGTGCGGGCGATGATGCCGACCTCGTCCCGCCTCCCGTCCCCCGTCACCTCGACCGCGGTCTCGCCGGCCGCCAAGCGCTCCAGCACCGCGACGATGCGGCGGATCGGCAGGCTGATGCCGTGCCGCGACATGCCGTAGGCGATGAGGAGACAGAACGCGCAACCGCCTCCAGCGATCGACAAGGCCACGATGAAGGAATGGATGCTGCTCTCGGTGGCGTTGCGGGAGGCCTCGTCGACGATCGCGGTCGCCGCTTCGCTGTATTTGTTCATGGCGTCGCGCAGTTTGACCAGGCCGGGATCCAGATCCCGCTTCATGATGACAAGCGCCTTGTCATGCTCATTGGCCAGAACCGCCGCCTTGACATCCTGGAGTTTCCCCTCCAAGACGCTGAAATCCTTGAGAAACTCATCGACTTTGGAAGCGGTGCCGGGCATCGCCTCCCTGGCGTCGGCCAGGAACTGCCGAACGCGCGGCAGCCGGATGTCGAGTTCCTTCGTCGTGTTTTTCAGATGCTGTGGATCGCGGTCGACGATAAGCGCATAGGCCAACCCCCCGATGGCGTTTATGGCACGGCTGGCACGGAGCGCGGCAACCGCCCCCTTCACCTCATTGTCGATCATGTTGGAATAGAGGGTATCGACCCGCATCAGGCGTGAGGCCGAGAACAAGTTCGTTCCAACCGTCAATGCCGATAAAAACAGCAGCAGACCCATGATCTTCGTCGAGATCGAAAAATTATCGAGAATTTTCATTGCCACCCCCTCTGACGTATCGCCGCCCCCGGTCAATTGATCATGCAATCAACAAAGGCACTTTCAAGAAGTTTTTTGTAACCAAAAGATGTTTCATCAACAACCATATTTCAGAATTTATATCATTCTCGCGATTTTAATGAATATGATGTTCTGAAATCTCCAATAAAATATCGACAATTTTCATAAATTCGACGTAACATCAAGAACTACATTGGTTAATTTCAAATGAAATTGAATTTTCCTTGATCTTTACCGCGCATACCCTTGACCAGCACACAGTATTTGGAAGTGCTCATTACCAGAAATCGACCCATGATATGGATCTGAGCGCGAGCCTCGCTCCAAAAGCGTCCAGAGCGCTTATTATACTCCACTTCCGGTCATGACTCTGTCGATCACTGGACGGATCGCCACAACCAATAGGTCAGGGACCGAAGACCGCATATAACGCCGTCACCGCCATTTTGACCGGAACGCGGCCGTGGGCCTCCCCTCAGCCTCCTCTCCCGCCAGAGGCGGGGGAGAGGGGATCCGCCGCCTTCCTCATCAGCTGCGTGATGTAGATCCGCGCCAGCGACTTCAAAATCGCCGGCATCGCCATCACCGCATCGTCGAAGCTGCGCTTGTCGATCACCTCGCAGACGCCGCCGGCGACCGCCATCGCGGTGACGTCGGGCAGGCGGCCGGTCAGCAGGTAGATCTCGCCGAACAGGCTGCCGGGACCAAGCGTCGCGATCTCCTCGCCCAACGTGCCGCGGCCGGGGCGGAGCGCCACGCGGCCGGACTGGATCAGGTAGGCGGCGTTGACCGGCTCGTTGGGGCTGAAGAAGACATGCCCCTCGCGGATCATCCGGCGGTCGACCACCTTCTGGAACGAGTTGGTGGAGCGGAAATCCACCGGGTTGCCGATCCGCTCGGTCGGCGGCAGGCCATAGTCGCGGCGGATGGCGGCGATCAGGCTCTGCAACAGATAGGAGGCCAGCGGCGGGCTGCGCTTCAGCAGGGCGCGGAAGGCGTCGCGCGTCACCTCGACGCACGAGACCTCGGTCAGCGAGCGCACGGTGGCGCTGCGCTCGCCATCGTCGATCAGCGCCATCTCGCCGACCACCGCCCCCTTGCCGACCACGCTCAGCCGCCGGGTGCCGCCGTCGGCGCCGGTCAGCAGCACCTCCAGCTCCCCCGATTCGATCAGCCACGCCCGGTCGGCGCGTTCGCCCTGCCGCATCATCACGATGCCGGGACCGATGGTGTAGCGCTTGGGACCGGAGGCGGCGGCTTGCGTCATTGGGCGGCTCGGGTCAGGCGGAAGGTCATAGCACCACTCTACCCCATGGCGGCGGCAGCGTCAGCCGCCCGTCTTCATCACGCCCCGGTCGCGCGCCGGCCCGCCGCCACGCCCAAGATACTGGCGCAGGAAGGCGACGGCCTCCGGCGCGTCCCACTCCACCGCCCCCTCGACGCGGCCAAGCTCGCGGCCCTCGGGATCGACCAGCACCGTGGTGGGCAGGCCGCGCAGCGACAGCGCCTTCATCGACTCCGACGCGGGGTCGAGGAAGACCGTCAGATGCTCGACCCCCGTCTTCCTATAGAAGGGCTCCACCGCCGCACGCCCGCCACGGTCGAGCGACAGCGCCACCACCTGGAAGGCGTCGCCGCCCAGCTGGGCCTGCAACCGGTCGAGCGACGGCATCTCCTTCACGCAAGGCCCGCACCAGGTCGCCCACAGGTTCAGCAGGATCACCCGGTCCTTGAAATCGGCCAGATCGACCCGCCGCCCCTCGGCATCGACGAAGGACAGCGGCGGCATCGGCTTGGGCTCCGCCCCCCTGAACCTCTCCAGCTTGTCGATGCCGGTTGAGGCGACGGGAACGGCTCCCGACGGCGCGTCCGGCGTACCCAGCCGCACCAGCTCCGGCGCCGCGGCGCCGGGGTTGGGCGCCGCACCGGCGCTCCACCACAGGCCGGCCCCGGCCATGCACACACAAACCGTTGCGACAGCCGCCAAAGTCCGCATACTCACGCTTCCTCGCTCCCTTCACACGAATGCCGCGAAAACCGCCCCCATGAGCGCCGATCAGACCCCGCCGAACGCCGCCACCGCCGGCGCCGCCACCACCGCAGCAGCCCCCGCCGCCAGCCAGATGTGGGGCGGGCGCTTCGCGCGCGGTCCCGCCGCCATCATGGAGAAGATCAACGCCTCCATCGGCTTCGACAAGCGGCTCGCCGACCAGGACATCGCCGGGTCGAAGGCCCATGCCGCGATGCTGGCCAAGCAGGGCATCATAACCCAGGCCGACGCCGACGCCATCATCGCCGGACTCGACCGCGTCAAGGCAGAGATTGACGCCGGCGGCTTCACCTTCAAGGTGGAGCTGGAGGACATCCACATGAATGTGGAGGCCCGGCTGGCCGAGCTGATCGGTGAGCCGGCCAAGCGGCTGCACACCGGCCGCTCGCGCAACGACCAGGTGGCGACCGACTTCAAGCTGTGGGTGCGCGACGCCATCGACCGGAGCATCGCCGGCCTGACCGCGTTGCAGACCGCGCTGATCGATCTGGCGGAGCAGCACACCGGCACGGTGATGCCCGGCTTCACCCATCTCCAGGCGGCGCAGCCGATCAGCTTCGCCCATCATCTGCTGGCCTATGTCGAGATGTTCGGGCGCGACCGCGGCCGCTTCCGCGATGCCCGTTGCCGGCTGAACGAATGCCCGCTCGGCTCGGCGGCGCTGGCCGGCACCCCCTACCCCATCGACCGCTTCATGACGGCGGAGGCGCTGGGCTTCAACCGGCCGACCGCCAATTCGCTGGACGCGGTGTCCGACCGCGACTTCGCGCTGGAATATCTGTCGGCGGCGTCGATCTGCGCCATGCACCTGTCGCGCTTCGCCGAGGAGATCGTGATCTGGTGCTCGGCGCAGTTCCGCTTCATCAGGCTGTCGGACGCCTTCACCACCGGCTCCTCGATCATGCCGCAGAAGAAGAACCCCGACGCGGCGGAACTGGTGCGCGCCAAGGCCGGCCGGGTGATCGGCAGCCTGAACAGCCTGCTGATCGCCATGAAGGGGCTGCCGCTGGCCTATTCCAAGGACATGCAGGAGGACAAGGAGCCGGTGTTCGAGGCCGACGACACGCTGGCGCTGTGCATCGCCGCCATGGAGGGCATGGTGCGCGACATGCAGCCCAATGTCCCGGCGATGCGCGAGGCGGCCGACCGCGGCTTCCTGAACGCCACCGACCTCGCCGACTGGCTGGTGCGCGAGCTGAACATGCCGTTCCGCGAGGCGCACCACGTCACCGGCCGCGCCGTGAAGGCGGCGGAGGACCGCCGCGTTGGCCTGACCGACCTGACGCTGGAGGAACTCCAGGCCATCGAGCCGCGCATCACCCAGGCCGTCTATCCGGCGCTGAGCATCGAGGCGTCGCTGAACAGCCGCACCAGCTTCGGCGGCCCGGCCCCCATCCGCGTGCAGGAGGCGGTCAAGGCCGCCCGGGAGCGTTTCCTGTGAACCGTAGCGTCACGATGACCGTCATCGCCCTGGCCGGCGCGCTGGCACTGGCCGGCTGCGGCAAGAAGCCGAAATTCGTCGACAGCCCGGTTCCGGAGGGGCAGGCCGATCCCTTCCCCCGCCCCTATCCCAACCCCTCGCTGGACCCGAAGCCCGGCAAGCCGGCCGGTTCCGGAGTCCAGTTCCCATGACCGGCCGCGATGCTGCCCCCCCCAATGGTTCTCCAATGAGCGTCTTCGCCTACCGCAACGGCGTGCTGCATGCCGAATCCGTCTCGCTGGAGGATGTGGCGCGCGAGGTGGGAACCCCCTTCTACCTCTATTCCACCGCGGCGCTGGAAACCCACTACAACGCCTATGCCGGCGCCTTCGCCGGCCAGGACGCCGGTGTGTGCTATGCGCTGAAGGCCAATTCCAACCTCGCCGTCATCCGCACCCTGGCCAATCTGGGGGCCGGCGGCGACGTGGTGTCGGTGGGCGAGATGAAGCGGGCGCTGGCCGGCGGCATCCCGGCCGGGCGCATCGTCTTCTCCGGCGTCGGCAAGACGCGGGAGGATCTGCGCATCGCCCTTGAGGCCGGCATCCACCAGATCAACGTCGAATCGGTGCCGGAGCTGGAGGCGCTGAGCGAGGTGGCCTCGTCCATGAGGGTGGAAGCCCCCATCGCGTTGCGCGTCAACCCGGACGTCGACGCCAAGACGCATGCGAAGATCGCCACCGGCAAGAAGGAGAACAAGTTCGGCATCGACTATGACCACGCGCGCGAGATCTACCGCCGCGCCGCGGCCATGCCGGGCGTCAAGCCGGTCGCCATCGCCGTCCATATCGGCTCGCAGCTGACCGACCTCGCCCCCTTCCGCGCCGCCTACGAGCGGGTGGCGGCCCTGCTGCACCAGCTGCGCGAGGACGGGCTCGACATCAACCGCCTCGATCTCGGCGGCGGTCTCGGCATCACCTACAAGAACGAGGCGCCGCCCGATCTGGCCGATTACGCCGCGATGGTGCGGTCGATCACCGGCAATCTCGGCTGTTCCATCACGCTGGAGCCGGGCCGCTCGCTGGTCGGCAACGCCGGCATCCTGGTCAGCCGCGTCATCTATGTGAAGCAGGGGCTGCACCGCCGCTTCGCCATCGTCGACGCGGCGATGAACGACCTGATCCGCCCATCGCTCTACGACGCCTATCACGGCATCGTCCCGGTGGCGGAGCCGGCGGCCGACGCCGTGCAGGAACCCTATGACGTCGTCGGCCCGGTGTGCGAGAGCGGCGACACCTTCGCCGTGCAGCGCCCGCTGCCGCCGCTGGCCGACGACGAGCTGGTCGCCTTCCTGTCGGCCGGCGCCTATGGCGCGGTGATGGCCTCGACCTACAACAGCCGGCCGCTGGTGCCGGAGGTTCTGGTCAACGGCGACCGCTTCGCCGTCATCCGACCGCGCCCGACGGTGGAGGAGATGCTGGCGGCCGAGCGCGTGCCCGACTGGCTGTGACCGGCGGCGCCTGAAACGGCCGACGCCCCGTCCCATCGCCCCCTCCCATCGCAAAGATGGGAGGGGGGCGGGTCGTCAGGCATCCAGGACGAAACGGCCGTTCTTCGCCGTCAGCGCCTCGAAATAGGGCCGCAGCGTGGCGTCGTCGAAGCCGAAGGTCTGCTGGAAGCGGATGATCAGGTCGCGCTCGCCCTGCTCCGCCTCGCCATCGGCCATGGCGCTGTCGATCATGTTCAGCAGGATGCACAGCCGCTGCTGCTGGTTCAGCCTGGGCGTGACCTCGCCCAGGAAGCGGTCCGGGGTGGTGCCGCGGGCGTATTTCAGACAGCCATCCAACTCCTCGCGCGAGGAGCCACGCCCGAGGACCGAGACGAGGTGGCCGATCTCCTCGGGATCGATCTCGCCATCCGCCCCCATGCAATAGATCAGCGACACCACCAGCGCGCGACGCGGGTTCAGTTCCAGCGGCGCGTTGCCCTTGAACATATCGAACAGACCCATCGTTCGATCTCCCCAATGGTTCAGACACCAGCCCATTTGGGCCCATGGGGAGGGGCGTGCAAGATGGGGAGAAGGGCCATTTTCCCGCCGGGCGTCAGCGGCCAGCCGCCTTCCACCTGCCGAAGACACCGACAAGGGGGGACGCCCGATATGATCGATGATCAGGCCATTTCCCGCTCCCAGGTTGACATGCCGTTCGGTCACATTCCTTTCGGTCCGCTCGTTATCAGAACTTCAAAATCTTATGGTCCGGATAGAATCGATTTATGACTCGATGCATACTCAAAATAAATTAGAAATCATACCATTATCCATCTAAGAAAATCATGCATATCTCTCTAAATACTTCATTCTTCCGCATGAAAGAGCGCAAAAAGCTTTGGAACCGAAGTAGGTTTAATAAAAAATGAGATATGCAATTTTATAGGGATAAATTATAAACGTCACCACCATCGCGGCTTCATGATGCGTCTTGCGATGACAAGAAGCGCACCCCATGAGGCGCCCAATGACAACGTGGTTTGGCGGTCCTGGGGATGATGGTCATGACGCCTTCCCAGGTGAAACGACGCTCCGCGGACACGCTGGTGATGAGGATCTGCCTGGATGACGAAGCATTTCACCGCTTGAGCCGACCCGTGGGCGGTCATCGGTGCGATGACCGCCTCAATACAATCATGAGACATGCCTGCCGAAGGAATGATCTGTCGGACAGGCCGCGATAACGACGAAAGGAACTGAGGATAATGAACGCCGTTCTCAAGGGTGCCATCGGAGTCGCCGTCGCGTCGTTGGTATCGCTGGGGGCCGGCGCGGGCCTCGGCTCGGTCCGCGGCGACGATCACGCTGAAGGATAACACCAGCGTGTCGCTGACCTATCAGACCAGCAGCTGTATCGGCAGCCTCGATCAGTCGTGGCCGTCCACGATCCCGACGGGTTCGGCCGCGACTCGGACGGCCACCAGCGCGTTGACGTCGAACGGGTGCAACGTCACCTATAAGCGGACCGACAACGGCCGGTCCTGTCGCTTCGTCGCCACGCGGATCCGCAGCTCGCTGACCGGCCCGTGGAATTATCCGACGGTCAACACGACGTCCAGCGGCACCGGCATCACCTGCACCTACACCATCACCAGCATCAGCTCGAACGGTGATTGGGCCGTGACGCTCAACGTGAACTGATCACAGCCCGAGCGTCCGGCCGCAAGCATCGCGTGGCGGCCGGACGCTCCGGACCGAAGAGGCCGACAAACGGGGCGCCCGAACGCCCCTCTTTTCCAAGGAGGGATGTTGCGATGATGATCTCCGGCCAGAGCGCGGCAAGCACCACCGTTGCGGTCAAGACTGCGAAACCCACCTCGGACGCACGCGCGACCGGACCGTCGGCCGGCGGAACCGGCGCCGCCACATCCGCCGCCACATCCGCCGGGGGAGGTGCGGCCGGGACGAACTTCGCCACGGTCGCCAAGGACGCCCGCGCCGCGCTCGATGCCGTTTACCAGCAACGCGGCAAGGCGATGGACATGCACAGCTCCGGCAAGGACTGGGAGGCCGCCTTCCAAGGCATGGATCGTCGCGCGCTCTATGCCGTCGCCAGCAACGCCGGCGGCCAGTTCAGCAAGGACGAGCAGGGCGCGGCCGACTTCCTGATGGGACAGCAGGTGGAGCGGGCCCAGGGCATCGATTCCGCCAATCCCGCCAGCATCGCCGCCTTTCAGGGAAACATGGCGAACGCGATGAAGGCCGGAGCCAAATTCCTCGACACGGTCAGCGACGAGGAAAAGCAATCGGTGTCATGGGCCATGTCCCGCGCCTCGATGCAGCACAGCCATGAAATGCTCTCGGCACGGGACGGGCAGCCGGCCGAAAACCTGGACAGCGACAATCCGCTGGTGAAGGTCATCAAGGCCGCGCTCAGTGCGGCAAAGGGCGACCCCGCCCGCGCGCGAAGCGAAGGCCGTGTCGACAGTCTGGAAAGCCTCAAGAGCCAGCCCTGGGCGAAAGGGCTCGAAGCGCAGATCGACCAGGCCCATCGCGCCTCGTCCAAACAGGGATCGCTGCTCGACGACAGGGTCTGATGCCCCCGCCAGGGCCGGCCGGAAGAAAGCCGGTCAAGACGGCGACCGGGGCGGCGGCCAAGACGGCGTGATCGACCCAGGTACGGAACAGGTCCAAAACCTGACCCGCGCCCGCGCCGGACTCCGCCGGACCACCGGCTCGCCCCTGCTTCACCCCCCAAGCCCACTCCAAGCGCTCTCGCCATATGATGAGGTGAATCACCATGCCCCTGGGGTCAGCCCCGCCGATTGCCGCACCGGCTCCCGATGATTCATGATAATTTGGCCCCGAAGCGTTGATGGGGCGGCATCGCGCATCGGCACGGGTCGGGGGGATTTGTGGGACGCTTCGTACGGGGCGCGCTGGTCGTCGTCGTCGTGCTGGCCGCGTTGGCGGGCAACGCGGGCCACAGGATCCATCACGATTACCAGGACACCCGGCAGCGCCGCTTCGCCCTGGTGCGCGATATGGCCCGGCTGGTCGATGATCACGTCCACCGCACCGTGCACACGGCCGAAATCGCGCTCGACCAGACCGCGGCCATGGTGGTGGACGGCGGCGGCCCCCAGAAGGCGCGCGATCTGAAGCACTGGTCCAGGCTGCGTGAATATGCCGCCCAGATCGAGGGCGCGGAGGCGATCTGGATATACGACGCCGACGGGCGGGCCGTGCTGGACTCCGCCAGCTTCCCCAACCGCATCGCCAGCTTCGCCGATCCGGCCGGGCTGGAGGCGTTGCGGGGCGGGACGCGCCTCCATGTCGGCGCGGCCTCGCCGGTCCGCGGCGCCAGCCAGTCGCTGGTCTTCCCGGTCTCCCGCCCCCTGCATGACGACGAGGGGCGCTTCGTCGGGGTGGCCTCGGTGTCGATTCGGGTGGATCATCTTACGGACTTCTACAACCTTCTGGGGTTCGAGTTCGATCCGCTGATCGGCGTCTTCCGCTCGACCGGCGAGGTCGTCGCCCGCAGGCCGGCGACCGAAGCGTCGGCCGGCCGTTCGCTCGCCGCCGGCCCCCTGTTCCAGGCCAAGCTGCGCGAGGCGCCGGAGGGACAATATCTGTCGACCTCGGTGCTGGACGGGGTGGAGCGCATCTCCGCCTACCGGACGGTCCAGGATTATGGGCTGGTGGTGACCACCGGCATCGGCTGGGACGAGGCGATGGCGCAATGGCGGACCCGCACCCTGCACACGGTGCTGGAAAGCCTGGTCGGGCTGCTGGCGATCCTGGCGGCGCTGGCCTGGGGCCTGCGCTATATCGACCGCGAACGCCGGGCCCAGCTGGCGCTGGCCGAGGCGCGCAACACCGTGGAACGGACCAGCGCCGAACGCGACGAGAGCGCCAGGCTCGCCACCGCCCTCGACCATGCCCGCGACATGGCGGAGACGGCGCGGCAAGCCGCCGAGGCCGCCAACCACGCCAAGGGCGAGTTCCTGGCCGGGCTGAGCCATGAGCTGCGCACCCCGCTCAACGCCGTGATCGGCTTCGCCGACCTGATCGCCCGCGAGGCGGAGGGGCCGGTCGGCACGCCATCCTACCGGCAGTATGCCGCCAATGTCCGCGACAGCGGCCAGCATGTCCTGGAGCTGATCAACGAGATTCTCGACCATGCGCGGGCGGAGGCCGGAGCGCTGACCATCGAGGAGGGGCGCTGCGACCTGGAGGCGGCCGCCGATTTCGCCGTCCGCATGCTGACCCCGCGGGCCGAGCGCGCCGGCGTCCTGCTGACGGCGGCGGTGATGCCGGCGGCGCGGATGCTGCGCGGCGACGACCGCCGCATCCGGCAGATCCTGCTGAATCTGATCGGCAACGGGGTGAAATACACGCCGTCGGGCGGCTCGGTCACCCTCTCGGTCCTGCTGGAGGAGGGCGTGCCGGTGATCCGCGTCACCGACACCGGGCTGGGCATCCCGGCCGGGGATGTCGACCGCGTGCTGGAGCCCTTCGCCCGGGTCGAAAGCGCCGCCAACCGCGCAGTGGAGGGCGCGGGGCTGGGCCTGCCGCTGACCAGGAGGCTGGTCGAGCTGCATGGCGGCGTCCTGACCCTGCGCAGCACGCTGGGCGTCGGCACCACGGTGACGGTGCGGCTGCCCGCCGGCCGCCTGCTGCCGGCCGAGCCCGCCCCGGCACCGCCGCCGCCGCCCGCGCCCACCAGCCCGCTGTCGATCCTGCTGGTGGACGATGATCCGACGGTGCGCGACATGCTGGCCGGTCTGCTGCGCGGCTGGGGCCATCGCGTGATCGCCGCGGCCAACGCCAACGAGGCGCTGGTGGTGCTGGACGGGCCGGAAAGGCTGGACCTGCTGCTGAGCGACGTCGTCATGCCGCCGGGGATGGACGGCATGGAACTGGCGCGGCACGCCGCCCGCATGCGCCCCGGCCTGCCGGTGCTGCTGGCCTCCGGCTTCGCCGCCCATGCCGCCGGCACCCCGGCCGCCCTCGGCCCCGGATTCGACGTGGCGATGATCGCCAAGCCCTTCTCGATCGACGAGTTGCGCCGGCAGCTCGCCCGGATCGCCGGACGGCGGGGGGAGAAGGCGGCACCGGCCAGTCAGACAGCCGCCCTCCCGTCTTCCTCCGTCCGTCCTCCCGGACCGCCACGCCTGCTGATCGCCGAGGATCTGGCGGTCAACCGCGAGCTGCTGACCGCCCTGTTCCGCGACAGCGGCTACAGCATCGATCTGGTGGCCGACGGCGCGGCGGCGGTGAAGGCTGTGGAGGCCGGCGATTACGACCTTGTCCTGATGGATGTCCAGATGCCGGGGATGGATGGGCTGGCGGCCTGCCGCGCCATCCGCGCGATGCCGCCGCCGCGTGGCGACCTGCCGATCATGGCGCTCACCGCCGCAGCGAGCGAAGCGGAACGGCGGGAATGCCGCGACGCCGGGATGACCGGGCATATCGGCAAACCCTATCAGCGGGACATCCTGCTGGGCCAGATCGCCGACCTGCTGGCCGCCATCGGACGCGACCGGACCGGCACCGACTGACCGCCCGTCGGTGCCCCCTTGCCAGGCCCCCCCTTGTCGGGGCCCCTTCCGTCAAGGCTGCTCGAACACCCGCGGGAAATGGGCGAGGCGGCGGCCGAACAGGCCCTGCGGCGTGGAGTCGGTCACCGCCGGAGCCGACATCGCCGGAACCGCCTGCGCCGCGTCCATCACCGGATTGGCCGGCAACGGCACGGCGTTCAGCGGTGCCGTGTTGAGCGGCGCGGCGTTCAGGGACGCGGCGTTCAGAGCCGCGCTGTTCAGCGGAGCGGCGGGCAGGGGCGTGGAGGCGAGCGCGCGCGCCGAGGTCGGCCGGGGGCGGCGCTCGGACTTCTCGGGGGGAGCGTAGAAATGCAGCGTCAGCTGGCCGTCGGCTTCCGCCGCATAGGGCAAGCCGGGGACCGTCCGGCGTTCGGTGCCGGGAAACACATACTGCTCGCCTTGGTCGGTGCGTTCGATATGCGGCATGACCGGTTTCCTGTCTCCACAGAAGCGATCCTGCCGTTCCCGCCCTTGCCGGTCAAGGCCGTGCTGCATCCAGAGGGGCTTATCCGTTCGCCCGGCGTTCCTCCTCCGCCCGCACACTCCGGCGGGCGGCGATCCCCTTAGGGGCGCAGCAGCCCGGCGACCAGCAGGTAGGACAGCCAGGCGACGATGCCGGAGGCGGGAATCGTCAGCACCCAGGCCCAGACGATCCGCCCCGCCAGCCCCCAGCGCACCGCCGAGGTGCGGCGGGCCGACCCGACGCCGACGATGGCGCCGGTGATGGTGTGGGTGGTCGAGACGGGGATGCCGAGCCAGGTCGCGCCGAACAGCGTGATGGCGCCCGCCGTCTCGGCGCAGAAGCCCTGATAGGGCTTCAGGTCGGTGATGCGCGACCCCATGGTGCGGACGATGCGCCAGCCACCCATCATGGTGCCCAGCCCCATCGCCGCCTGACAGGCGATGATCACCCAGAAGGGAACATGGAAGCTGTCGCCCAGCATGCCCTGGCTGAACAGCAGGACGGCGATGATGCCCATCGTCTTCTGGGCGTCGTTGCCGCCATGGCCCAGGCTGTAGAGCGCCGCCGAGACCAGTTGGAGATGGCGGAACTGGCGGTCGACCACGAAGGGGGTGGTCCGGCGC
Source organism: Azospirillum sp. B510 (assembly GCF_000010725.1). Classification (NCBI taxonomy): domain Bacteria; kingdom Pseudomonadati; phylum Pseudomonadota; class Alphaproteobacteria; order Rhodospirillales; family Azospirillaceae; genus Azospirillum; species Azospirillum sp. B510. The sequence continues at coordinate 125,172 of NC_013858.1, read as the reverse complement.
AGCGCCCAGGACGCCACCAGCATCAGCAGAAGCGCCAGCAGCAGGCCGATGCCCGGCGACAGCACGATGGCGACCGCCGTCTTGGTGAATCCGCTGGCGATGATGGCGCCGAACCCCGCCTTGGCGATGCCGGCCCCGGCGATGCCGCCGACCAGCGCGTGCGAGGAGGAGGAGGGCAGCCCGAGCCACCAGGTGATCAGGTTCCAGCCGATGGCGCCGATCAGCGCCGCCAGGATCACCGCCGGGTCCATCACCAGCGGATCGACCAGTCCGGTGCCGACGGTGGTGGCGACATGCAGGCCGAAGAACAGGAAGGCGATGAAATTGAAAAAGGCCGCCCAGAGGACGGCCAGCTTGGGCGACAGCACGCGGGTGGACACGACGGTGGCGATGGAGTTCGCCGCGTCGTGCAGGCCGTTGATGAAGTCGAAGGCGAGCGCCACCAGGATGATGACGACGATCGCCGGCAGGCCGAGTTGCAGGGCCTCCATGACCGCGGCCGCCTCAGACCTGGTCGAGGGTGATGCCGGCGACGAGGTCGCCGACATCGTCGCAGCGGTCTGTCACCGCCTCCAGCATCTCGTAGAGTTCGCGCCGGCCGAGGAAGGCGATCATGTCCGGCTTTTCCCCGATCAGCCCCTTCAGCGCATCGCGCAGCACGTCGTCGGCCTCATCCTCCAGGTCGGACAGCCGGCCGCAGAGATGGTCGATCCGCTCGGCGTTGCGGGCGATGGCGCCCAGCAGCGGCATCAGCTCCAGCAGGACGTCGGCCTGCTGGCGGATCAGGGCGACGGACCGGCGCATCGACTCGTCGAAGGTCTCGATGCCATAGAGCCCGGCATGGCGCGGCACTTCGTCCATCAGGTCGATGGCGTCGTCCAGCGCGTTGATCAGCGACAGGATGTCCGACCGGTCGAACGGGGTGATGAAGGCGCGGTGCAGGTCGCGCCCGGCGTCCTGGGCGATGCGGTCGGCGTCCTTTTCCACCCGCTTCAGCGCGGCGATCTTCCGTGCGCGGTCGTCCGGTCCCGAGTCCATCACCGCCTCCAGGGCCGCCGCCGCGGCGGCGATGTGGCGGGCCTGCTCGACGAACTGGTCGACGAAGCGTTCCTCCTTCGGCATCAGCGAACGGAAAGCGCGCAGCAGCATGGGACGGTAACTCGCCTGGATTAGGATGAAAGGCCGGTATGGTTTGGCGCTGCTCTTAGCACGCTTCGCGGTGCGGTGCAGCGCCGGCATGTCATGGAAAAGTCATGAAACAGTCATCTGGTAGCAAAATCGCCACAGGTCGCGGCGGGATGCCGCCATCTCCCCGTCGAACCGGTTGGACCGCGGCCGTTTTGGCGGGCATCATGGCCGGCATGGCTTGGCCGGCTTAATGGCCGGCATGGAAAGACTCCGGCCGCCTCCCCAAATGACCGGAAGGCCAACCGACGACCACGGGGTTTCCCGCATGACGTGCCCGCCCGCCCTCCTCCGCCGCCTGGCACCACCCGCCCTGGCCGCCCTGCTCCTGAGCGCGGCCCCCCTGCACGCCCAGACGGCCCCGCCGACCATGGCGCCGCCCTCCATGGCGCCGGAGGATCCGGCCGGGCGGTGCAGCCCGACCGTCTCGGCGGCGCTCAGCGCCTGGGACACCGGTCTGGCGGCGGCGGAACGCTTCGGTGACAAGGCGGTGGCGCTGGCGCGCGAGAAGGGCCGGGATTACCTGCTGCCGCTGCTGGGCATCGACCCGAAGACGGTGCAGCCCGACGCCAAGGGCGGCGCCACCACCGACGATGTCGGCCGCGCGCTGGAGGCAAGCCGCGACGATCCCAGGCGCCGCGCCGCGCTGTGCGCCGCCATCACCCGCGCCGCCGACGAGGCGAAATCCTCGGCCGGGGCCGGGCTGGACGCCTTGAAGCGGGCGCTGGACGGCTGGCAACTGACGCCGCCCTCGCTGGCGCCGAACCCGGCACCGCCGGCTCCGCCCGCTCCGGCGAAGCCGGACGGGCTGATCCGCACCTGAACGGCTGCCTTCACCCCCCTTATGCGAAGGCATGCCCGGCGCAAGTGGAGAGTGCGGTGGGACCGGGCCGGAAAATGCCGCAGCAGACCCGCGAAACGGTCACAGCCGGAATAAAACGCCCGGACTTATGTTCTCTTCGCCAAGGGCCGGTCGCGGCAACATGCCGGAACCTTCGCCGTGGCACGCGATCGACGAGGAGCCTCGTCGAAATGTCACGGACGAACGTCATAGTCACCGTTGTCGAATCCGGCCCGAAGGTCTAGTTTGTTCGTGTCCCCAATCAATTCCCGAACATGGGAAGGTGCCATCCATGAATCTGCACAGTCTGGCCAGCGACATGGTGCAAACCGCTCTGGCCTGTGAAAAGGCGCTCCCCGGTCGGGCGAACGCCGATGACCATGATCTCGCCCGGCACATCCTGGTCGAACCCGACCATGCCTGGCATGTTTGCGAGACCTACGCGCGCGCCGTCAACATTCCGGTTGGCGAGCTCCCGGTCAGCCAGCTCCGCGGTCTCATCAGCGACATCGTCCTGTCGAAACTTCCCCGTTACGACTGAGTTTCTCGATCCCAAAGGCCGGCGCCGTATCCGGCTGATGGCCGGAGCGTTCCGGGTTTCTCCAATCCCGCACTCCAAGTTCCGTGGTGCCACCATGGCGATCGAGCTTCATTCCTTCACCGTCACCCTGGCCGCCGCCGACGCGACCGGCTGCGCCAGCGCCGCCGAACATCGCGCCCGCATCTGGAAGGCCGTGTCCGAGCTGTCGGCCGCCGTCCGCAATGCCGGCATGGCGACCGAGGCCCGCTTCCGCGGCCAGGACCGCCAGGGTCATGTCCTGTTCGAGGCGACCGACACCGGTGCGGCCTTCCTGCGCGGCCTCCCCGTCATCACCCGCGTCGACGACGCGCGGCTCGGCGGCGGGCGCGTCCAGCTTCGTCACTGACGGGACGGCGGGGGCCCCCGCCGCCTTATTAGATCGGATCGCGTAAAATCGGAATCGATTTGAAGCGTGAATCCGATCGTCAGACATAAAGCTATAGCGTTGTGCGTTTCATATTAAACGCACAACGCTATAAGGCTGAAAGACAAAGGCCCGCCGCCCCCGATCCGGGGCGGCGGGCCTTGCCGTTTCCAGCGCCATCTCCCGCAAGCGGGGCGGGGGCGCGACGTTCAGCGCGCGCGGTGCCGCAGCGGCCGGACGTTGCTTTCGGTCTTGGTCTCGGCCTCGTCGGTCGGGCGCACCTTCTTCAACTGCACGATGAAGCGTTCGGCGCCGTTCTCCATGACGGCGATGCCGGTCAGGCCATGCGCCCAGTCGCAGGGAACGACATGGATTTCCTTGATGGTGGCGGTGCCGGCCGCAAGCTCCGCACGGTCCAGGACCACGTCCCCGACCCGGAACCCCAAATAGGCGTCGATCAGCATTCTCTTGGGCGTCCGTCTTCCGTTTCAGGCCGCGCAGCGGGGCCGGCGACGGGGGCCGGTCTCTCCTGCGATGACCCATCTTGCCACAGATTGGGCCGTGCGCGACGCTTTCCCAGCGCTCGCCCCACAGTAAACCGACGGGCTCGCCATTTGCCCCCACCAGTCGACGCCGTCGATGTTCTTTGTTTGTACGCACAAGCTGGCGGTTCGCCCGCCCATTTGCTAGACTGACGCGATCATGACCGGCTCCCAAGACAGCGCGCCGCCCGGCGTCTGCCGCGACTGCGCCGCCGCCCTGTCCGGTCCGGGACCGGGGGAGAGGACGCGTTGCCCGAAATGCGGCAGCCGACGGCTGTTCCGCCATGCCGAGCTGCACAGCCTGCCCATCGGCCACATCGACTGCGACAGTTTCTATGCCACCGTGGAGAAGCGCGACCGGCCGGAGCTGGTCAGCCGCCCGGTGATCGTCGGCGGCGACGACCATCGCGGGGTGGTCGCCGCCTGCTGCTATGTCGCGCGGATGTCGGGCGTGCGTTCCGCCATGACGATCCGCGAGGCGCTGGACCGCTGCCCCGACGCCACCATCATCCGCCCCAACATCGCCAAATACAAAGAGGTCGGCCATCAGGCCCGCGCGATCATGGAGGCCTTCACCCCCCTGGTCGAGCCGATCAGCATCGACGAGGCCTATCTCGACCTGACCGGGGTCGAGGAGCGGCTCAGCATCAGCCCGGCCCAGGCGCTGGTGGAGATCGTCCGCCGCTTCGAGCGGGAGCTGCGCATCACCGCCTCGATCGGCCTCAGTTACAACAAGCTGTTGGCGAAGATCGCATCGGACCTCGACAAGCCGCGCGGCTTCTCCGCGCTCGGCCGGGCGGAGGCGGCGGGCTTCCTGGCGCCCAAGCGGGTCACCATCCTGTGGGGCGTCGGCCCGGCGCTGGAGCGCAAGCTGTTCGCCGACGGCATCACCCGCGTCGGCGATCTCCAGGACAAGGACGAGCATTGGCTGGTCAAGCGCTATGGCGCCATGGGCCGCGTGCTGTTCAACTATGCCCGCGGCGAGGATTCGCGCCGGGTCCATCCCGAGTCGCCGAGCAAGAGCATCTCGTCGGAGGAGACCTTCGACTGGGACGTCACCACCCTGCCCGCCCTGGCGCAGGAGCTGCGCCCGCTGGCCGACAAGGTGGCCCGCCGGCTGGAGCGCGAGGGGCTGCTGGGCCGCAGCGTGGTTCTGAAGCTGAAGACCAAGGATTTCCAGCAGCTGACCCGCTCGCGCCGGGTGGAGCCGACCCGCGCGGCCGAGGCGATCCTGGCGGCCGGCATCGCGCTGTTGGAGCGCGAGGTGGACGGCCGCGCCTTCCGCCTGATCGGCATCGGCTGCACCGACCTGACCCATCCGGAAACCGCGCCGGATCCGGAACTGGATCTGTTCGGCTGACGGGGCATGCCCCGCGCCTTCTGGCCCGCGTCACCGCGCCACCCCCTTCACCTTCTCGAAGGTCCGATAGGCGCCCAGCCCCAGCATCGGCACCAGCAGCCCCATCAGCGTGTCGGTATCGATCCGCGGCATCGCCGTGCCGGGCGACCAGATCGACAGGCCCCATCCCATCAGCGGATAGCCTACGGTCTGAACCAGCAGCCCCAACACGCAGACCCAACCGACGGCCGGACGCCAGCCGCTGACGAACAGCGACGGATTCGCCGCCTCGGCCGCATTCACACCAAGCTGTGCCGTGTCGCCGGCCTGGAGCATGGCGACGATCCGCGCGTTGGCGCTCGCGGCGGCCTTCGCCTTGTCGTCGGGGTCGGGAATCCTGTCGAGCAGCTCGGCGATGACGGGAGTGAGAGCGGTGATCAGGGGGAGTGCTACGGCCATGGAACGCCTCCTTCCGGGAATGAGAAAGCCACCCGACAAGGGGACCTTCGCCATGGATGCGGCCGGATGGAGGTCGTACGACACGTCAATGCCACCGACCCGGCGCACCCCAATCGAAAGGACTATAGGCCTATAAATAAAGAAAAATGCGCTCTTTTACCTTGACCTTCGCAATTTCGCCGGTTCCGCCATTGCCGCATGGGACTTGCGGCTTGCCCCATGGACCGGCCTGGGCCGGGGCCCGCTCAGATGCTGTAATCGCCCTGTTGCAGGCTCTGGTCCATGGTGAGCGCCGGGGCCGGCTCGTCGCGGCACCAGCCGACCACCTTGGCCGGCACGCCGGCGACGGTGGCGCAGCCGGGGACGTCCTTCAGCACGACGCTGCCGGCGCCGACCTTGGCACGGGCGCCGATGGTGATGTTGCCCAGCACCTTGGCCCCGGCCGACAGCAGCACGCCGTCGCGCACCTTCGGGTGGCGGTCGCCATGCTCCTTGCCGGTGCCGCCCAGCGTGACGTTCTGCAGGATCGACACGTCGTTGCCGATCACGGCCGTCTCGCCGATCACCACGCCGGTGCCATGGTCGATGAAGACGCCGCGCCCGACCGGCACCGCCGGATGGATGTCGACGGCGAAGGCTTCCGACACCCGGCTTTGCAGGAAATGGGCGAGGTCGTGGCGCTGCCGCTTCCACAGCCAGTTGGCGACGCGGTGCCATTGCAGGGCGTGGAAGCCCTTGAAATAGAGGAAGGGCGTCAGGCAGCCATCGGCCGCCGGGTCACGCGCCAGGATGGCGGCGAGGTCGGCGGCGGCGGAGTCGACGATCGCCGGATCGGACTCCATGGCGTCGCGCACCACGGCGGCCAGCCGGTCCTCCGGCATGGCGCGGTCGGCCAGCTTGCGCACCAGCAGCGCCGCCAGCGCCGGGCCGAAACCGGCGCGCGCCAGCACCGCGTCATACAGGAAGGGGGCGAGGCCGCTTTCCTCCTCCGCCACGCGGGCGGCGTCGGCGCGCAGGCGGCGCCACAGCGACTGTTCGACCGTCTCGGCCGCCTCCCGCATCGTGACGTCCAGGCTGTCCATCGCCATCACCCTTTCCCGGAAACCGTTTCGCGCCACGGCGGCACCGCCGGACGCGAGGCTGCTACTGTGGTGAGCCTTGCCCGCTCCGGTCAAGACCGTTCCCATCAAGGCTGCCTCCCGTCGGACCGCTCCCCGCCACCCCCCAGGGCATGCGCCCGGCGGAAGGCCTGCGGCGACCGCCCTTCGCGCTTGGTGAAGAAACGGGAGAAATAGGCCGGATCCTCGAAGCCCAGGGCATAGCCGATCTCCGCCATGCCATGGCTGGTGTAGATCAGCGACCGCCGGGCCTCCAGCATCAGCCGGGCATGGACCAGTTGCAGGGTCGACAGGCCGGTCACCCGGCGGCAGGCGGCGTTCAGCCGGCCGGGGGTGACGCCCAGCGCGGCGGCATAACGCTCGACCGGCCAATGCTGGCCGAACCGCTCGTCGATCATCGGCCGCAGCCGGGCGAGCAGCCGCACATCCGGCGACACCCCCTGCCCGTCCGGCCCCGCCCCAGCGCGCCGCCGTTCCGCCGCCAACCGCGCGGTGGCGACCAGCAGCAGCATCACCTGCGCCGAGATGGCGCTGGCCCGGCCGATATGGTGGGCGCGGAACTCCCGCCGGATGTCGGCGAAGCCGCGGTCCAGCGCCGCCGCCGCATCCGACCCCGCCTCCAGATCCCAGGCCAGCGGCAGGGCCGGGGCCTCGCGCAGCTCCGCCTCCGGCGCCGCCGCCAGCACACCGGCCAGGAAGCCTTCCGACATGGTCAGCACATGCCCGTCGGTGGCGGGCTCGAAACGGAAGCCATGCACCACCTGCGCCGGCACGATGATCAGGGCCGGCGCGCGGAACGCCACCTCCGCCCCGTCCGCGGTCAGCCGCCCGCCGCCGCCGGTGACCAGCAGCGCGTGGATCAGCCCGTCGTGGCGGTGGGGCTGGACCTCCCAATTGTACAAGCGCATCCGCTCCGGGATCGTCTCGATATGGACGAAGCGCAATTCCGGAACCGCCGGTGGCTCGCCATATAGCCAATAGCGGGGAATGGGTTCGGCATTATGGCCGGGATGGATGGAATGGGCGGACATCGCACGGGCTCCGGCGGGATGGCGATGAAAAGTACAAGCCTTTCACCGGTTCGTCTATGTCCATCAATCCGCTTGGTGAACTAGCATCTTTCATAACATTTGGCGCACGAAGAAATCCGACTGGAGCGGCGCCGCGGCTTATCCCAACAGGGCGAGAGAGACATGCAGACCACCAAATCGACCCGCACCCAGGTCGCCATCGTCGGCGCCGGCCCGGCCGGCCTGTTCCTGTCCCATCTGCTGCACCGCCAGGGCATCGAGTCGGTGATCCTGGAAAGCCGCAGCCGCGAGGAGATCGAGGGCACCATCCGCGCCGGCGTGCTGGAACAGTGGGTGGTCGACCTGATGAACGGGATGGGGCTGGGCGAGCGCATGATGCGCGAGGGCCATTTCCATTCCGGCATCACCCTGCGCTTCGACCGCCGGAGCCACCACATCGACATGGCCGAGCTGACCGGCGGCAAGCGCGTCACCGTCTATGCCCAGCATGAGGTCATCCGCGACCTCGTCTCCGCCCGGCTGGAGGATGGCGGCACCATCCTGTTCGGCGTGTCCGACGTGCAGTTCCACGACCTCGACGGCAAGGCGCCGCGCGTGCGGTTCCACCGCGGCCCGGAGGAGCCGGTGGAGGAGCTGCGCTGCGACTTTGTCGCCGGCTGCGACGGCTTCCACGGGCCGAGCCGGCAGGCGATCCCCGCCGCCGGGCGCAGCGAATACCAGATCGTCTATCCCTTCGGCTGGCTCGGCATCCTGACCGAGGCGCCGCCCTCGCACCCCGAACTGATCTACGCCAACCACGAGCGCGGCTTCGCCCTGCTCAGCACCCGCTCGCCGGAGGTGCAGCGGCTCTACATCCAGGTCGATCCCAAGGACGACATCGCCAACTGGTCCGACGACCGCATCTGGTCGGAACTGCACCGCCGGCTGGAGGACGAGAGCGGCTGGACCCTGAAGGAGGGGCCGATCTTCCAGAAGGGCATCATCGCCATGCGCAGCTTCGTCTGCGATCCGATGCAGCATGGCCGCCTGTTCATCGCCGGCGACGCCGCCCACATCGTGCCGCCGACCGGCGCCAAGGGGCTGAATCTGGCGGTGGCCGACGTGCTGGTGCTGTCGCGCGCCATGACCGCCTATTACAAATCCGGCAGCACCGACGGGCTGGAACGCTACAGCGCCACCTGCCTGCGCCGCATCTGGAAGGCGGAGCGCTTCTCCTGGTACATGACCACCATGCTGCACCGGAACGAGCGGGAATCGCCCTTCGAGCAGCGCGTGCATCTGGCCGAGCTGGACTATGTCGTCAATTCCCGCGCCGCCATGACGGCGCTCGCCGAGAATTACGTCGGCCTGCCGATGGATTGAGGTGCCGGCGGACGGTTCCATCCCCGACTCGGACCGCATCCCCCGGACTGGAAATTCCGGGGGGATGCGGTCCCCATTTCCATTGACGCGCCAGCCAACCACGCCGGCCAGGCCGAGCCATGCCCGCCGCTCATTTCGCACCTGCGCGATTGACGGGCTGCGGCGGATTGCCTCAGCGGGGGCGGGACAAATATCCTGACCCCCTCCCGGTCGCTTTCCGTCCCCTTGCCGCCGGGTTGCAGTCCTCACCCAGCGGCGACAGCGGAGAAACGACCATGGCTTCGGCCGGCCATCACGGCGACATGCCTGCGGAGACCCCGCTGGCCTCTGCCCATCCCGGGCTGGTGCTGCTGGCGCTCGCCATGGGCGGTTTCGCCATCGGAACGACCGAGTTCGCGACGATGAGCCTGCTGCCCTATTTCGCCCGCGGGCTGGGCATCGACGAGCCGACCGCCGGCCATGTCATCAGCGCCTATGCGCTGGGCGTGGTGGTCGGCGCGCCGGTGATCGCGGTGCTGGCGGCGCGGCTGGCGCGGCGGACCCTGCTGATCGGGCTGATGGCGGTCTTCGCCCTCGCCAATGTCGCCAGCGCCTTTTCCCCTTCCTACGGCTGGATGCTGGCCTTCCGCTTCATGAGCGGGCTGCCGCACGGCGCCTATTTCGGCGTGGCCGCCCTGGTCGCCGCCTCGCTGGTGCCGCCGCGGCGCCGGGCGCAGGCGGTGGCGCGCACCATGCTGGGGCTGACGGTGGCGACCATCATCGGCGTGCCGATGGCGAACTGGATCGGCCAGGCGCTGGGCTGGCGCTGGGGCTTCGGCGTCGTCGGGCTGCTGGCGCTGCTGACCGTGGTCCTGGTCTGGATCTTCGCGCCCAAGGACCGTCCGCATCCGGAGTCCAGCCCGCTGCGCGAGCTTGGCGCGCTGAAGCGGCGGCAGGTCTGGCTGACCCTGGGCATCGGCGCCATCGGCTTCGGCGGCATGTTCGCCGTCTACACCTATGTCGCTTCGACCCTGATGGAGGTGACGCGGGTGTCGCCGGCGATGGTGCCGGTCGTGCTGGCGGTGTTCGGCGCGGGCATGACCGTCGGCACGCTGGTCAGCGCCTGGGCCGCAGACCGCGCCCTGATGCCGACCGTCGCCTTCGTGCTGCTGTGGAGCGCCGGCTCGCTGGCGCTCTACCCCTTCGCCGCCGGCGATGTCTGGCTGGTCTCGGCCGTCGTCTTCATGATCGGTTGCGGCGGCGGGCTGGGCACGCCGCTCCAGGCCCGGCTGATGGATGTGGCGGAGGATGCGCAGACACTGGCCGCCGCGCTGAACCACAGCGCCTTCAACGCCGCCAACGCGCTTGGCCCCTGGCTGGGCGGCATGGCGATCGCGGCCGGCTGGGGCTGGACCTCCACCGGCTGGGTCGGCGCCGCGCTGGCGCTGGCCGGTCTGGCGGTGTGGGCGGTGGCGCTGCTCGACGACCGCGCGACCGCCGCCGCCCAGGCCCGGCTGGCCCAGGCACGGCTGGCCGAGGCCTGCGCCGGGGATTGATCATGCGGGATTGATCCTGCGGGCCTGCCCCCGAGCGGCGGGCGGGCTCAGCGTCCCGACAGGTCCCAGGCGATGCGCGCCGGATGTTCGCCGAGGTCGAGGGATCCGATGATGATCTCCCCCCGGCCGGACAGCGGTGCGACGTCGCCCATCTTCAGCAGGCGCTGTTCACCGCCCTGCGGCACCAGACGGGTGCCGTTGCGGCTGAGATCCTCCAGCGTGAAGACGCCGTCGCGCAGCCGCACCAGCGCATGCCGGCGCGAGGCGGAGGCATGGTCGAGCACGATGCCGCATTCGGCGGCGCGGCCGATCACCACATCCTCCCCGGCGTCGGGCAGCGCCACGATCCGCCCCTGGTAGCTCAGCGTCAGCCGGGGGGCCGGGGCGAGCACCGCCTGGATGTCGACCGTCACATCCAGCGTACCGGCCACGGACAAGGCGCCACCGCGCCGCCCGGCCAGCACGCCGGTGCCGGTCACCGAAACCCGCTGGTCGTCGGGGATGGCGGCGATCTTGGCGATCAGCCCGTCGGCCAGCGCGCGCGGGATGCCGGCGGCGCGCAGGCGGCGGCCCAGCCCCTCGCGCACCTCCTTGATGGAGGCGCCGGGGGCCGCCAGCTCCGCCGCCGACTTCACCCGGTTGAACTCGTCGGCGACGCGCTGGATGACGACGCTGATCTTCTTGTGGCCATAGGGGCTGGCGCCGAGGTCGAGCAGATAGCCCAGCCGACCCGCCGCCGTGTTGAAGCGGCCGGCGAGCCGCGTCATCGTCTCCTCGAAGGACAGGTCGATGCCGCCGGTCGCCCACACCGTCTTGCCCCGGCGGGTCAGCGATTCCGCCATGGCCGGACCGCCCATGAAGCCGTCGAAGGCGATCATGCCGTCGGCGATGACGGAAAAGGCGCGGGCGTCGCTGGCCGCCCCGGTGCGGGTCAGCGGGGTCAGCCCGTCCAGTCCGCCGCGAATCCGGTGCAGCAGCGCCTCGCGCGTCCGGGCGAAGCCGAATCCCGTCCCGTCCGACGCCAGCGCGTTGGACAGGGCCAGCAGCGGCTCGGTGTGGGGCAGCCGGTCGTCCAGATCGCCGCGCAGGGCCGCCAGCAACGCCAGGATGGCGGAGGCGAGGTCGGGCGAATAGCCGATCAGGGCGCGGATCGGCTCGCGTCCATCGACGATCTCCGCCGCGAACTCGTCGACCAGCCGGGTGTTCTCGCCATCCTCCTCCTGATGCAGGCGCAGGACGGCGGTCAGCTTGGCGCCCCATTCGCGATGCGGCTCCAGCAACGTGCCGAAGGCGTGGGTGACGATGCGGTCGCGCTCCTCCACCGGCCGGTCGACGGCGGCCAGCAGCAGGCCGGCGATTCCGCCCCGCATCAGCGCCTGGTCGAAGGGCGCCAGCGCGTCGGATTTCTGGGCCAGCTCCTTCAACGCGGTGAACAGGCGGGTGATCTGGTCGTAGCGCTCATGCGGCTTCAGCCCCAGCATCGGCGCCTGGAGGGTGGCGAGACGGCTGATCGCCGGGTTGAACAGCAGGGCCTCGCGTTCGAAATAACGCAACGGGTAATAGCGGTGGAGCTGTTCCGACGGAACCACGCCCTGATCGTCCCAATAGCCGCGCAGCAACCGCAGCAGGGTCATCCGGCTTTCGAACGAAAAGACCTGCAACACATCGGTGCAGAGATTGGCGGTCTCGATCGGCGAGATGGTGGTGAGCTTGGCGCCGCCGGAGGAGGATTTCTGGAAGATCGTCTCCTCCCGGCCGGTGCCGGTGACCTTCACCACCCGCACCACCGGGAACTTGGCGAGGCGCAGCAGGAAGTTGGCGCGCTCCGTCGCCGCCTTCTCCTCGTCGAAGACGCCATCGATGTTGGGCTTGCCGCCCTGTTCGACCACCACCTCGAAGCGCGCTTCGCGCCGCTTGGACATCGCCATTCCGCACCCCCTTGCCCCAATAGGCACCCGACCCCGGCGGCCCGCCCCCCTTGGCCAGCCGCCGGTTACGTCCCCGTTCGCGATTTCCGGCGATTTTTCTCCAAAATACTTTATGAAATCGGCGATCAGAAGCGGAAAGACCCTACCCTTGACCGCGAATAGCTCCCGAAACGATTGCGGCACGCGCCGGTTGCGGCTGGGCCGCCGCTCCTTCCTCGCCCTGCTCGGCGCCCTGCCGGCCGCCGCCGCCGCGCGCGAGCCGGACTCGGCCGCGATCGGCCATATCCTGTTCGATCCGGACGATGGCCGGGTGCTGGACGCGCTGGCGGCCGACACCCCCGTCATCCCGGCCTCGGTGGCGAAGCTGCCGACGGTGGCGGCGGCGCTGGCGCTGCTGGGGCCGGACCACCGCTTCACCACCCGCCTGCTGGCGAGCGGGAGGCTGGCCGACGGGGTGCTGCGCGGCGACCTGATCCTCCAGGGCGGCGGCGACCCGGCGCTGGCGACGGAAGGGCTGCTCCGGCTGCTGGACGGGCTGGCCACGGCAGGGTTGCGGCGGGTCGACGGCCGCTTCCTCCACGACACCTCGCTGTTGCCCGAACTGGCGGAGATCGACGCCGGCCAGCCCTGGGCGGCGCCCTACAACACCGGGGTCGGGGCGCTGGCGCTGAACTACAACCGCGCCCTGCTGAACTGGCGGCGCGGCGGTGCCGGACCCGCCGGGGCCGGGCCGGAGGCGCTGACCGTCGCCGACGCCGGGCGGCTGCCACTGGACAGTGTCGCCGTCCGCGCGATGGCCGACGGCGGCGGCTTCCCGCTGCTGCCCGACGGGGTGGACCGCTGGCGGATGGCGCCGCCGGCCACGGGGGAAGCCGGGACCGCCTGGGTGCCGGTGGCGCGGCCCGGACTGGCCGCCGCCACGCTGGTCCGCCGGCTGGCCGCCGAGGCCGGCATCGCCCTGCCGCCGCCGCAGCCCGGACGCGCGCCGGCCGGGGCGGTGCCGCTGGCGGCGCTGGACAGCCCGCCTCTGACCGAGCTGGCGCGCGGACTGCTGCGCCATTCCAACAACCTGTCGGCGGAGATGATCGGGCTGGCGGCGTCACGACGGCTGGAGCCTGGCGCCGCGACGCTGGAACGCTCGGCGGCGCTGCTGCAACACTGGCTGACCCGCCAGCCGGTCGATTCGCAGTTGGCCGGGGGGGGCTGGAGCGGTCTCAGGCTGGTCAACCATTCGGGGCTGGGCACCGGCTCGCGCGCCACGCCGCGGCAGATGGCGGCGCTGCTGCGCGCCGGCGGCCCCGCCCTGTGGGATCTGCTGCCGGGGGAGGAGGACGGCAAGGCGCTGCCGCCGGGCGTCCATGCCAAATCGGGCACACTGGCCTATGTCAAGGGGTTGGCCGGGCTGCTGACGGCGGCCAGCGGCCAGCGGCTGGGCTTCGCGCTGTTCATCACCGATCCCGCGCGCCGGGCGGCGATGGATGCGGCGCTCGACCGCCGGGTGACCGCCACCCCGCCCCAGGCCCGCGGCTGGGCCGCCGACGCCCGCAAACGGCAGAGCGGGATTCTGGAAAAATGGAGTCTCACCTATTGACTGACATAGGTCATAGGACCGAGTGTGGCGTTTATGAGTAAATACAGTTAAAGTTTGATGCGACGGGCGGCGCGGCCGGGGGTTGCTCGGAATGCAACCGCGGAACCGGTTGACCGCCGGTCGAGCCGAACCATATCCAGCCGACCCGACCCAATCCGACAGCGAGAGCCCCGGACCCGAATGATGAGAGACAGTTCCAGCGCATCGACCGCGCGCAACGTCCTGCGCCGCCGGCTGGAACGTCAGGACGTCGCCGCCAACCGCTATCATGATCGGCGGCTGGGGGCGGAGATCGTGAACATCGTCGTCGGCGGCTGCGTCGTCACCGACGATCCGAACGTCGTCATCACCACCACGCTGGGTTCCTGCGTCGCCGCCTGCCTCTATGACCCGGTGGCGGAAATCGGCGGCATGAATCATTTCCTGCTGCCGGATGCCGGGACCGACACGCTGTCGCTGGCCTCGCGCTACGGCGCCACCGCGATGGAGCATCTGATCAACCGGCTGCTGACCGTCACCGGCCGGCGCGACCGGCTGCGCGCCAAGGTGTTCGGCGGCGCCAACGTCAACCTGACGACGCTGCGCACCGCCAATATCGGCCAGCGCAATGTCGAGTTCGTGATCAGATATCTGGCGACGGAAGGCATACCCACCGTCAGTTGGGACGTCGGCGGCGCCAGTCCGCGCGCCGTGCGCTTCTTCCCCACCAGCGGGCGCAGCCAGCGCCGATTGATCGGCGACGAGGCGCTGCACGACATCACCCGCAACGAATCGTCCTATGTCGAACATCTGCGCAAGTCGCGGATCGAAGGCGACGTCGAGCTGTTCTGATAAGCTCGACCAGCGCGGCGTTCCGCCCGCCCCCCGAGATCCTCCTGCGGAGCGCTCCATGGCCGACACGCTGTTCCGGATCGCCACCTTCAATCTGGAGACTCTGGACGACGACGCCGACGACCCGCCTTTCGAGGAGCGGATCGCCACCCTGCGCCCGCAGCTCGAACGGCTGGAGGCCGACATCCTCTGCCTCCAGGAGATCGATGCCCAGCACCCGGTGAAGAGCGCGCCGCGGATCCTGCGGGCGCTGGCCCGCCTGCTCGACGGCACGCGCTACGCCGGCTATCACGTCACTGCGGGCGATGCCCCGTCGCCGGCCGACCGTCACAACCCGGTGATCGTCAGCCGCTGGCCGATCCGGGCGGCGCGGCTGCTGCGCCATCATCTGGTGCCGCCGGTCCGCGTGCGCCTCGCCACCGCCGACCCGGCGCCGGACACGGAGACCGAGGTCGGCTGGGACCGGCCGGTGCTGCATGCCGAGCTGGAGATGCCGGACGGCCGTGTCCTGCATGTCTTCAACCTGCATCTGCGCGCGCCGATCGCCGCCCCGGTGCCGGGGCAGAAGGCAGGCGCCCAAAGCTGGAAGACGGCGGCGGGCTGGGCGGAGGGCTTCTACCTCGCCTCGATCAAGCGGGCGGGACAGGCGCTGGAGACGCGGATGGCGGTGGACCGGCTGTTCGACGCCGATCCCGAGGCGCTGATCCTGGTGGCCGGCGACTGCAACGCCGACCTGGAGCAGACCGCCGTCCGCATCATCCGCGCCGCCCCCGATTTCACCGGCAATCCGGCGCTGGCGAACCGCGTGCTGGAACCGCTGGAGCAGGCGATCCCGGAGGAACGGCGCTACACCGTTCTCCATGGCGGGACGCCGGTGCTGCTGGATCATCTGCTGGCCTCCCCCCGGCTGGCCGAAGGGCTGCGGCAGGTCGCCATCCACAACGAGGATCTGACCGACGAGGTCGACCACGCCGACGGGCCGTCGCCGGTCAGCTATCACGCGCCGGTGGTGGCCGGTTTCAGCCTTCAGCCTCGGCAAGAGGTTTGTCGAGGTGGCTGATGGACGCCCCCGCACGCGGCTCACGCGGTGGGAACGGTGCCGCCGTCGATGACATATTCCGTTCCGGTTATGGTCCGGGCCCGGTCGGACACGAGGAAGGCGATCAGGTTGGCGATGTCTTCCGGTTTCGATGGGCCGCCGATCGGAATGCCGCCGAGCGAATCCATGATGATCCGCTTGCCGCCTTCATAGTCGGTGCCGGCCTCCTCCGCGAGCCGCTCGGCCAGCCGCACCGCCGCCTCGGTCTCGATCCAGCCGGGAGAAACGCGCACCACGCGCACACCCTTGGGCGAGACTTCCTTCGAAAGGCTCTTGCTGTAGGTCGAGAGCGCGGCCTTCGCGGCGGCATAGGCCGTCGTTGCCCCCGGCAGCGGCAACCGGCTCTGTATGGAGGTCACATGGATGACCACACCACGGCCCTGGGCCACCATCGCCGGCACCAGTGCGCGGTCGACCCTGACGGCGGGCATCAGATTGAGATCAAGCTCCCTGGTCCATTCCGCGTCGCTCAGCGCCGCGAAGCCGCCCGCCGGGGCGGATGACCCGCCCAGCATATGGACGATGACGTCAACCCCGCCCAGCCGCTCCCGAACCGCGGCGGCGAGCGTGGCGCAGCCCTCCGGAGTCGTGAGGTCGGCGCTGACGAACATCTCCTCGGGGAGCGTGTCCGGCCAGGATCGGGCAGCGGTCAGAACGCGGGCGCCGAGGTCACGAAACAGGGCGACGGTGGCCGCGCCGGCTCCGCGCGTGCCGGAGGTCACGAGCGCCCGCTTGCCTGCAAGACTGAGGAACGCGGTCATGGATTGATCTCCAGCCGGGCGATCCGCCCCTGTTCGACCCGGAACGCGAAAACCATCGTGACGGGACTGCCGGGGAACCGCCCGGTCACCTTGGCGAGAATTTCGGTAAGGCCGCCGGCTCCCGTCATCCCGAGCGGCTCGATCCTATGCTGGTACCTGGCCTTCGCCGCGTGCCACCACGCATCGATCGCTTCACGACCGACATGGAACCGCCCCTCGTCCTTGACGATGGCGTCGGGCGCGAAGGCGGCGACCGGAGCCGGGCCGTCGCCCTGCTGATCGGCGTCGATATAGGCCTGGATCGGTGAAGGCAGGATCATGGCGCAAGTCCTCCTGATCGGTGGGTATCTCCGTCCTCGCCAATATGAGTGTGGACACTCGTTCCGATAATCGGGATAAATCGGGATGTGGAATTGCGATTATCGGGACAATGCATCGGACTGAGTTGAACGATCTCGACGCCGTCCTCGCGATCGCGCGCCGGGGCTCGTTTCGCGCCGCGGCGCTCGATCTGGACATGTCCACGACCGCGCTCAGCAACGCCATCGGCAAGCTCGAGGCCGGCCTTGGCGTCCGCCTGTTCAACCGGACGACACGGAGCGTCTCGCTCACCGATGCCGGGCGGGTGTTCGTCGATCAGGTCGGCCCGGCATTGCGGGATGTCCACGGCGCCCTGGAAGCCGTGCGGTCGCAGCAGACAACCCCGTCGGGCACGCTTCGCATCAACGCGTTCGCCATGGCGGCGCGCGAAATCATCTCGCCGCTGGTGCTTGAGTTCCTCCGCCGGAATCCGCGGGTGCATGTCGATCTCGTCACCGAAGGGCGGCTGGTGGACATCGTCGCCGAAGGATTCGATCTTGGTGTCCGGGTGGCCGACCTCGTGCCCAGCGACATGATCGCGATTTCCCTGGGCCGACCGCAGCGATACGCCGTCGTCGGTTCGCCGGCCTATTTCGAGAGGCATGAAAGGCCCCGCGTCCCGCCCGACCTCCTCAATCACCCGTGCATTCGGGTCCGCCTGCCGAACGGAGCGCTTTATCGGTGGCAATTCGAGAAGGACGGACAAGCGACACAGATCGATGTGCGCGGACCGATCACCCTGGACGAGGCCAGCCTTGCACGGATCGCTGTCCTGGAAGCTATTGGGCTCGGTTTCTTCATGGAACAGAACGTGCGTACCGACATCGAGGCGGGTCGTCTCGTTCGCGTGCTCGATGACTGGACGCCGGCGCGGGCCGGGCTCTGCCTCTACTATCCCGGACGGCGCAACCCTTCGGCCGCCCTCAGGGCGTTCATCGGCCTCGCCCGTGAACTCGGCGCGAAGCCGGTTCCGTGATCCTTCGCGATCGGATCGATGGGCCGGACGGCGGTTGGCGGCTCCCATTTCCCCCCAAGACGAGGAGGAGAACGCCGGACATGGCGCTGGATTTGCCGGCGCAACTGGTGGAAAACAGCGGCTTCGGGAATTTTGCGGCGCTTCAACGAGCGCCATTCAACAGGTGCCATTTGGGAGACAGCATGTTCACTGCCGCCAGCTTCCGCGTCGGCGACCGCGTGACCATCCGCAGCGGCCAGTCCATTCCGCAATCCATCGCCACGGTGGAACGCTACACCGAAGGGGGGCGCTGCATGGTGCTGTCCGACGGCAGCGAATGGCGCGCCGACGGGCGGCGCCAGTGGGGCTTCCGCGGCGGCTACTACAAGGGTCCGGTGGTCGAGCCGTTCGAGCCGGGCGACGATGATTTCGTAGCCCGCCGCCGCGTCATCGGCGCGCTGCGCAAGTTCGGCGACGGCCTGACCATGGAGTCGGCCCTGAGCACCGAGGCGTTGCAGCGGATTTTGGATGCGGTGGACAAGGAAAAGGCCGCGGTGAAGGGACAGGGATGATCGCGAAAAAAGCCGGCGGCCCCTCACGGAGCCGCCGGCTTTTTTCATCTCAGCCCACTCACTCCGCCGCGATGGTGGCGGGAGCGGCCTCCTCGGCCGGGACGGTGCGGATCAGATGGTCGAAGGCGGCCAGCGACGCCTTGGCGCCCTCGCCCATGGCGATGATGATCTGCTTGAACGGCACCGTCGTCGCGTCGCCGGCGGCGAAGACGCCGGGCAGCGAGGTCTGGCCGCGGTTGTCCACCTCGATCTCGCCGCGCGGGGTCAGCGCCAGCGTGCCCTTCAGCCATTCGGTGTTCGGCACCAGACCGATCTGCACGAAGATGCCTTCCAGTTCCAGCCGCTTCACCTCGCCGCCGACGCGGTCCTTGTAGGACAGGCCGACGACCTTGCCGCCATCGCCATGCACCTCGGTGGTCTGGGCCGAAACCAGCACGGTGACGTTCGGCAGGCTGTGCAGCTTGCGCTGGAGCACGGCGTCGGCGCGCAGCTGGCTGTCGAACTCGATCAGCGTGACGTGCGAGACGATGCCGGCCAGATCGATCGCCGCCTCGACGCCGGAATTGCCGCCGCCGATCACCGCCACGCGCTTGCCCTTGAACAGCGGGCCGTCGCAGTGCGGGCAGTAGGCGACCCCCTTGTTGCGGTATTCCGCCTCGCCCGGGACATTCATCGAGCGCCAGCGGGCACCGGTCGACAGCACCACGGTGCGCGACCTCAGCGAGGCGCCGCTGGCCAGCTTCACCTCGATCAGGCCGCCTTCCCGCGACGCCGGCACCAGCGCGGTGGCGGTTTGCAGGTTCATCACGTCGACCTCATAGTCCTTGACGTGCTGTTCCAGCGCCGCCGCCAGCTTCGGCCCCTCGGTGTGCGAGACCGAGATGAAGTTCTCGATCGCCATGGTGTCGAGCACCTGTCCGCCGAAGCGCTCCGCCGCCACGCCGGTGCGGATGCCCTTGCGGGCGGCGTAGATGGCGGCGGCGGCGCCGGCCGGGCCGCCGCCGATCACCAGCACCTCGAAGGGGGCCTTGGCCTTGATCTTCTCGGCGGCGCGGGCGACGGCGCCGGTGTCGAGCTTGGCGACGATCTGCGCCACGTCCATCCGGCCCTGGGCGAAGGGCTCGCCATTCAGGAAGACGGTGGGAACCGCCATCACCTGACGCTGTTCGACCTCCTGCTGGAACAGCGCGCCGTCGATGGCGACATGCTTGATCCGCGGGTTCAGCGCGCTCATCAGGTTCAGCGCCTGGACGACGTCCGGGCAGTTCTGGCAGGTCAGCGAGAAATAGGTCTCGAAGCGGAAATCGCCGTCCAGGTTGCGGATCTGCTCCAGCAGCTCCTCGGATTCCTTCGACGGGTGGCCGCCGACCTGGAGCAGGGCCAGAACCAGCGAGTTGAACTCGTGCCCCATCGGCAGGCCGGCGAAGGTCACGCCGTAATCGGTGCCGACGCGGTTGATCGCGAAGGAGGGCTTGCGGGCGTCATGGCCGTTCAGGTCCAGCGCGATCTTGTCGGACAGCCCGGCGATGTCCTCCAGCAGACCCAGCATCTCCTGCGACTTGGCGCCGCCGTCCAGCGAGGCGACCAGGGCGATGGGGTGGGTGATGCGCTCCAGATAGGCCTTCAACTGCGTCTTCAGAGTGGCGTCCAGCATGGCTTTCGTTCCCAACGTCTCGTGTCCGGGGCGGATCGCCCGCGTCATAGTCGCGGCGGTCCGGGCGGAAAAATGGTGGCCCGAGTCAATAGAGCCGGTCGGGCGGGCGGTCTGGTTTTGAAACAGCGAAGAGTTTGAACCGTCATCGTCCTCCCCGCGCAGGCGGGGATCCAGGCTTTGAAAGAACTGCGACAAAGAGCGCGCGCCTGGGTGCCCGCCTTCGCGGGGATGGGGAAACCGGTGACGGAAGCTCGTGACGGGGAGGCTTTGAAAGCCGGCCCGTGAAAAAGATCCTTGCGGCCCGCCGGCCTGTCCAAGGGGGACTTGCATACCCGCCGGAGCGGGGTGGGGACCGGCCGGAGCCGGCCCCCGATCCTCGGGTTTCCCTTCAGGGGAAAGCCTTAGATCTTGCCGACGAGGTCGAGCGACGGGGCGAGGGTCTTCTCGCCTTCCTGCCACTTGGCCGGGCAGACCTCGCCCGGATGGGCGGCGACATACTGGACGGCCTTGATCTTGCGCAGCAGTTCCTTGGCGTCGCGGCCGACGCCGCCGGCGGTGATCTCGACGATCTGGATCTTGCCGTCCGGATCGACGACGAAGGTGCCGCGGTCGGCGAGGCCGACTTCCTCGATCAGGACCTCGAAGTTGCGGCTGATGGCGAGCGTCGGGTCACCGATCATGGTGTAGCCGATCTTGCCGATGGCCGGCGAGGTGTCGTGCCAGGCCTTGTGGCAGAAGTGGGTGTCGGTCGAGACGCTGTAGATCTCGACGCCCAGCTTCTGGAACTCGGCGTAGTTGTCGGCCAGATCCTCCAGCTCCGTCGGGCAGACGAAGGTGAAGTCGGCCGGGTAGAAGAACACGACCGACCACTTGCCCTTCAGGTCGGCGTCGGTCACGTCGATGAACTTGCCGTTCTTGTACGCGGTCGCCTTGAAGGGCTTAATCTCGCTGTTGATCAAGGACATTTGTGTTCTCCGATAGGGTGCGATGATTGGGGCGCCTCAACCCCCGGCCGGGGCCGTGACATGCCCGACTTAGTGCGGCGCACCGGGTCGAACAAGGGGGCCGTATCAGGCGGCTGGGGCAAGGCGTTGGTCCGTGTCCCGTTGACCCGTGGAGGAATACGGGAAATCTGTGATCAAGAGAAGTAGAAAATACCAATTGAACTGATCGATAAATCCGATTACATAACCGGACATGAAACCACTCCCCACCCTGCGCCAGCTCCGCTATCTCGTCGCCGTCGTCGACCGCTGCCATTTCGGCCAGGCGGCGGAGGCCTGCCTCGTCAGCCAGTCGACGCTGAGCGCCGGTTTGCAGGAGCTGGAGGATCTGCTGGGCGCCACGCTGGTGGAGCGCACGCGCCGCTCGGTGCTGCCGACCCCGCTCGGCCGCGAGATCGCGGAGCGGGCGCGCCAACTGCTGAAAGGGGCGGAGGAGCTGGTCGACATCACCCGCTCGGCCGCCGACCCGATGTCGGGGGCGCTGCATCTGGGGGTGATCCCGACCATCGGCCCCTTCCTGATCCCCCGCGTGATGCCGGCCCTGCGCGAGACCTTTCCCCGCCTGCGTCTCTATCTGCGCGAGGACCAGACGGCGCGGCTGCTGGAGCAGCTGAGCGCCGGCAAGCTCGACGCCGCGCTGCTGGCCCTGCCCTACCCGATGGGCGACCTGGAGACGGAGGACATCGCCGAGGACCGCTTCTCCTTCGTCTGCCCCACCGGCCACCGGCTGGGCGGCGGCGACCCGGCGCAGCCGGTGACGGTGCCGCCGGAGGATCTGCTGCTGCTGGAGGACGGCCATTGCCTGCGCGACCACGCCATGGCCGCCTGCGCGCTGGACAGCACGCCGCACAACACCGCCTTCCAGGGCACCAGCCTGCACACGCTGGTGCAGATGGTGGCGAACGGGCTGGGGGTGACGCTGCTGCCGCAGATGGCGGTCGATTCGGGCATCCTGCGCGGGCTGGATCTGGCGGTGCGGCCGCTGGGCGCCGACCGTCCGGGCCGGCGCATCGCGCTCGCCTGGCGCCGCACCTCCGGCCGGAAGGAGACCTTCCAGCGCCTGGCCGAAGCGCTCAGGGCGGAGATGACGGCGAAGGAGGGCTGAACAGCCCCGGCCCGAACCGTCGCTTCCGCTCAAACTATCGCTTGGTCCGGCGGACGCGAGGTGGTTTAAACGGGACGGTTTTCCGCCATGGCCACCGCCACCCCGCCGTCCAACCCGCTTTCCGGGACACCCCGCGTCATGCCCTCCGCCACCAACGACACCGCCCCCCTGTTCGACCGCGTCGCCATCGTCGGCATCGGCCTGATCGGCTCCTCCCTGGCGCGGGCGCTGACGGAATATGGGATCGCGCGGCGGGTCGTCTGCGCCGACCGCAGCGGGGATGCCTGCACCAAGGCGCTGGAGCTGGGCATCGTGGCGGAGGCCACCACCGATCTGGCCGCCGCCCTGGCCGGGGCGGATCTGGTGGTGCTGGCGACCCCGGTCGGCAGCTTCGCCAGCGTGGGCGAGGCCATCGGGCCGCTGCTGCGCCCCGGCACCATCGTCACCGATGTCGGTTCGGTCAAGCAGGCGGTCCTGCGCGACGTCGGGCCGCACCTTGCCGAAGGCGTCCATCTGATCCCCGGCCATCCGGTGGCGGGCACCGAGCATTCAGGGCCGGAGGCCGGCTTCGCCACCCTGTTCCAGGGCCGCTGGTGCATCCTGACCCCGCCGCCCGGCGCCGACGACGGGGCGCTGGAGCGGGTGACGGAGCTGTGGCGCCGCGTCGGCTCCACCGTGGAGATCATGGAGGCCAACCACCATGACCGCGTGCTGGCCATCACCTCGCATCTGCCGCACCTGATCGCCTACACCATCGTCGGCACCGCGTCGGACCTGGAGGAGGACACCAAGTCCGAGGTGATCAAATTCTCGGCCGGCGGTTTCCGCGACTTCACCCGCATCGCCGCCAGCGATCCGGTGATGTGGCGCGACATCTTCCTGAACAACCGCGAGGCGGTGCTGGAGATCCTCCAGCGCTTCACCGAGGATCTGACGGCGCTGCAACGCTCGATCCGCTGGGGCGAGGGCGAGCATCTCCAGGACCATTTCACCAAGACCCGCGCCGTGCGCCGGGGCATCATCGACGCCAAGCAGGCATAAGAAGGGGCGAGCGGCCTCTACGACGCCCGCAGCGCCCCCAGAAAGCCATCCACCTCCTGCCGCATCCGGCCGGCGTCGTCCGTCACCGTGTCGACCGAACGCACCATCACCCCGCTCGCCTGTTCGGCCGACGCGGCGGCGGCGGTGACGGCGGCGATGTTGTCGGACACGCTGCGGGTGCCGTCGGCGGCGTCCTGGATGTTGGCGGCGATCTCCCCCACGGCGGCGGACTGCTGCTCGACCGCGGCGGCGACCTCGGACGCGATCTCGTTCAGGCGGGCGATGGTGCGGGTGACGGCGCCGATGGTGTCGACCGCGGTGTCCGAGGCGTTCTGGATCTCGGCGATGCGCGCCTGGATCTCGGCGGTGGCCTTCGCCGTCTGGCCGGCGAGCTGCTTGACCTCGCTCGCCACCACCGCGAAGCCCTTGCCGGCCTCGCCCGCCCGCGCCGCCTCGATGGTGGCGTTCAGCGCCAGCAGATTGGTCTGGCCGGCGATGCCGGCGATCATGTCCACCACCTTGCCGATCTCGTCCGCCGCCTCGGCGAGGCTGCCCATCACCGCGGTGCCGCGTTCGGCGTCGCGGGTGGCGTCGGCGGCGATGCCGGCGGAATCGGCGACCAGCCGCGAGATGCCGGCGAAGCTGGCCGACAGTTCCGCCGTCGCGGCGGCGACGCTGTCGACATTGGCCGAGGCGCGGCCGGCGGCCGACGACACCGCGTCGGAATGGCGCGCCGTCTCCGCCGCCCCCTCCGCCATCGCGCCGGACGCGGCGGCCATCTCGGCGGTGGAGGCCGCCAGCGCCTCGACCAGCCGCTTCACCGTCGCCTCGAAGCCGTCGGCGAGCGTCCGCAGCTCGCGGCGGCGCTCCTCGGCGGCGGCGGCCTTCAGACGCTCCTGCTCCTGCTGGAGGCGTTCGGCGTCGAGCATGGTATCCCGGAAGACGCGGGCGGCGGTCGCCATCCGGCCGATCTCGTCGCGGCGCCCCTCCTCGAAGCTGGCGCTGAAATCGCGGGCGGCCAGCCGCTCCAGGGCGCCGGCGACGTCCAGGATCGGGCGGGAGATGCCGCGCACCAGCACGGCGCCGAAGCCGAGCGCCAGCAGGGTGCACAGCGTCACCCCGCCCAGCACCATGCCATGGGCGCTGCCGTAGACCGCCGCCCCCTGGTCGGCGACGGCGCCGGCGTCGGCCATCGTGCCCTCGACCAGGGCGCCGAGCGCCTCCTGCACGCGGGCGAAGGCGACGGCGCTCGGGCGCTTGAAGACGCTGACGGCGGACTGGGCGTTGCCGTCGCGCGCCTGGGCGCGCACCCGCTCGGCCGCGGCGGTGTAGGCGGTCCAGGCCTCGTCGAACGCCGCCAGCCTCGCCGCGCCCTCGCCTCCGCCAAAGCGGGTTCCGGCGGCCTGCCGGCGGGCGGCCACCTCGGCCACCGCCTCGGTCCAGCCCTTTTCCGCCTGGTTCACCTGCATCTCGTTGGTCGCGAGCGCATAGGCGGCCTCGGCGATGCGGTGGCTCTGCGCGGCCGAGGTCAATTGACCGGCGAGCTGCGTCGCGGGAAGCGAACGGCCGCGCATCGTCTCGGCGGCATTGTTTAGTATTTCAAGCCGACTCAGCGTGAAAAGACCGAAGGCGCCGGCCATGACAACTGTTCCGAGCACCGCGACGATGATCTTGGCGCGGATGGTAAGTCGTCCAAATGCACGGATTTTAGCCATTCTGCCCGCATCCCCGCCAAGTCATCAGCAAGACAAGGTCCCGCCCGATGGAATCATCGTGTCCTCAATGATAATAATCTGAATGTTTAAAATTATCAACGCGGAAGGCGAGTGGATTGCTCGGGTATCGGACTGGCGGGACGAAACAGCCGCCAAAACGAAACGGCCGCCGCACCCTGTTGGTGCGGCGGCCGTTTCGGGACCGGCTGAGGATGGAGATCAGGCGGCCGCGCGAACGGATCCCAGCTCGGTGAACAGCTTCACCACGGCTTCGACGAACTCGTTCAGCTGGTCCTGGCCCAGCGCCGAGACCGTGATGTCGTCGACGACCAGCGCCTCGTCGCTGATCCGGCCGCCGGCGGCGGTCAGGTCGGCGCGGTAGGCTTCCGGAGCGGCCAGCAGGCGGCCGCGCAGCTTGCCGGGGATGGCGAGCAGCTGGATGCCCTGGTCGATGGCGGCGATCGGCTTGCCGGCATCGAGGAAATGACCGACGATGCGGCGGGTGTGGGCCGACTGCTGCAACTTGGCCACGCTGCGCTCACCGCCCGGCAGCACCAGCATGTCGAAGTCGGCGCCGAGCGCCTCGCTCAGATGCTTGTCCACCGGGAAGTAATGGCCCCAGGACTTGCCGTGCCAGCCGTTGACCAGACCCGTCTCGGTGGAGATGGTGCGCAGGGTGGCGCCGGTCTTGATCAGGGCGCGTTGCGGCTCGGTCATCTCCGCTTCTTCGAAGCCGTTGGAGACGAGGATGGCGATGGACTTTCCTGCGAGCGATTGATCCATACTGTCTTGTCCTTTCATCGTTTCACCAAAGAACGCCGGAAGCTCTCCGATGGCATGTCGACCAGGGGAGACCCCGTCGGGGCCCCGCCGGAGCGGGGAGGCGGTCGGCAAACGGTCATCGCCGCGCAAGCGGTTGCGCGGCGGCCAGTTCCGCCCGCCGGTGGCCCGAGGTCGGGGTGCCGGCGTGTGGGACCTTCACGTCCCGGATCGGTTTGTTTTCAGCATGCGGACTTAATTGGTCCCGATATGATCCCAAGTCAACAAGGGATTCCGCGCCGCACCCAAGCCCACGTCTTGGCGGAATCGCGGCCATACAGGCGATTCGGCGGCGTTTTTCCAGCCCCGCTCAAGACTTTCAGGCCGTCCGGACCGTACCACCGGTTGATGTGGCGCAAGGCTGCCATACCATGGGGGCTTGGCTACACCGAAGGCTTATCGCCAATGCCCCGCCCACACGCAAAAAAGCGGCCGGGGGGAAGGCCCCCGGCCGTCGGCAAGTCAAAGCATCAGCCGTTCGAAAAGATCCAGCTCGCACACTGGATCACGGACCAGTCCCAATGATCGGAACCCGCGATCAATGGAACTGGTCAGCCTCGGTGGAGTCCTTGTACGCGGTGGTCGAGGAGGTGCCGCCGGAGATCGCCGTGGCGACCGCGTCGAAGTAGCCGGTGCCAACTTCGCGCTGGTGCTTGGTGGCGGTGTAGCCGTCCTTCTCGGCCGCGAACTCGGCCTGCTGCAATTCGGAATAGGCGGCCATGCCGCGCTCGGCGTAGCCCTTGGCGAGCGTGAAGGCCGAATAGTTCAGGCTGTGGAAGCCGGCCAGGGTGACGAACTGGAACTTGTAACCCATGGCGCCCAGCTCGCGCTGGTACTTGGCGATGGTGGCGTCGTCCAGGTTGGCCTTCCAGTTGAAGGAGGGCGAGCAGTTGTAGGCCAGCATCTTGCCGGGGAACTGCTTGTGCACGGCCTCGGCGAAGCGGCGCGCCTCGTCCAGGTTCGGCTTGGAGGTTTCCCACCACATCAGGTCCGAATAGGGCGCGTAGGACAGGCCGCGGGCGATGCAGTGATCCACACCCATGCCCTTCTTCAGGCGGAAGAAGCCTTCGGTGGTGCGGCCGCTGTCGAAATCGATGAAGGGATGGTCACGCTCGTCGATGTCCGAGGTGATGAGCTGCGCCGACTCCGCGTCGGTGCGGGCGATCACCAGGGTCGAGGTGCCGCAGGTGTCGGCGGCCAGACGGGCGGCGTTCAGCGTGCGGATGTGCTGCTGCGTCGGGATCAGCACCTTGCCGCCGAGATGGCCGCACTTCTTCTCCGACGCCAGCTGGTCTTCCCAGTGCACGCCGGCGGCACCGGCCTTGATCATCGCCTTCATCAGCTCGAAGGCGTTCAGCGGGCCGCCGAAGCCGGCCTCGGCGTCGGCGATGATCGGCGCGAACCAATAGGTGTCGCCCTTGCCCTCGGAGGTCTGGATCTCGTCGGCGCGCTTGAAGGTGTTGTTGATGCGCTCGACAACCGCCGGGACCGAGTTCACCGGATACAGGCTCTGGTCCGGATACATCTGGCCGGCCGTGTTGGCGTCGCCGGCGACCTGCCAGCCCGACAGGTAGATCGCCTTCAGGCCGGCCTTGACCGCCTGCATCGCCTGGTTGCCGGTCAGCGCGCCCAGCGTGTTGATGTAGGGCTCGGTGTTCAGCAGCTCCCACAGGCGGCGCGCGCCCAGCTCGGCCAGCGTGTACTCGATCTTGACCGAGCCGCTCAGACGCTTGACGTCGTCCATGGTGTAGTCGCGGCGGATGCCCTCGTAGCGGGCGGCGTGGATGGCGGTCTTGGTCTTTTCATCGAGCGACATGGGTCAGGTTCCTTGTTGTCCGGCGCGCCCGGCGATCGGGGCGGAACTGGGGTCTCGGGGCGGGCCTTTTGTCGGTCCCGGCATCCGGTTGCGGACAGTGGCGTTTCCTCCCGCCTTGGCTCTGCCGTCCGGTGTCTTCGGGGCCGCTTGCGCTTTACAGCGCGGCCGTGGATCAACAGTTAAACCCGGCCCGAGTGCGTTGCAATAAGCCCTTGTTTGTAAAAAGGTCCGTTTGTAAACTGCTGTCTTCACAAGGCTGTAAATCGGTAAATCTTGTAAAGCGGAGAGGTGCGGTGGCGAGCATGGACAAGAAGGCGATGCTGGGTCCGAAGGTCCGCCGCCTGCGCCGCGACCAGGGGCTGACCCAGGCGCAGATGGCCGACCAGCTCGGCATCTCCCCCAGCTATCTGAACCTGATCGAGCACAACCAGCGCCCGGTCACCGTGCCGCTGCTGCTGAAGCTGGGCCAGCGGTTCGGCGTCGATCTCCAGGCCTTCGCCGAGGATGAGGAAAGCCGGCTGGTGGCGGGATTGCGCGAGGTGTTCGCCGACCCTCTGTTCGATGGCTCCGACATCAAGAACCAGGATTTCCGCGAACTGGCGGCGGTGGCGCCGACGCTGGGCCAGGCGGTGGTGGCGCTCTATCGCGGCTTCCGCGGCGCCCGCGACGATCTCCAGGCGCTGGCGGAGCGGGTGGCGGACCACGAGAAGCTGCATCTGGTGCAGGCCACCGGCTTCCCCCAGGACGAGGTGCGCGACCTGTTCCAGACCCATTCCAACCACTTCCCCGAGCTGGAGGCGGCGGCGGAGAGCCTGTGGCAGGACGGCAAGCTGGAGCGCGGCGACCTCTATCGCGGGCTGGTCGATTGGCTGAGCACCCAGCACAGCGTCCGCGTCCGCCTGCTGCCGTCGGAGGTGATGGGCTACGCCGTGCGCCGCTTCGACCGCCACAGCCGGCGCATCCTGCTGTCGGAGATGCTGGCGCCGTCGGGCCGCACCTTCCAGTTGGCCTGCCAGATCGCGCTGCTGCGCCATCGCGACCTGCTGAACGGCATCGTCGACGCCGCCAACCTGTCCGACGACGAGGCGCGGCGGCTGACCCGCATCGGGCTGGCCAATTACTTCGCGGCGGCGGTGCTGATGCCCTACGCCCGCTTCCACGAGGCGGCGACCCAGCTGCGCTACGACATCGAGATCCTGCGGCGGCGCTTCGACGCCTCCTTCGAGCAGGTCTGCCACCGGCTGACCACCCTGCACCGCTCGGGCGCCAAGGGCGTGCCCTTCTTCTTCATGCGGGTGGACAGCGCCGGCAACGTGTCGAAGCGCTTCTCCGGCGCCGGCTTCCATTTCGCCCGCTTCGGCGGCGGCTGCCCGCGCTGGATCGTCTACGAGGCGTTCCGCACGCCGGGCAAGATCCACAGCCAGATGGCGGAGATGCCGGACGGCACCGCCTATTTCTCCATCGCCCGCACCGTGGTGAAGGCCGGCGGCGGCCACCGCAGCCCGCCGCAGCAGTTCGCCGTCGCGCTCGGCTGCGACGTCCAGCATGCGGCTCAGGTCACCTATGCGGATGGGTTCGACCTGACCAACACCGACGCCGCCACGCCGATCGGGGTGAACTGCCGGCTGTGCCCGCGGCTGGACTGCTCGCAGCGGTCGTTTCCGCCGTTGAATCATCGGCTTATCGTCGACGAGAATCTGCGTGGCCTCTCCCCCTACCTGTTCGCGCCGCCCAGCGCCGAATAGGCCGCCGCTTGACCGGGATCAATGTTGTACGGCACGGACTGTGTTGTTTGCCGGAAAGCCCGCCGTCCGGCTGGTATAAATCCGTGGCCTTCGGCCGGGTTTGTTGATAGGGTCCGGCGCGTTGCGTCGCGGCAGCCCCGCCCGCGCCCCCGCGCACCGGCCACCTGAACGCAGCGTCCCGGACATTGGTTTGAACATTGCCAACAGAGCTTGGCCTCGACAGGTTTTGGAACGCCCCAGATGAGCAACTTGATCAAAGAGCGCGTGCTGACCGTTCACCACTGGACCGACACGCTGTTCAGCTTCACCACCACGCGCGATCCGTCCTTCCGCTTCCTGCCGGGGCAGTTCACCATGATCGGGTTGGAGGTCGAAGGCCGGCCCCTGCTGCGCGCCTACAGCCTGGTCAGCGCGCATTACGAGGAGACGCTGGAGTTCTTCAGCATCAAGGTGCAGGACGGCCCGCTGACCTCGCGGCTCCAGCATCTGAAGGAAGGCGACACGCTGCTGGTCAACCGCAAGGCGACCGGCACGCTGATCACCGACAACCTGCTCCCCGGGCGCAACCTGTATCTGCTGAGCACCGGCACCGGCCTGGCGCCGTTCCTCAGCATCATCAAGGACCCGGAGATGTACGAGAAGTTCGACCGGGTGATCCTGACCCACGGCACCCGCACGGTGGCGGAGCTGGCCTATGACGACCTGATCCATCACAGCCTGCCGGAGAACGAGTTCTTCGGCGAGCAGGTGAAGGAGAAGCTGCTCTATTACCCGACGGTGACGCGCGAGCCCTTCCGCAACCAGGGCCGCCTGACCACGCTGATGGAGACCGGCAAGCTGTACGAAGATCTCGGCCTGCCGGAACTGGACGCCGAGAAGGACCGGGTGATGATCTGCGGCAGCCCGGCGATGCTGGCCGAGACCACGGCGATGATGGAGAGGCGCGGTTTCGTCATGGGCACCAACGGCGAGCCGGGCGGCTTCGTCATCGAGAAGGCGTTCGTCGAGCGGTGAGTGCCGGGGGGGCCGCTTACGAATGCCCCCTCCCCAACAAATTCGCTCCCCCGCCGGAATAAACGCCCCCTTCCACCCGTTCACCAATCCGTGACGATGGCACGTCACTCAATCCTTGACCGACTGACGGGCGCGTCTCCCCCGGGGACGCGCCCATTTTCTGTCCGGAGCCTCGTGAATAAAATCGCCGTCCGGCCTGTTGGTGAGTCGGTCGCCGTTCAAACCGTCAAGCCTTTGGTGTAGACATCCCGCCCATGCGCCTGATCCTGATCCTCGCCGCGCTGCTCGTCGCCGGCCTCGCCAATCTCGCCGTCTGGTCCCTGCCGAACCTGCCGGTGCCGCTCGACCCGCCGCCGGGCGGCAAGCTGCGCAGCGTGTCCTTCGCCCCCTTCCGCGACGGGCAGAGCCCGCTGACCGGCGTCCTGCCCTCCACCGCCCAGATCGAGGAGGACCTCGCGGCGCTGGCGCCGCAGGTGGCCGGCATCCGCACCTACACCTCGCTGGAAGGCTTGCAGGTGGTGCCGGAACTGGCGCGCAAGCATGGCCTTCAGGTCACCATGGGGGCCTGGCTGTCGTCGAAGACCGAGAAGAACGAGGCGGAGATCGCCTCGTTGATCGCGCTGGCGAACCGCTATCCCGACGTGATCACCCGCGTCATCGTCGGCAACGAGGTGCTGTTGCGGCGCGAGCTGACGCCGGAGCAGGTCGCCGGCTACATCGACCGCGTCAAGGCGGCGGTGAAACAGCCGGTGTCCTATGCCGACGTCTGGGAATGGTGGCTGAAATACCCGCAGATCGCGGATCACGTCGATTACCTGACCATCCATCTGCTGCCCTATTGGGAGGATGTGCCGGCCGGCGTCGAGGGCGCCACCGAGCGCATCCGCCAAAGCTACCGGACCATCGCCCACCGCTTTCCCGGCAAGCCGATCCTGGTCGGCGAGACCGGCTGGCCGACCGCGGGCCGCTCGCGCGGTGCCGCCGTGCCGGGGCTGGTCAACAAGGCGAAGTTCGTCAACGCCTTCGTCCGCATGGCCGAGCAGGAGGGCTTCGACTACAACGTGATCGAGGCCTTCGACCAGGAATGGAAGGCCAAGCTGGAGGGCACCGTCGGCGGCCATTGGGGCCTCTACAACGCCGACCGCAAGCCGAAATTCTCGCTGGCCGGGCCAGTGGTCGGCAATGTCGCCTGGCCCTGGCTGTTCGCGGCGTCGAGCGGGTTGGCGCTGGCGCTGCTCGGCGGGCTGGCGCTACCGCGCCGCCATCTGCCGGGCACCGGCTGGGTCGCGCTGATCCTGCTGGCCCAGACGCTGTCCACCCTCTTCGTCCGCGCCGCCTTCCTGGCGGAGCATGGCAAGCGTTACTGGCAGGACGTCACCCTGGCCGCGGTGATGCTGACGCTGACCGCGGCGCTGGTGCTGACGGTGCTGCTGACCGCCCACCGCGCGCTGGCGAGCGGCGGTCTGGCGAGCGAGCCGCTGACCGGGCTGCGCCATGCCCGCCCGGCCCTGACCCGCACCGAATGGGTCGGGCGCTGGAGCGCGGTGGCGCTGGGCGGGATGGCGCTGGTCTGGTCGCTGCTGATCATCGGCGACGGCCGCTACCGCGACTTCCCCAACCCCTATCTGCTGATCCAGGCGGTGGCGCTGCCGGCGCTGGGGCTGATCCGCGCCGCCCGCCGTCCGGCGGGGACGGCGATCGGCGACGCGCTCGGCATCGCCGGCCTGTTCCGGCCGGCGGTTCCCGTCGCCGATGGCGGGCCGCGCGGGCTGTGCGGCGCGGTCCGCCGCCTGCCGGTCGAGTCGGCTCTCGGCTTCGGCCTGCTGCTGGCGGCGCTGCTGACCGTGGTGGCGGAGGGCTTCGTGCCGCTCGAATCGCTGATCTACGGCCAGCTACCCGTCCTGGAGGCGCTGCACGAGGTCGATTGGACCCGGCCGAACTGGGAGGCGCTGGGCTGGGCCGGCTTGCAGATCCTGCTGGCGCTGCCCTTCCTGAAAACACTGTGCGGCGCGCGGCGGCCGCCGCGGCGGATTTGATCGCAGGCGGACGTTGCGCGCGCCGCCACGCTGTGGATTGATGAACGGATCATCGCCCCACCGGAGATCCGTTCGATGTCCCCAGATCTTTGGCTCGCCTTCGCCGCCGCCGCCACCATCATGCTGATGATCCCCGGGCCGACGGTGCTGATCGTGGTCTCCTATGCGCTGGGCCATGGGCGGAAATCGGCGATAGCGACGGTGGCCGGCGTGGCGCTGGGTGACTTCACGGCGATGACCGCCTCGATGCTCGGGCTGGGGGTGCTGCTGTCGACCTCGGCGGCGCTGTTCACCCTGCTGAAATGGGCGGGGGCCGCCTATCTGGTCTATCTCGGCATCAAGCTGTGGCGGGCGCCGGTCAAGGGAACCGACGCCGTGGCCGACGAATCGGCGGTGCGGCCCTGGCGCATGATGCTGCACACCTATGCCGTCACCGCGCTGAATCCCAAGAGCATCGTCTTCTTCGTCGCCTTCCTGCCGCAGTTCCTCGACGCCGCCCGGCCGCTGGCCGAACAGATGGTGGTGATGGAGGCGACCTTCCTGGTGCTGGCGACGCTGAACGCCGCCGGCTATGCCCTGCTCGCCTCGGCGGCGCGGCGCGCGGTGCGCACCCCCTCGGTGCAGCGGGCGGTCAATCGGGTCGGCGGGTCGCTGCTGATGGGGGCCGGGCTTCTGACCGTCGCCTGGAAGCGCACCGCCTGACACGGTCGGGCGGCCAGCCCGCAAGAAGTGTGCGCATGGCGGCGGCTTCATTGACAAATCATTATAACCTCTTCGAAAATTGTCGGCACATCGGGGGGATGCACGCGCCGGTACCTTGCGGGAGGCCGGCGGAGGCAAATCGGTCCGCGGGGGCGGTGATGTCCGACGGCAGCAGCAGGGACGGAATGGCGGGAGAAGGTCGGCGGCCTTCCCCTGGAGATCTGTTGGAATTCGCCGCGGAGGCCGAGAGCGCGGCCGAAGGACGGCGCAACCCGCCCTGGCTGGTCCTGATCGTCGATGACGATCACGAGGTCCACGCCATCACCCGCGTCGTGCTGGGCGAAATGATTTTCGAGGAACGGCCGGTCCGCTTCCTGTCGGCCTATACCGCGCGGCAGGCCCGTATCCTGCTGGCCGAACATCCCGGCATTGCCGCCATCCTGCTGGATGTGGTGATGGAGACCGATGATGCCGGATTGAAGCTGGTCCGCCATATCCGCGAGGAGATGGGCAACCGCCACATCCGCATCATCCTGCGCACCGGCCAGCCGGGACAGGCGCCCGAACGGGAGGTGATCGACAGCTACGACATCAACGACTACAAGGCCAAGAGCGAGCTGACGGCGCAGAAACTCTACACCGCCGCCGTCGCCGCATTGCGGTCCTACCAGCACATCGCCACCATCGAGCGCAGCCGGCAGGGGCTGGAACGGGTGCTGGAGGCCGCCGTCCATCTCGCCGGGCTGCGGTCGCGCCCGCAGTTCCTGGCCGGGCTGGTCGCACGGGCGGCGGCGCTGGCGACCGACGCCCGGTCCGCCCTGCTGTGCGGAATCGGCGGGGACGGCGCTCCGGCGATCCTGGCGGCGGC
The DNA here is from genome assembly GCF_000010725.1 of Azospirillum sp. B510. Taxonomy (NCBI): domain Bacteria; kingdom Pseudomonadati; phylum Pseudomonadota; class Alphaproteobacteria; order Rhodospirillales; family Azospirillaceae; genus Azospirillum; species Azospirillum sp. B510. The sequence continues at coordinate 91,200 of NC_013858.1, read as the reverse complement.
CGGGGTAGCGCTCGATGAGTTGCCGGCGGACCTGGCGGATGACGTCATGGCGGCGCTCGCCGACGGCCGGGCGCGCTGGAACCTGCGGAGCGGGACGGGGCATGGCGTGGCGGTGCTGCACAGCCGCGATGCCGCGCCGCTGGCGCTCTGCCTGATCGGCGGCCCCTTCACCGATGGCGACCGGCCGCTGCTGGAGCTTCTCTGCACCAAGGCGGCGGCCGGGCTCGACAATCTGCGGCTCTATGAACGGCTGAACCAGGCGCAGGTCGCGACCGTCCATGCGCTGGGCAAGCTGGCCGAATACAAGGACGAGGTCACCGGCGACCATGTCAGGCGGCTGGGCCGCTGGGCCACCGCGATCGCCCGTGAACTCCACGCCCGCAACAATTTCCCCGACCAGTTGGACGAGTGGTTCTGTGACACCATCGGGCTGGCCAGCGTGCTGCACGATGTCGGCAAGGTCGGCATCCCCGACTCGATCCTGCGCAAGCCCGGCCGGCTGGACGACGCGGAAATGACGGTGATGCGCGAGCATGCCGCCATCGGCGGCAGCATCCTGCGCGACGCCTGCGACGGCGACCGCCGCGGTTATCTGTCGATGGGGGCGGAGATCGCCGAAAGCCACCACGAGAAGTTCGACGGCAGCGGCTATCCGCGCGGGCTGGCCGGCGACGCCATTCCGCTGGCCGGCCGCATCGTCGCCGTCGCCGATGTGTTCGACGCGCTGCTGCACCGCCGTCCCTACAAGAAGGCGTGGGACATCGCCGAGGTGTTGGACCTGCTGCGCGCCGAAGCGGGCGGGCATTTCGACCCGCGCGTGATCGAGGCCTTCCTGGCGGTGCTGGAGCGCGACGGGACGGGGGTGTAAGCCCCGCCCCGCCTGCCCCGTCCGTTCAGAGGCCCAGCACGTTGCGCATGCTGTAGAGGCCCGGCGTCTTGTCCTGCGCCCACAGGGCGGCGCGGACCGCTCCCTTGGCATAGATCTGACGGCCGGACGCCTTGTGGGTCAGTTCGATCCGCTCGCCGTCACCGGCGAACATCACGGTGTGGTCGCCGATCACGTCGCCGCCGCGCAGCGTGGCGAAGCCGATCTCGCCCTGTGGCCGGGCGCCGGTGTGGCCGTCGCGCACCTTCCGCCAGACATCCTCCAGCGCCACCCCGCGCCCGGCCGCCGCGGCATGGCCGAGGCCGAGTGCCGTGCCCGACGGCGCGTCCACCTTGCGGCGGTGGTGCATCTCCAGGATGTCGATGTCGAAATCGTCGCCCAGCGCGTGCGCCACCTGCTCCACCAGCGCCAGCAGCAGATTGACGCCCAGCGACATGTTGGGCGATTGGACGATGGCTGTGTGGGTGGCCGCGGTGGCGATGGCCGCCTGTTGCGACGGGTTCAGGCCGGTGGTGCCGATGACCAGCACGGTTTCCGACTGGGCCGCCAGCGCCGCATGACGCTCCGTCGCGTCGGGGCTGGTGAAGTCGATCACCGCGTCGGCCTCGGCGAACAGGGCGACCGGGTCGTCGATGGCGGTCACGCCCAGCGGGTCGATCCCGGCCAGGACGCCCAGATCCCTGCCCAGAGCCGGGCCCCCCACCCGCTCGGTCCCGCCGGCCACCGTGCAGCCCGCGGTCGCCGCGATCTCGCGCAGCAGCATCTGGCCCATGCGCCCCGCGCACCCGACGACACCGATCTTCATGACACCCATCCCTTTCAGCTCCCGCGGCCGGCTTTCCCCGCCCTCCCAGCGGTTTAGCACAGGCCCGGCCGTGGCTTAAGCGCCAAGGCAGCCGCGCAGCGATGCGGCGAGGTTGCGCATCAGGGTGGGATAGAGCGCCTCGCCCTCCGGCAGGTCGGCGCCCTCGGGATCGAGCACGCCGGTCTTCGCCTTGGTGCCTTCCACCACCGTGCGGACCAGCGTCGGCTCGAACTGCGGTTCGGCGAAGACGCAGGCGGCGTTCAGCCCGGCGATCTTGGCGCGGATGGCCGACAGCCGCTTGGCCGAGGGGCGGCGGTCCGGGCTGACGGTGATGGAACCGACCGCCGACAGGTCATAGCGCGCCTCGAAATACTGGTAGGCGTCGTGGAAGACGACGAAGGGCTTGTCCTTCAGCGGCGCCAGCGTCGCCTTCAGCTCGGCGTCCAGCGCGTCGATCATCTGAAGCGTACGGTCGGCGTTGGTGCGGTAGGCCTCGGCATCGGCCGGATCCTTCGCGGCCAGCGCCTCCGCCGTCGCGGTGACGATGGCGCGGGCATTGGCGGGGTCGAGCCAGATGTGGCTGTTCAGCTCGTCGTGATCGTCGTCATGGTCCTTATGATCATGATCCTTGTGGTCATGATCCTTGTGGTCATGCCCCTCATGCCCATGGTCATGCGGCTCCCAGGCGCCGCCCTCGCGGGTTTGCAGCAGGGTCAGGCCCTTCTGGTCCATCAGGGTCAACCGCGTCGCCTTGGACGCGTTGGCCTTCAGCGGCTTTTCCAGGAAGCCTTCCAGTTCCGGCCCGACCCAGACCACCAGATCGGCGGCCGACAGCGCCTTCGCGTCCGACGGCTTCATCGTATAGCTGTGCGGCGAGGCGCCACCGCGCACCAGCAGGACCGGCTCTCCCACCCCATGCATGACAGACGCGACCAGGGAATGGATCGGCTTGATCGACACCACCACCTTCGGCGCCTCGGCATGGGCCGGCAAGGCGGCGGCCGTGGTGAGAAGGGCGGCGGTCATCATGGTGGACAGCGCGGTAAGGCGCATGGGAGGGATCCTCTTGACGTGCTGGACAGGCTTCCGGTTTCAGCGCATAGGGGAACCGGTTCCACTTTGGTGTCACGTTATAACGTAACATGTCAACACCCCAGCCAAGCCGCCTCCAGCCAAGCCAGGATCCATCCGCCCTGTTCAGCGGCCCGCTCGCCTGGACCGAGGATCTGACCGTCCGTTTCGGCGGCCGCACCGTGCTGGACCGCGTCAGCATCGCCGTCCAGCCGGGGGAGGTGGTGACGCTGATCGGCCCGAACGGCGCCGGCAAGACGACGTTGGTGCGCGCCGTGCTGGGGCTGGTGGCGCCCGATGGCGGACGGGTGCTGCGGCGCCCGAACCTGCGCGTCGGCTACATGCCGCAACGGCTGGCGGTGGACCAGACCCTGCCGCTGACCGTCCGCCGCTTCCTGGCGCTGTGGCGGCCGGTGACCGCCGACCGGGTGACGGCGGCGCTGGAGGAGGCCGGGGTGACGCGGCTGGCCGAGTCCGCGGTGCAGACGATTTCCGGCGGCGAGATGCAGCGGGTGCTGCTGGCCCGCGCCCTGCTGGGCGACCCCGACCTGCTGGTGCTGGACGAGCCCGACCAGGCGGTCGATGTCCATGGCCAGGCCGAGCTGTTCAACCGCATCGCCGAGGTCCGGCAGCGGCGCGGCTGCGGCGTGCTGCTGGTCAGCCACGATCTGCACACGGTGATGGCGCGCACCGACCGGGTGATCTGCCTGAACGGCCATGTCTGCTGTTCCGGCCGGCCGGAGGATGTCAGCCGCCATCCGGAATATCACGCCCTGTTCGGCGGCCATGCCCGCGACCTCGCCGTCTATGTCCATCACCACGACCACGCCCATGCCGAAGACGGCAAGGTCGTGCACGACCATGACGGGGATTGCTGCCATGGATGAGTTCGTGACCCGCGCCCTGCTGGCCGGCGGCGGCATCGCCCTGCTGGCCGGGCCGCTGGGATCCTTCGTGGTGTGGCGGCGCATGGCCTATTTCGGCGACACGCTGTCCCATTCCGCCCTGCTGGGGGTGACGCTGGGCTTCCTGCTAGGCGTCAATCCGATGGTCGGCGTGATGGTGGTCTGCGTGGCGCTGGCGCTGGCGCTGGTGGCGCTGCAACGGCGGCGCAATCTCGCGGCCGACACGCTGCTCGGCATCCTGTCGCATGGCTCGCTGTCGCTGGGTCTGGTGGCGCTGGCCTTCCTGGAGACGCTGCGCGTCGATCTGATGGCCTATCTGTTCGGCGACATCCTGTCGGTGACCGACGGCGACCTGATGGCGATCTATGGCGGCGGCGCCGTGGCGCTGACCGGGTTGGCGCTGCTGTGGCGCCGGCTGCTGGCGGTGACGGTCGACGAGGATCTGGCGCGGGTGGAAGGCATGCCGGTCGATGCCCTGCGGCTGGCCTTCATGCTGCTGATCGCGCTGGTGATCGCCATCGCCATGAAGATCGTCGGCATCCTGCTGATCACCTCGCTGCTGATCATCCCGGCAGCCGCCGCCCGCCGCTTCGCCCGCACACCGGAAGGCATGGCGGCGCTGGCCTCGGTCCTCGGCATCCTGGCGGTCATCGCCGGGATCCTGGCTTCGCTGACCTGGGATCTGCCGGGCGGGCCGAGCGTGGTGGTGGCCGCGGCCGCCCTGTTCCTGCTGGGATCGCTGGTGCCGCTGCGGCGTTGATTGCAATCAACAAAAGAATACGACCGCATGGAATTCCCGTTTCCGGGTGCGCCCGCCTGGGCCATAGTCCCTCGGCGGACGCGATGGCGGACGGGCCGCCATCGCCGCCGTACCAAGGGAGGGTAGGAGGATGGAGAAGATCCTCACTCTCCTGATCCTGGTGCTGGAGATCGTCAAGCGGCTGCTTGACCTTCTGATGCACTAAGATCGGGCGGGCGGACCGGGGAATTGGCGTCCCCGGCCCGCCTACCCCCGATATTGGTGCGGCACCCCATCGCTGTCAACGGGGCACCCGAAAACACTCATTCATCAATGTTGCGCGCCAGAACTTCGCGCTTGCCGGAGTGGTTGGGCTTGCTGACCACCCCCTCGGTCTCCATCCGCTCGATCAGCCGGGCGGCGGAGTTGTAGCCGATGCGAAGCTGGCGCTGGATGAAGCTGGTCGAGGCCTTGCGCTCGCGGCAGACCACCGCGACCGCCTTGTCGTAGAGGTCGTCGCCGGAGCCGCCGCCGGTGCCGGGCAGGCCGCCGTCCTCGAAGGACTCCTCGCCCTCCTCATCCTCCAGGATGGCGTCGACATAGTTGGGCTCGCCCTGCGCCTTGAGGAACCTGACGATCTGCTCGACCTCGTGGTCGGAGACGAAGGGGCCATGGACACGGGTGATGCGGCCGCCGCCGGCCATATAGAGCATGTCGCCCTGGCCCAGCAGCTGCTCGGCGCCCTGCTCGCCCAGGATGGTGCGGCTGTCGATCTTGCTGGTGACCTGGAAGCTGATGCGGGTCGGGAAGTTGGCCTTGATGGTGCCGGTGATGACGTCGACCGACGGGCGCTGGGTCGCCATGATCAGATGGATGCCGGCGGCGCGCGCCATCTGCGCCAGACGCTGGATCGCCGCCTCGATGTCCTTGCCGGCGACCAGCATCAGGTCGGCCATCTCGTCGACGATGACGACGATGTAGGGCAGCTCGGTCAGGTCGAGCGGCTGCTCCTCGAACAGCGGCTTGCCGGTATCGGGGTCGAAGCCGGTCTGGACGCGGCGGGTCAGAGACTCGCCGCCCTCACGCGCCTCGCGCAGGCGGGCGTTGTAGCCTTCGATGTTGCGCACGCCCAGCTTGGACATGTTGCGGTAGCGGTCCTCCATCTCCCGCACCGTCCATTTCAGCGCGACCACCGCCTTTTTCGGGTCGGTGACCACCGGCGTCAGCAGATGGGGAATGCCCTCATAGACCGACAGCTCCAGCATCTTGGGGTCGATCATGATGAAGCGGCAGCGCTCCGGCGGCAGCCGGTAGAGCAACGACAGGATCATCGTGTTGATCGCTACCGACTTGCCCGACCCGGTGGTGCCGGCGACCAGCAGATGGGGGAAGCGGGCGAGGTCGGCGACCACCGGCTGGCCGCCGATGTCCTTGCCCAGCGCCAGCGCCAGCTTGCCGCCATGCTTGTCGAAGCCTTCCGCCGCCATCAGCTCGCGCAGCAGCACGGTCTCGCGCTTGGCGTTGGGCAGCTCGACGCCGATGACGTTGCGGCCGGGCACCACGGCGACGCGGACCGACACCGCGCTCATCGAGCGGGCGATGTCGTCGGCGAGACCGATGACGCGCGAGGATTTGGTGCCGGGGGCCGGCTCCAGCTCGTACAGGGTGACGACCGGGCCGGGATGGACCTTCTGGATCTCCCCGCGCACGCCGAAATCCCCCAGCACACCCTCCAGCTGGCCGGCGTTGCGCTGGAGCGCCGCCTCGTCCAGCTGTTCGCCGCGGATGCCGGTGGGCGGCATCTGAAGCAGGTCGAGCGGCGGCAGTTCATAGCCCGCCGGCCCCTCCCCCTCGCCCAGTGGCAGGCGGGTCTGGCGCGGGCCGGTCTTCGCGGCCTCGCGCTCCGCCGCCGCGGATTTGGGCGGAGCGACGATGGGGACGGCGCGCACCGGCCTGTCGGCCGCGGCCGGTGCGGCCGCAGCCGGCACGGCGGACAGGGGAACCGGACCGGCGTCGAGGCCGGCCGGGGGAAGCGGGGTCACCTGTACGGCCTCGTCGAAGCGCGGGCGGTTGCGTTTCGACGGATCGCCGCCGCGCAGCGACTCGTCCACCGCGACCGAGGCCGCCTGCGCGGCGTTGCGGCCATGGCGGCGCAGGGCATCGACGCCGCTGCCGAAACCGCGGCGGACAAGATGGACACCGTTCACCATGCCGCGGCCGAGCGCGCGGAAGCTGGCGATCCATTCGCCGATGGACAGGCCGGCGGCCAGGAACAGCACCAGCCCGCCGCCGACCGCGGCGGCGGTCGCCACCATCGGTTCGGCCCCGAACAGGTTGCCGACGCCGCGCAGCAGCACTTGGCCGATGCTGCCGCCGGGCAGCGGAGCCAGCGGATCGGTGGAGGCGTCGGTCAGCCCGGCCAGCGCCATCGACACCAGGAACACGCCCCACAGCGCCAGCACGGTGCGGAACAGCGGGTTGCCCAGTTTGCGCTGCGCCCCCAGCCGCCAGCCCCAGAACATCGGCACCAGGGCGATGACGAAGGCGGACCAGCCCAGCGACTGGATCAGCAGATCGGCGGCATAGGCGCCGGGCGTGCCGAACAGGTTGCGCGCCCCCCCCGGGGTGGCGGGAATCGAGTTCAGCGAGGCGTCATGCGGGTCGTAGCTGCCGAGCAGCACCATCAGCAGCAGGCCGAACAGCCCCAGCGCGAATCCCATCGCCTCGCGGGCGCGGGCGACGACGAAGGCGCGCATCGCCGGGGAGAAGAAGGGCGGCTTCTCCTGCCGGCCGCGGCCCGGCCGGATGCGGTCCTTGCCCGCTTCATTGGCGGTGTCGCGGGGGCCCCCCTTGCGCGGGCCGGGGGCGGTCCGTCCCAGGCTGGGCCGGGGTCGCGCGGAGGGGGGGCCGGCGGGTCGGGCCATGGGATGGAAACCTCGTGCTGTAGAATCTGAAACCGGAACTTGGAAAACCGGAACTTGGGACCGGCCGGAGCCGGTCAGCCGAGAATGCGGACGATGGCGGCGCAGGCCTGGGCGACGGTGTCGGCGTCCTGCACCAGGGCCACGCGGATGAAGGCGTCGCCGGGGTTCGGCTCGCCGGGATTGCCGCGCGACAGATAGGCGCCGGGCAGCACGCGGACCGCTCCCTCCGCCCACAGCCGCTTGGCCGCCTCCTCGCCATCGCCGACCTCCAGCCACAGGAAGAAGCCGCCGGCGGGCCGGTAGTAGCCGTAGCGCCCGCCCAGCTCCGCCTCGGCCGCCGCGAACTTGGCGCGGTAGGCGGCCCGGTTCTCCTCGACATGCGCCTCGTCGCGCCACAGCGCGGTGCTGGCCGCCTGGATCGGCAACGGCATGCCGGCGCAGCCATAGCTGCGCAGGCGGGAGAAGCGCCCGATCAGCGCCGGGTCGCCGGCGACGAAGCCGGAGCGCAGGCCGGCGGCGCTCGACCGCTTGGACAGGGAGTGGAAGACCAGCAGGTTGGCCCAGGGCTTGCCGTCGTCATGCGGCAGGCCGGCGGCAACCTGGAGCGCGCCGGCCGGCGGCGCGTCCAGCCAGATCTCGGCATAGCATTCGTCGACCGCCAGCACGAAACCATACCGCCGCGCCAGCCCGATCGCCTTGGCGAGATAGGCCGGGCTGGCCGCCGCCCCCTGCGGGTTGGCCGGGGTGCAGAGGTAGAACAGCGCCGTGCGCTCCAGCAGCTCCGGCGCCAGGGCGTCGAGGTCGGGCAGGAAACCGGTTTCGCGCGTGGCCGACAGGAACACCGGCTCGGCCCCCGCCATCACCGCCGCCCCTTCATAGGGCGCGTAGAAGGGGTTCGGCATCAGCACCGCCGGCTGACGCCCGGCCTTGCGCGCCGGCACCGCCAGCAGGGCCAGCATGAACAGCGCCTCGCGCGTGCCGGACAGCGGCAGGACGGAGCTGTCGGCATGCAGCAGACCGGCCGGCAGGCCGTAGCGGCGGGTCAGCCAGTCGCCGGCGGCGGCGCGGAACTCCGGCGTGCCGCCGACCGGCGGATATTTGTTCCAGCCCGACGCCGACGCGCGCAGCGTCTCCTCCAGCAGGACGGGCGGGGCATGCTGCGGCTCGCCCACCGTCAGCAGGATGGGGGAGACGTTGGCGCGCGGGGTGATCGGCGCCAGCAGATTGGCCAGCCGGGTGAAGGGATAGTCGGTCAGCAGGTCGAGCCGGTCGTTGCCGATGGCCTCGGTGAAGACGGCACCGCTGTTGACGCTGAAATCGGCAGAGACCATGACGACGCAAACCCTCTTCGCACCCCGGATGCCGCGCCCCGGCCGGGAACGGCGGCCATGTCTTGTGGAAGGCCGATCCTATCGGCGCCGCCCAAGGGGCACAAGCGCCCAGAGCCCGCGACAGTGGACGGGTTGCCGAACGGTCACGGCGGAGGCCGGCCGGCGGAAGCTGAACGGCCGGCACGAAAAGGCGAAGGCGCGAAAAGATGCGGGCGGGAGACAGGCGCGCGAGGCGCGCCCGCCGGGTCCGTTCCCGCCCGGTGGAGCGGACCCGATCGGAAACGGTACCGCCCTTACAGCGCTTCGGCGTTGGTCTCGCCGGTGCGGATGCGCACGGCCTGGGCGATCTCCAGCACGAAGATCTTGCCGTCGCCGATGCGGCCGGTGTTGGCGGCCTTCTGGATCGCCTCGACCACCTGTTCATACTGGTCGTCGGACACCGCGACCTCGACCTTCACCTTGGGCAGGAAGCTCACGGAATATTCGGCGCCGCGGTAGATTTCCGTCTGGCCCTTCTGCCGGCCGAAGCCCTTGACCTCGCTGACGGTCAGGCCCTGGATCCCGAGCGACGTCAGCGCCTCGCGCACTTCGTCGAGCTTGAACGGCTTGATGATGGCCATAACCAGTTTCATGTGGCTTCCCCTTAAAGCGTTGTTCCGGCCGCGTGCAAGATCTTGGCCGCCCCGTTGCGGTTCCAGTCCGGCCCGACAGCCGTCCCGTCCTCCCGCCGATGGCCCAAGCCTGTTCGCGTCAGCCGCAAAAATCAACGGTTACAAGAATCGTGCCGGTTGAAATATGCTGCGATGATGAGACTATGCCCGTTGATTGGGCGCCTAAAAGAACGGCATCCGCCTAAAATACGATCATAGGCAGCCCGCCCGGCGGCCGGGCAACCGATGACCAGGGGGCGGATGCCGGACAGGACACTGGACAGGACGCGCCCGTGCGACAATTGTCTGAACGCGCGACGGCGCCGGCAAGGCGGAGGGGCAGGACCCCGACCCGGCCGGCGATCGGCGCACATGCAGCCTAAGGCGAGAGGACAGCGAGCATCATGGCCGTACCGGGCACCGAATCGGGCAAAGCGACCGTCCCCCCGCAGGGCGGCGACATCACCACCGAGGTCGTGGTGCTGGGCGGCGGTCTGGCCGGGCTGACCATGGCGGCGGCGCTGGCCAGCGCCGGCGTGCCGGTGGTCTGCATCGACCAGGACAGCCCCGAACGCATGGGCGACCGCGAGTTCGACATCCGCACCACGGCGATCTCCTACGCCTCCAAGATGGTGCTGGAGGCGGCGGGCGTCTGGCACCACATGGCCGATCAGGCCGGGCCGATGCTGGACATCCGCATCGCCGACCAGTTCTCGCCGCTGTTCATCCATTACGACCACACCGAGCTGGCGATGGAGGGCAAGCACCTGCCCTTCGGCTGGATCCTCGACAACAAGGACATCCGCCGCGCCCTGTTCGCCCGCGCGGCCGAGCTGCCGGGACTGGTCCATCTGGCGCCGGCCAAGGCGGTGACGGTGGAGCGCGACCGCTCCGGCGTCGCGGTCCGGCTCGCCGATGGGCGCACCGTGCGCGGCCGGCTGCTGGTCGGCGCCGACGGGCGGCGGTCGATGGCGCGCGACAGCGCCGGCATCAGGGTGCGGCGCTGGTCCTACGACCAGAGCGCCATCATCTGCACCATCCGCCACACGGAACCGCACAAGGGCGTCGCGGTCGAGCATTTCCTGCCCAACGGCCCCTTCGCCGTCCTGCCGATGACCGACAACCGCTGTTCCATCGTGTGGAGCGAGAAGGCCGCGCTGGTCGACAGCTATCTGAAGCTGCCCGACGACCAGTTCATCGATGAGTTGCAGCGGCGCTCCGGCGGCTATCTCGGCGAGATCACGCTGCTGACCAAGCGGGAGGCGTGGCCGCTGTCGGTGCTGCTGGCCGACCGCTTCATCGCCGACCGGCTGGCCCTGGTCGGCGAGGCGGCGCACGCCATCCATCCGATCGCCGGCCAGGGGCTTAATCTGGGCATGCGCGACGTCGCGGCCCTGGCGGAGGTGGTGGTGGACGCCCACCGCCTCGGCCTCGACGTCGGCGGGCCGGAGGCGCTGGCCCGCTTCCAGCGCTGGCGCCGCTTCGACACCGTGCTGCTGGCGGCGGTGTGCGACGGTCTGGTCCATCTGTTCTCCAACAGCATCCCGCCGGTCAAGCTGGCGCGCCACCTGGGCATGGCGGTGATCAACCGGCTGCCGCCGGTCAAGCGCTTCCTCATGAAGCACGCCATGGGCGTGGTCGGCGACCTGCCGCGGATGATCCGCGGGCAGCCTCTCTGATCGGGCCGCTCCGGATGTCCCCCTTCGAGGCAATCGCTTCGCCCCGGCACCGGTGATCCTTGGCAGCGGGGGGCGGACGCCTTATGTCCGCCTCATCGCCCGCTCAAGCCATTCGGGCCAAGACGACCAAGGATGACCACCGTGCCTCGCCGCCTTTCCGCCGCCCTGCTGGCCGCCGCCCTTCTGCTGCTGCCGGCCGCGTTCGCCCCGTCCGCCATCGCCGCCCCGGCCACCCCCGTCTCGCTGTCGGCGCAGGACCAGGCCGTCGTCGCCAAGGTGGAGGCCTATCTGAACGGCATCACCACCCTGCAATCCAAGTTCCTCCAGGTGGCGCCGAACGGCCGGCAGGCGACCGGCACCTTCTCGCTCTGGCGGCCCGGCCGGATGCGGCTGGAATATGACCGGCCGCTGAAGGATTTCATCGTCGCCGACGGCAGCTTCGTCTTCTATTGGGACGGCGAGATGCGCCAGCAATCGAGCGCCCCCATCGGCTCGACGCTCGCCGACTTCATCCTGCGCAGCGACATCAGGCTGTCTGGCGACGTCACCGTCACCGAGGTGTTCCAGTCGCCCGGCGTGATCGAGGTCAGCCTGCTGGAGACCAAGGATCCCGGCAAGGGCACCCTGACCCTGGTGTTCGAGGACCGTCCGTTCCAGCTGCGCAAATGGCGCGTGCTGGACGCCCAGGGCCTGACCACCGAGGTCGCCCTGCTGAACCCGCGCACCGACGTCACCTTCGACCGCGACATGTTCTATTTCAAGGAGCCGGCGCGCGGATCGGATTTCGGCCGCAACAACTGAACGGCCGGCGCCCTCCATTCGTAGACCTATCGTATAATTTCCAGGGCGAATGGTCTCTGGCAGCCTGATTTCCGGCACGATGTTTGCTGCGTTGCGGCAAAACGGCTGCGAGGGGCTGTGTCATGAGGCCGCACCGACCAACGATTGGGCAAACCGGCGACCAGCGCCCAAACTCTGTGCAACACAACATCCTGGCCGCGGCGGCGTCCGGGGTATCCGGCTTCATCGCCGCGCAGGGCGGCTGCCCCGATCAGGTGTTCCACCGCGTCGGTGTGGAGGAGCGGGCGCTGGGCCAGCCCACGGTGGCGCTCGACCTCCGCGCCTATGTGGCGATGATGGAGGTGGCGGCGGCGGAGACCGGCAACGACAATTTCGGCCTGATGTTCGGACGCCAGTTCCAGCCGGAGATGCTGGGTCTGATCGGGTCCATCGCGCTGGCGGCGCCGACGCTGGGATCGGCGCTCGACCATCTCGCCCGGCTGTTCCCCTTCCACCAGCAGGCGACGGAAACCCGTTTCGTCCGTGACGGCGAGCTGTTGCGGCTGGAATACCGCATCCTCGACGGCCGCATCGTCGAACGGCGGCAGGATGCCGAACTCACCATGGGCATGTTCGCCAATGTGGTGCGCGCCTGCCTCGGCCCGACCTGGATGCCGGAGGAGGTGCATTTCGAACATCCCAAGCCCGAGGGCTGGCGCCAGCACGAGGCGCTGTTCGACGCCCCCGCCCATTTCGGCCAGCGCACCAACGCCATCCTGCTGCGCGACCGCCACCTGGACCGCCGCATGCCCGGCGGCGACATGGCGCGGCTGACCGCGCTGTGCGGCACGCTGATCGACATCGCCCACGACACCGGCACGCCGCCCCTGCTCGACCGCGTCAAGGCGGAGGTGCGGGCGCGGTTGCCGGAAGGCCCGCCCTTCGTCGAAGACATCGCCGACCGGCTGGGCATCGCCCGCTGGACCCTGCAACGCCGGCTGGCCGACGAGGGGCTCAGCTTCTCCGATCTGGTGGAGGGGGTGCGGCGCGATCTGGCCGCGGTCTATATCCGCCAGCGCCATGTCCCCATCGCCGACATCGGCGCGCTGCTGGGCTATTCGGAGGTCAGCGCTTTCAGCCGGGCGTTCCGCCGCTGGTTCGGCCTGTCGCCGCTGCGGATGCGCGGCGCGTAATCATTTCCCGGATTTCGGCCTTCGCTTTCCGGTATGTGGAATTTCCATGCCACTCGCTTGATTTGACGCTTATGCGGCCTGCATCGCGCCACGCGATTTTCCTTGAACACTCTTTCAATTATGCCAAAAGGGATATAGGCGGGCGCTGAATTCATAGGACACGGCGCCAATGGGATTGTCGTGGAAGGGATTTTTCAGATGCTCAACAACCTAAGCATCACAAAGAAGATAATGGCGCTCGTGGTGCTTGCGCTTTGCGGCGCCGTCGCGATTGTTCTCTACAACACTGCCCAGCTCAAGAGCGTGATGACGGAAGACCGCAAACAGGCGATCCGCAACATCGTCGAAACGGCGGTCAGTATTGCGAACCACTACAATCAGGAAGCCACCCGCGGCGCCATGTCCATGGACGAGGCGAAGGCGCGGACAAAGAACACGATCCGCGCCATGCGCTTCGGCAAGGGCGATTATTTCTTCGTATACAACACGAATGGCACCACCGAAGTCCACGGCACGCGCAAGGAGCTGGAAGGCCAGATGCGGCTGGACGAGAAGGATGTGGACGGCTTCGCCTTCCTGCGTCACCAGATCGCCAACGCGCAGGCCGGCGGCGGTTATACCACCTACCGCTTCACCAAGCCCGGCGGCGGCAGCGAGGTGTTCGAGAAGATCTCCTACGACGCGCCCTTCACGCCGTGGAACTGGGTCATCGCGTCCGGCGTCTATGTCGATGACGTTGATCTGGCCTTCTGGAACAAGTTGCAGCATTCGCTGATCGTCATCGCCGGGGTGATCGCCCTGATGCTGGCGGCGTCGATCCTGCTGGGCAAGGCGATCACCCGGCCGATCGCCGCGCTGGGCGCCGCCATGCGCCTGCTGGCCGACGGCAACCATTCGGTGAGCATCGCCGGCGCCGACCGCCGGGACGAGATCGGCGCCATGGCCCAGGCGGTACAGGTGTTCAAGGACAATGGCATCGCCATGGAGACCCTGCGGCGCGAGAACGAGCAGGCCGCCGAACAGGCCGCCGCCGAACGGCGCCGCGGCATGCTGGATCTGGCCAACAGCTTCGAGTCCGAGATCAAGACCATCGTCGACAGCGTGAACGTCCAGGCCTCGCAGCTGCGCTCGACCTCATCGCTGCTCTCCAACATCGCCAGCAACGCGACCGACCAGTCCGACCATACCCTGCGCGCCGCGTCGGATGCCGGCGGCGGTGTCCAGATCGTCGCGGCGGCGGCGGAGCAGCTCGCCTCCTCGATCCAGGCGATCAGCGCCGAGGTCAGCCGTTCCACCGGCATGAGCCAGAAGGCGGTCGACGACACCCGCCGCACCTCGGAGATCGTCGCCGGCCTGACCACCGCCGCCGCCAGGATCGGCGACGTGGTCAACCTGATCAACGCCATCGCCAGCCAGACCAACCTGTTGGCATTGAACGCCACCATCGAGGCCGCCCGCGCCGGCGAGGCCGGAAAGGGCTTCGCCGTCGTCGCCGGCGAGGTCAAGAGCCTGGCCGGGCAGACGGCCAAGGCGACGGAGGAGATCAGCGCCCAGATCGGCACCATCCAGTCGGCGACGCGCGCGGTGGTGTCCGCCATCGAGGACATCAGCGGCACCATCAGCGGCATCAACGAGACCGCCACCACCATCGCCTCGGCGGTCGAGGAGCAGGGGGCGGCCACCCGCGAGATCGCCCGCAACGTCCAGCAGGCGGCCAGCGGCGCGCAGGAGGTCGTCAACCGCGTCCAGGGTCTTCAGAAGATGGCCGGCGACACCGGCAACGGCGCCGCCCAGGTCGAGGAGGCGGCCTCCGACCTGCTGATGCAGTCCGACGAGCTGACCCGCCAGATGGACCGCTTCATCGGCGGCATCCGCGCCGGCTGACCGGTCCCGCTGGCCGGTCCCGCTGGCCGGTGTCAGATGCCGACCTCGACCGCGGCGTTGACGACGTAGATCTGCTCGTTGCGGTCGTTCTTGTCGGCCAGGAAGATGCCGCTCGGCGCCAGCATGCCGCCGCTGGTGACCTGGATGCTGACGGCGCCATAGGGGAAGACGGCCTTCACCGCCTCATGGTCGAGGCGGTCGGCGTCGGCTGGCACCGCAAGGTGGACGCGCACCTGCATCCTGCCGGTGTCGCCGTCCACCAGGGCGCGCATGCCCGGCATGGAGTTGCGCTCGATCGCGTTGCGCACGGCGCGGACGGCGGCCTTGGTCACGTCCTGACCATGCAGATCCACCCCCATGCCGAGTTCCACGAACATCACTTGCTTCATCGCGCCGGGTTTCCCTTCGGGTGTCGGTAGCGGGTCATGATGGCGCGGCGGCGGGCCAGGGACCAGCGGGGGCGGGGAGGATTCCGGCGGGCGGAAAGCCCGGCCCCGGACGGCGGCCTGTGGCGGAGCTCTACAGCAGATCCTTGAACAGCAGCTGCGCCGGTGCGTCCGCCGCCTTGCCCCGCTTGCGGGGCGGAGCCTTCGCCTGCGGCTTGTCCTTCGCCTTGTCACCGGTCGGTTCCAGCTGCCCAGCCGGCACGGTCTCGACGGCCAGCCCCTCCAGCGGCATGGTCAGCGGCGGTTCGGCGGCGGGCTCCGGCGCCTGCTGCGGCTCGGCTTGCGCGACGGCCACGAAATCGGAGACCGGCGCGGCGGCAACCGGAGAGTCGGGGATCGGGGCATCGGGGACTGCGGCTTGCGCGCCTCCCTCGGTGGCCGGCTCCTCCGGCTGCGCATCGGCGGGGGCCGGCTCCGCCTGCGCCGCCTTCCTCCGCGACGGCCGGCGCGGGGCGACGCCGACGCCCTCCTTGGCGCGCTGCTTGGCCTTGTCGCGGTCCTGGGCCTCCGGGGCGTCGGGATCGTCGGTCAGCCATTTGCGGCGCTTGATGACCTCGTTCACCCGCCCCTGGTTGACGCCCAGCTGGAAGGCGATCTCCTGCTGGGTCATGTTGGTGGTCTCGTGCAGATGCAGGATTTCGCCGGCCAGTTCCGGCGTCATCTTGCGCCCGGTCAGGCGCCGGGCCGGGCGGACCGAGCGTTGCGCGCGATCCCTCGCCCTCAGGGAGTCCAGGATCTCCAGCGCGGCGGTATTGCCCGCCGCCTTCAGCGCCTCCTCGAACTCCTTCAGCGTCGCCATAAGACACCCTCCCGCTATCGCCGACCGGTCCCCGCCGCAACCGGCAGGATCACAGATAGTTCGGCCCAAGGCGATGGAAAAGCCATTACCGGCGTCCGGCGGATTTGTCCAAAGCTGTTCACATCTTCACCACAACCGTTCATGCCGGGCGGGCACTTTGTTCAATCGACAGAGCAATTGTAGGGCCACGCAAGCGGCCGGCGCCTCCCAACCCCGACGCCCCTGGCCCAGTGCCCTCAAAACGAACAAGGCTGAAGGAGTCCCGCCCCGTGAAGTCCCGCACCATGACATCCGGCCCCTCGAAGTCCGGCCTGCGCGCCCTCGCCATCGCGGCCACCCTGTCCGTCTCCGCTTTCGCCCTGTCCGGCGCCCTGTCGGGCACGGCCGAGGCCGGCGCCACTTTCGACGGCGTGAAGCAGAAGGGTTATGTCCAGTGCGGCGTCAATCTGGGCCTCTACGGCTTCTCCGCCCCGGACGACAAGGGCAAGTGGTCGGGCCTGGACGTCGACATGTGCCGCGCCGTCGCCGCCGCCGTCTTCGGCGATGCCGAGAAGGTGAAGTACACCCCGCTGTCGGCGCAGCAGCGCCTGCCGGCCTTGCAGTCCGGCGAGATCGACATCCTCGCCCGCAACACCACCCGCACCCTGACCCGCGACACCGCCAACGGCCTGAACTTCGCGCCGACCAACTATTATGACGGCCAGGGCTTCATGGTCTCGGCCAAGCTGGGGCTGAAGAGCGCCAAGCAGCTGAACGGCGCCACCGTCTGCGTCCTGCCCGGCACCACCACTGAACAGAACGTGTCGGATTACTTCCGCGCCAACAAGATGACCTTCAAGCCGGTCGTCATCGAGAAGAACGAGGAGCTGAACAAGGCCTTCTTCGCCGGCCGCTGCGACGCCCTGACCTCCGACGCCTCGCAGCTGGCCGCCATCCGCGCCGCCGAGGTGCCGAACCCGGCCGACTACGTCATCCTGCCCGAGCTGATCTCCAAGGAGCCGCTGTCGCCGGCCATCCGCCAGGGCGACGAGGAATGGACCAATCTGGTGACCTGGGCCTTCTACGCCATGGTCCAGGCCGAGGAGAAGGGCCTGACGTCGGAGACGGTGGACGCCGCCCTGACCTCTCCCGACCCGGATGTGAAGCGCCTGCTCGGCGTCACCGCCGGCAACGGCAAGGCGCTGGGCGTCGAGGAGAACTGGGCGTTCAACATCATCAAGCAGGTCGGCAACTACGCCCAGAGCTACGAGCGCAATGTCGGCGCCGGCTCCAAGCTGAAGATGCCGCGCGGCCAGAACGCCCTCTACACCGAAGGCGGCCTGATGTACGCCCCGCCGATGAAGTAAGGGCGCCCGCCCTCTCTTCCTCCTCCGGGGGAAGAGAGGGCATTTCCCCCCCCGCACGGAGCAACACCATGACAAACCCGGTCCAGGCGCTGAACTCCGCGCGCGTGCGGGGGTGGCTGTATCAGGCTCTGTTCCTGGCCTGCGCCCTCGCCGTCGCCTGGTATCTCGTCTCCAACACGCTGACCAACCTCGCCACCCGCGGCGTCGCCACCGGCTTCGGCTTCCTGCATCGCGAGGCCGGCTTCGAGATCGGCGAGAGCCTGCTGTCCTATTCCGCGTCGGACACCTATCTGAAGGCGCTGGCCGTCGGCCTCTTGAACACGCTGGCGGTGTCGGCCGCCGGCGTCGCGCTGGCCACCGTGCTGGGCGTGCTGATCGGCGTCGGGCGGCTGTCGTCGAACTGGATGGTGAACCGCTTCGCCACCCTCTATGTCGAGACGGTGCGCAACGTGCCGCTGCTGCTCCAGCTGGTGGTCTGGTACACCGTCATGAACCGGCTGCCCAGCCCGCGCGAGGCGCTGGAGATCCTGCCCGGCATCTTCCTCAGCAACCGCGGCATGAAGTTCCCGGTGCTGGTCGAGCATGCCGGCCATGGCTGGGTCCTGCTGGCGCTGCTGGCCGGCATCGCCGCCGCCTTCGCCGTCGTCCGCCACGGCCGCCGCCACCGCGAGGCCACCGGCAGGCCCTTCCCCACCCTGCCGATCGCCATCGCCGCGGTGCTGCTGCCGCCGGCCGCGGCGTTCATCGCCACCGGCGCGCCGCTCGCCTTCGATGTTCCGGCCCTGGCCGGCTTCAATTTCGAGGGCGGTGGCTCGGTCACCCCGGAATTCACAGCACTGCTGATCGGCCTGTCGGTCTACACCGCCGGCTTCATCGCCGAGATCGTGCGCTCCGGCATCCTCGCCGTGCCGCATGGCCAGACCGAGGCCGGGCTGGCGCTCGGCCTGTCGCCGGGCAGGATCCTGCGCCTGATCATCCTGCCGCAGGCGCTGCGCGTCATCGTGCCGCCGCTGACCAGCCAATATCTGAACCTGGCCAAGAACAGCTCGCTGGCCGTCGCCATCGGCTACCCCGATCTGGTCAGCGTCTCCAACACCTCGGCCAACCAGACCGGGCAGGTGGTGGAGGCGGTGGCGATGATGATGCTGGTCTATCTCGTCATCAGCCTCGCGATCTCCGGCTTCATGAACTGGTACAACCGCCGTGTGGCCCTGGTGACGCGATGAGGGACCCGATGATCAAGCACTCCCCGGCCGATCCGGCCCCCAATCCCAGCGGCCCCATCCCCACCGCTCCCGTTCCTCCCGCCCATTGGGCCGCCTCCTACGAGGAGGAGCCGAGCCAGGCCTCCACACCGCCGCAGGCCAACGGCATGACGGCGCTGAAGCCCTTCGGCTGGGCGCCCATCAGCTGGACACGCAACAACCTGTTCAACACGCCGCTGAACACGGCGCTCAGCCTCGCCTGCCTCGCGCTCCTGTGGCTGGTGGTGCCGCCGATGGCGAACTGGCTGCTGCTGAACGCCAGCTGGTCCGGCGGCTCGGAGGCCTGCCGCGAGGCGGCCGGCGCCTGCTGGTCGGTGATCGTGGTCAAGCACCGGCTGATCTTCTTCGGCACCTACCCCTATGACGAGCAGTGGCGCCCCTTCCTGGCCTGCGCCCTGTTCGTGGCGATGCTGGGCGCCAGCGGCGTGCGCGCCTTCTGGCGGCCCTGGCTGGCCGGCGCCTGGGCGCTGACGCTGGTCGGCATGGGCGTGCTGATGTGGGGCGGCGTCGCCGGCCTCGGCTATGTGCCCAACGACCGCTGGGGCGGGCTGCCGATCACGCTGATGCTGTCGGTCTTCTCCATCGCGCTCGCCTTCCCGCTGTCGATCCTGCTGGCGCTCGGCCGCCAGTCCGCGCTGCCCGCCATCCGCACCTTCTGCGTCGGCTTCATCGAGACGATGCGCGGCGTGCCGCTGGTCAGCGTGCTGTTCATGGCGTCGGTGATGTTCCCGCTGTTCCTGCCGGAAGGCGTCACGGTCGACAAGCTGCTGCGGGCGCTGGCCGGGATGACGCTCTTCACCGCCGCCTATCTGGCCGAGGCCGTGCGCGGCGGCTTGCAGGCGATCCCCAAGGGCCAGTACGAGGCCGCCGACGCGCTCGGCCTGTCATACTGGCAGAAGACGATGCTGATCGTCCTGCCCCAGGCGTTGCGCATCGTCATCCCACCGATCGTCAACCAGTTCATCAGCGCCTTCAAGGACACCTCGCTGGTCACCATCGTCGGCCTCTACGACCTGCTGACCGCCGCCACCGTGGCGACGACCGACCCCGAATGGCGCCCCTATTTCGCCGAGGTCTATGTCTTCGCCGGGCTGATGTTCTGGATCTTCTGCTTCAGCATGTCGCGCTACAGCCAGTGGCTGGAGCGTCTGGCCAACCGCTACACCCGCCGCTGACCGGCTCCGGAGAACGCCCCATGACCGCGAACGCCATCATCGAACTCCGCAAGGTCGGCAAGTGGTACGCCAGCTACCACGCGCTGCGCGACGTCAGCATCAGCATCGGCAAGGGCGAGAAGGTCGTCGTCTGCGGCCCGTCCGGCTCGGGCAAGTCGACGATGATCCGCTGCATCAACCGGCTCGAGGCGCACCAGACCGGCCACATCATCGTCGACGGCATCGAGCTGACCGACGACGTGAAGGCGGTGGAGAAGATCCGCCGCAAGGTCGGCATGGTGTTCCAGAACTTCAACCTGTTCCCGCACCTAACCGTGTTGCAGAACCTGACGCTGGCCCCGATCTGGGTGCGCGGCATGGCGAAGTCCGAGATCGAGGAGATCGCCATGATGTATCTGAAACGGGTGCGCATCCCCGACCAAGCCCACAAATTCCCCGGCCAGCTGTCCGGCGGCCAGCAGCAGCGCGTCGCCATCGCCCGCGCGCTGTGCATGCGGCCGGAGATCATGCTGTTCGACGAGCCGACCTCGGCACTCGACCCCGAAATGGTCAAGGAGGTGCTGGATGTCATGACCGAGCTGGCCGGCGAGGGCATGACCATGGTCTGCGTCACCCACGAAATGGGCTTCGCCCGGCAGGTCGCCGACTCTATTGTCTTCATGGCCGAGGGCTCGATCATCGAGAGCGGGTCGCCGGCCGAATTCTTCGAGAACCCGAAAAGCGAACGCACCCGCCAGTTCCTGGGCCAGATCCTGGAACATTGAGGCGGCAAGGCGGCAGGAAGCGGATAAGAGGGCCATGCCGGCGACCATTGCCATCACCGACGACGACGCGGTGACGCGCGAGACGCTGAAGTCCTACCTGACGGATGAGGGCTTCGACATCCTGCTGGCCCGCAGCGCCGAGGAGCTGAAGGACCTGCTGGCGGCGGCCACGGTCGATCTGGTGCTGCTCGACATCCGGCTGCCGCGCCAGGACGGGCTGACCCTGACCCGCGAACTGCGCGCGGCGTCGGAGATCGGCATCATCCTGGTCAGCAGCCGGGCGGAGAAGCTGGACCGCATCATCGGGCTGGAAATGGGGGCCGACGATTATATCGCCAAGCCCTTCGAACCGCGCGAGATCCTGGCACGGGTGCGCAACCTGCTGCGCCGGCTGAAGGCGCCGGGCGACCAGCGCGACGACCGCCGCCGCTGCTTTTCCGGCTGGACCCTGTGGCTGGACCGCATGCGCCTGACCGACCCGCAAGGGCGGCCGGTGCGCCTCACGGGGGCGGAGTTCGAACTGCTGTCGACCTTCGTCTGCAATCCGGGCCGGGTGATGAACCGCGACTATCTGCTGACGGCGACGACCCGGCGCAAGACCGACGCCACCGACCGCACGATCGACAGCCTGGTCCGCCGCCTGCGCCGCCTGATCGAGACCGACCCCGCCGACCCCCGGCTGCTGGTGACCGTCCATGGCACCGGCTACCTGTTCGCCGGAGATGTGACACAGGACGGATGAACGCGCCCTCTCCCGGGCAGGAGAGAGCGACACACCCAACCCCGGGCAGGAGAGAGCGACACACCCAACCCCGGGCAAACTCCCCCGTCGCTTCAGTCTCGCGGCGGCCACGCGCTCGGCAACCTGGGCCACGGAAATCGCGAAAAATTTTTCGCCGGTTCCCGTGGCCCGATTTTTATGCATCCGCGCCGGTGGTCAGCCTCTTTTGAAATCAAACCGCCACATGCGGTTGCTCAAGGTCTTTAAAAACTCTCCAAAAACAGGTCACGAACCGCCAAATCGCCGGCAAGACCGGCGGATCCTTTACCGGAAAGCCTTCAGCTTGTCTCAAATATGAAAGAAAAGACACGAGCTGTTCACAATTAGACGCTAAATCGTTCAAAGGGCCCTGCGACGATGTGCGCGTAGCAATCCGTGAAACCGTTTTATGGCGGCAGGGGGTTTGGGCATGAAGGCAATCGCGGCGATTGTGGGCGCAACCGGAGCGAACGGCACGGAAACGGGCGGAGCCGGCGGCGCCCCTGACGATGCCGGCACCCGTTACCGCTTCTGGACCCTGCGCCGCGCCATGATCTCGGTGGTCGGCGTTCTGGTGGCGGCGCTGATCGCCAGCCAGGCCTGGGTGTCGCAACGCTACACCGATTTCGCCCTGACCACCTTCAACAGCAGCGCCGCCGCGACCCTGCGGGTGCTGGCCAACGACCGTATCCGCAAGAACTATACGGAATGGCTCCAGGGCCATGCCAACGAATGGAGCCGCGACGCCTTCCTGGTCGACAGCGTGACCCAGAAGGACCCGGCCAAGACGGCGCTGGCCCTGAAGAATTTCAACACCCGCCCGGTGGTGGTCGACCGCGAGGTGCGGCTGGTCTCGGTCGCCGTCTATGACGCCGACATGAAGCGGGTGGCCATCACCGGCGGCGAGCAGGACAGCGTCGCCGCCGTCGCCCCGCTGTTCGAGGCGCTGAAGACGCGCGATCTCGCCGACAAGCGCCGCCCCGCCAGCCTGCTGTGGCGCGACGGCCAGGGCCGGCCGCTGTTCAGCATGATCGTCCCGATCGGCGGTTTCCGCGTCCTGGGCTTCCTGGAGGTGGTGACCGATCCGCTGCCCGCCCTGTCCAGCCTGGGGGCGGTGCTGGATGCCGACATCCGCTTCACCGACGCCAAGGGCGGCGTCCTGTTCGAGGCCAAGGGCGGCGAACCGTCGGCCCACGCCCAGCTTTCCGCCACCACCGTCGCGATCGCCGGCGATGGCGGCCTGCCCTGGGCGACGGCGGAGATCTCGCGCGACGTTTCCGACTTCGTCGGCGCGACGGAGAAGCTGCGCAACGACGCCCTCAAGATGGTCGGCGGCTTCGCTCTCGCCGTCGCCGTCGCCGCCGCCCTGCTCCTGCGCGTCGCCGTCTTCGCCAACCTGCGCAAATTCGCCCGCGCCATGGAGCAGATCGCCGCCGGCGACCTGTCGATCGAGGTGCCCCGCACCGGCCGCGACGAGCTGGCGGTGATGGCGGCGGCGCTTAGCCATCTGCGCGGCAGCGTCGAACAGGTGCTGCTGATGAAGCGGATGGTCGATTCGAGCCCGGTCCCCACCGCCCTGCTGCGCACCGACGGGCCGACGGGCGCGGGACAGGTCGGCTTCGTCAACCCCGCCGCCCGCGGCTTCTGCGAGGCGCACGGCATCGACCCCACCGGCCCCGACCTGCTGGCCCAGGGGCCGGACTTCACCGCCGACTGTACCGATCCCGCCCGCCCGCCGATCCCGCGCCGCACCCTGACGGTGGGAGAGACCACGGTGGAGGCCCATGTCGACACCGTGTTCGACGACCAGGGCAACGTGCTGGGCAAGACCCTGTCCTGGACCGACGTGACCGAACAGATGCGCTCGGCCGCGCTCGCCCGCAAGCTGATGGAGGATGTGCATCAGGTGGCGTCGGGCGTCGCCACCCAGTCGGGCCAGCTGCGCGAGCTGGCCGACGCGCTGCGCCAGCAATCGGCCGGCACCATCGACAGCACGGTCAGCGCCGGCAGCTTCGTCGCCGAGAGCAACCGCAACGCCGGCACCTGCAACGACAGCGCCGAGGCGCTGATGGACACCATCGGCAGCGTCTCCAGCCTGGCGGGCGAGGCGGCGGAGGTCGTCGGCTCGACGCTGGGCGAACTGACCGCCGCCCGCGGCGTGGTCGACCAGCTTGGCGAGAACACCGAGCAGATCCGCCGCATCGTCGACGTCATCACCGGCATCGCCCACCAGACCAAGCTGCTGGCGCTGAACGCCACCATCGAGGCGGCGGCGGCCGGCGTGGCGGGCCGCGGCTTCGCCGTGGTGGCGGCGGAGGTGAAGAAGCTGGCGGAGGAGACCGCCAACGCCACCGTGCAGATCGCCAGCTCGGTCAGCGCCATCAACGGCAGCATCCAGGACACCGTCGGCACCTTCGCCCGCATCTCCGGCTCGGTCGAGCGCATCAACGAGGTGCAGGAGCTGATCGGCGAGGCGGTGGCCCGCCAGACCGACTCCTCGACCGACATCCGCCGCCGCGTCGGCGTGATCGCCGGCAACACCGGCGAGGTGGCGGCGCTGATCGACGGCGTCAGCGCCCAGGCGGCGCGCACCGGCGACATCGCCGCCTCGCTGACCGAGACGGCGAACACGCTGGCCGAGGAGGCGGCGTCGCTGCATAGTCTGCTCGGCACGCTGCGCGCCGGGCAGGCGGCCTGACCCCGCCCGCGGCAAGGGTGCGGCGGATGGGGCTGGCCAGGGGATGGGTGTCGGGATGCGGCTGCTGTTGCTTGTGCTGCTGGCGATGGTGTCGGCCTCGCCGGTGCTGCCTTCGCCGGCACTGACCTCACCGGCCTGGGCCGGGGACGGCGACACGCTGGAGCGCATCCACGGCCGCGGCTTCCTCATCTGCGGCCTGCGCAGCGGGGTCAGCGGCATCTCCTTCTCCGACCCGCAGGGGCATCTCGACGGGTTCCTGGTCGATGTCTGCCGGGTCTTCGCCGCGGCGACGCTGGGCAACGCCCAGGCGATCCGCGTCGTCCGCCTGCCGGAGAAGCCGCAGGAGTTCCAGGCGGTGGAGAAGCACGAGGTCGACGTGGCGCTGACCACCACGACCTGGACCTTCAGCCGCGACCTGTCCAACGACATCGAATTCCTGATGCCGCTGCTGCATGACGGCCAGGGCTTCGCCATCCACAGCGACGGCACGCCGCCGCCCCCGCTCGACCGGCTGGGACCGCGCACCGTCTGCGTCAAGACCGCCACCACCACCGTCCGCAATCTGGAGGACCATATCCGCAAGTCCGACCTGCCCTGGACGATGCGCACCTTCCAGACGCTGGACGAGGCGTTGCAGGCCTTCCTCGCCCATGAATGCGACCTGCTGACCACCGACCGCACGGTTCTGGTCACCTCGCTGGCCGGCTACCGCAAGGCGGGGATGGGGATTTACATCTATCCGGACGTGATCTCGCGCGAGCCGCTGACGCCCTATATCGCGCGCGGCGACCGCAACTGGTACGACGTCACCCGCTGGATTCTCCACGCCATCGTGCTGGCCGACGCGAGGGGCGTCACCTCGGCGGACGTGCAGGCTGGGCGCGTCCCCGACGATCCCGAACTGCACCGCATGCTGGGCCATTCCGGCAACGCCGCCCGCATGCTCGGCCTGCCCGACGACTGGGCCTTGCAGGCCCTGGCCCAGGTCGGGAATTACGGCGAGATCTTCGAGCGCAACCTCGGCATCCCCTACGGCATGGATCGCGGCCCGAACAAGCCCTGGACCCAGGGCGGCCTGCTCTATTCGCCGCCCTTCCGGTAGAGGCGCACCGGGGATAATCCCCTACGCCGCCAGCGCCACGCCGAGGTGGCGTTCCAGCAGAGCCGTATCCGCCTTCGCCTGCGCCGCCGGCCCGGCATGGACAACCCGGCCACGGTCGAGGAAGACCACGCGGTCGGCGAAGTCCAGCGCCCGGTCCACCTGCTGCTCCACCAGGATGACGGTCATGTCGAGTTTCGACAGCGCCGCCATCAGCATGTCGCAGATCACCGGCGCCAGCCCCTCCAGCGGTTCGTCCAGCAGCAGAACCGTCGGCTTGCCCAGCAGGGCGCGGGCGACCGACAGCATCTGCTGCTCGCCGCCCGACAGCTCGCCGCCGCCGTTGCGCCGCCGCTCGGCCAGCCGGGGGAACAGCTCATAGGCCTCGGCCAGCGCCGAACGCGGGCGCCCCTTCAGCCCGGTGACGAGATTCTCCTCCACCGTCAGCGATTTGAAGATGTCGCGGGTCTGCGGCACATAGCCCAGCCCGGCCGCCGCCCGGCTGGAGCTGCTCAGCCCGCCGAGCTCCACCCCGTCGAGCCGGATCGAGCCGCCATGGCGGGTGGTCTGGCCGACCAGGGTGGCCAGCGTCGTCGTCTTGCCGACGCCGTTGCGGCCGAGCAGGGCCAGCCGCCCGCCCGCCGGAACGCTGAACGACACACCGTCCAGGATCAGCGTCCTGCCATGGCCGGCGCGCAGATCCGCGACCTCCAGGCGTCCGGCCGGTTCAGTGGTGGGCATTGGCGCGGCTCCCCAGATAGACCTCGCGCACGCGCGGGTCGGCGACGATCTCCTCGGCGGTGCCGCTGCACAGCAGCCGCCCCTGCGCCAGCACGATGATCGATCTGGCGAAGCGGAAGACGAGGTCCATGTCATGCTCGATCATCAGCACCGCCAGATCCTTGGGCAGGCGGTCGATGGCGTCGAGGATGCGCTGGCTTTCCGAATGGGGCACGCCGGCCGCCGGCTCGTCGAGGATCAGCACCTTCGGCTTCATGGCGAGCGCCAGCGCGATCTCCAGCAGCCGCTGCTGCCCGTAGGCCAGCGAGCCGACCGCCGTGTGCGCCACCTGCGTCAGCCCCATGGTCTCCAGCAATCCCGCCACCTCGTCGGCCAGCCCGGCGACCTTGGCGACCGAGGCGAACAGGCGGAAGGTGCGGCGGTCGCGCTGGAGCACGGCCAGCTCCAGATGCTCGCGCACCGTCATCGACTTGAACAGCCGCGCCACCTGGAAGCTGCGGATCAGCCCCAGCCGCACCCGCTCCGCCGCCGACAGCCGGGTGACGTCGCGCCCGTCCAGCCGGATGGTGCCGGCGCTGGGCGGGATCACCCCGGTGACGAGGTTGACGAAGGTGGTCTTGCCCGCCCCGTTCGGCCCGATCAGGGCGCAACGGTCGCCCGCCTTCAGGGTCATGGAGATGTCGGCCGACACCTGGAGGCCGCCGAAATTCTTGGTCAACCCCTCGACCTCAAGAAGCCTGGTCATGCCCGGTCCTCCCTCCGCCGCAGCAGACCGCCCAGCCGCTCCACCCCCGAGGCGATGCCGCCGGGCAGGAACAGGACGATGCCGATCAGGAACAGGCCGATGAAGGCCATCCAGTGATAGGGATCGTTGGCGGCCAGGACATGATGCACGCCCATGAAGGCCACCGTGCCGATCACCGCGCCATAGAGCCGCCCGGTGCCGCCCAGCACCAGCATCACCAGCGCCTCCGCCGACCAGGAGAAGCCGGCGCTGTCCAGCCCGACGATGCCGCTGGTCACCGCGGTCAGGGCGCCGGCCACCCCGGCGAACACCCCGGCCACGCCATAGAGCGCCACCAGATAGGCCTTCGGCGAGCCGCCGATGGCGGAGATCCGCAGCGGATCCTCGCCAACCCCGCGGCAGGCCAGCCCGAAGGGCGAGCGCACGATCCGCCGCGCCACCACCAGCCCGGCGACCAGCACCGCCAGCGCGAACAGATAGGCGGTGTGGCCGAACATGTCGAAACGGAACAGGCCGAACACCGGCGCCGGGTCGATGCCCGACAGGCCGTCGCTGCCGCCGGTCCAGTCACGCGCCTTGTTGGCGACCTCCTGCACGATCTGCCCGACCGCGATGGTCAGCATCAGCAGGGTCAGCCCGCGCGCGTGCAGGATGAGCGCCCCGGTGGCCAGCGCGATCAGCCCGCCGGCCAGCCCGCCGACCGCCAGCAGGGCGAAGGGATCGTCGATCCAGTTGACCGCGGCGATGCCGGCGGCGTAGGCGCCGGTGCCGAACATCGCCGCCTGCCCCAGCGTGGCGATGCCGCCATAGCCGAGCACGAGATCGAGCGACAGCACGAACAGCGCCGAGGCGGCGATGCGGGTCAGCAGCGCCAGATCCTCCGGCAGCAGCCAATAGGCGGCCAGCCCGGCCGCCGCGATCAGCGGAACGCCGATCCAGTCGAGGTCGCGGCGCCTGGCCGGCACGACAGGTCCGGTTCCGCTCGTCGGCCCGCCCTTGCCGTCTCGCTCGGCGACGCTCGTCATGCCGTCCTCCCTTTGAAGAAGCCGTGGGGCCAGCGGAACAGGATCAGGATCAGGGCGGCGTAGAAGAAGAACTCGCCGAAATTGGGGATCAGGTATTTGCCGGCGCTGTCGATGATGCCGAGCGCCAGCGCCGCCGCCGCCGAGCCGAAGATGCTGCCGGCCCCGCCGACCGCCACAACCGCCAGGAACAGCACGATGTAGCGGATGGCGTAATAGGGCTCCAGCGGCAGCAGCTCCGCCCCCAGAACGCCGCCCAGCGCCGCCAGCCCGGTGCCGAGCGCGAAGGTCGCCAGATAGAGCCGCTCGGTGCGGATGCCGAGCGCCGCCGCCATCGCCGGGTCATCGACCGCCGCGCGCAGCCGGATGCCGAAATCGGTGCGCTCCAGCAGCCACCACAGCCCGAGCAGGGTCGCCGCTCCCGCGCCGATGACGAAGGCGCGGTGGGCCGGGATCGCCTTCGGTCCCAGCGCCACCGTGCCGGTCAGCAGCTCCGGCAGCGGGATGCGCTTCAGCGTCGGTCCGAACAGGGAGTTGATGCCGGCGACGATGACGAAGGTCAGCCCGATGGTGAGCAGCACCTGCGACAGCTCGTTGGCCGCCCCGTAGATGCGGCGGTAGAGCAGCCGCTCCAGCGGCAGGGTCGCCAGCACGGTCAGCGCCACCGCGACCACCAGGGCGGCGGCATAGGGCAGGCCGGCGACCTGGGCGGCGTAGGAGGCGACATAGCCGCCGACCATGGCGAAGGCGCCATGGGCCAGATTGACCACCCGCATCAGCCCCAGCGTCACCGACAGCCCGACCGAGATGATGAAGAGGATCATCCCATAGGCGATGCCGTCGACGGCGATCCCGAAGACGCTTTCCATACCGTCCCTCCGTCTCCCCTCTCCCGTCCCGGGAGAGGGAGGGGACCCGCGCCGTCAGGCGTGGGAAGGGTGAGGGGGAATTCCCCTCACTTGCCCGGCTTGTAGCCGTAATCCGGCTGCGCCGCGAACGCCGCCTTCTCGACATTCTCCAGCCGGTCGCCGACCTTCTCCACCGTTCGCAGATAGATGGTCTGGGTGATGTGGCGGCTGGCCGGGTCGATGGTCACCGGCCCGCGCGGGCTTTCCCAGCTCAGCCCCTTGACCGACTCCACCGCCTTGGCGCCGTCGATCTTGCCACCGCTGTTCTGGATCATCTGATAGATCAGATGGGTGCCGTCATAGGCGCCGACCGTGGTGAAGGTGGCGGTGTCGTCGTTGCCGAACAGCTCCCTGTGCTTGGCGAGGAAGGCCTTGTTCGCCGCCGAGTCGTGGGCGCGGCTGTAATGGAAGCTGGTGGTCATGCCCAGCACCGCGTCGCCCAGCGCCGGCAGGTCCGGCTCCTGGGTGATGTCGCCGGGGCCGAACAGCTTGACGCCCTTCTCCTTCAGCCCGTTGTCGGCGAAGGCCTTGGCGAAGGCCAGCGTGGTCGGGCCGGCGGGCAGGAAGGCATAGACCGCCTCGGCGCCGGTGTCCTTGATGCGCTGCATGAAGGGGGCGAAATCGTTCGATTTCAACGGCATGCGGATGGTGTCGGCCACCTTGCCGCCATTCTTCTCGAAGGTCGCCCTGAAGGCCGCCTCGCCGTCCAGGCCGGGACCATAGTCGCTGACCGCGGTCACCGCCGTCTTGATGCCCCGCCTGGCCATATGCTCGGCCAGCGGAACCGTGTTCTGCCACAGGGTGAAGGAGGTGCGGACGAAGCGCGGCGATTTCTCGGTGATGGCGGAGGTGGCGGCGTTGAAGAC
The DNA here is from genome assembly GCF_000010725.1 of Azospirillum sp. B510. Lineage (NCBI taxonomy): Bacteria > Pseudomonadati > Pseudomonadota > Alphaproteobacteria > Rhodospirillales > Azospirillaceae > Azospirillum > Azospirillum sp. B510. The sequence continues at coordinate 61,719 of NC_013858.1, read as the reverse complement.
CACCGCCGGGATGTTCGCCTCGTCGATCAGCGGGGCGACCGCCATGGCGTCGGGGGTGAAGGCGAAGCCGGCCAGGAAGGACACCCGCTCCTTGACGATCAGCTCCTGCGCCAGCGCCTTGGCCTGGGCCGGGTTGGTCTGCTCCAGGTCGCGATAGACGAATTCCACCGTGTCGGCGCCGACCGTCCGGCCATGTTCGGCCTGATACTGGGCGATGCCGTCCTTGAAGGTCTTGCCGAACATCGCGAACGGTCCCGAGAAGGGGGCGATGACGCCGACCTTGATGGTCGCCGCCCCGGCCGGACCGGCCGCCAGCGCCAGACCGAACGCCGCACCCAGCAGCGCGTTGCGCAGAGTCCTCGTCATTGTCCCTCCCAGATGTGACCATGATGTCGGCGCCGGAGCTGTTCGTCCGGGTTCTTGACTGTTAAACCAACCGTACTGAGGGATGCCCAAACCGTCAAGTTCGATATATGACATTGAGTTCTATAATCGCACAAATTGCGTCACATCGCTAACTCCTTGCAATTACCGATTTTCTACCGGTTTTCCCGTTGAAATCGTCACGCAAAGCTCATGTTGCGCCGCAATATGTGCGATTATCGCTCAATATGAATGATTTTCGCCCTTGACAGCGGCCGGCCGCCATCGCCACGATGGATTCAAAGACGAACATCCGTGCGGCTTTCGCACAATCGGGAGGTCATATGGCTAACATCACGCCCCTGCGCGATGCGGTGGCGAGCCTTGTGCGCGACGGCGACACGGTCGCCCTGGAAGGCTTCACCCACCTGATTCCCCATGCCGCCGGGCATGAGATCGTCCGCCAGGGCCGGCGCGACCTGACGCTGGTCCGCATGACGCCGGACCTGATCTACGACCAGCTGATCGGCATGGGCTGTGCTACGAAGCTGATCTTCTCCTGGGGCGGCAATCCCGGCGTCGGCTCGCTCCACCGCTTCCGCGACGCGGTCGAGCAGGGCTGGCCCCACAGGCTGGAGACCGAGGAGCACAGCCACGCCGGCATGGCGAACGCCTATGTCGCCGGCGCCTCCAACCTGCCCTTCGCCCTGCTGCGCGGCTATACCGGATCCGACCTGCCGAAGGTCAATCCCAACATCCGCTTCGTCGAATGCCCCTTCACCGGCGAGAGGCTGGCCGCCATCCCGTCGGTCCGCCCCGACGTGACGGTGATCCACGCCCAGAAGGCCGACCGCCGCGGCAATGTCCTGATCTGGGGCATCCTCGGCGTCCAGAAGGAGGCGGTGCTGGCCGCCAAGCGTTCCATCGTCACGGTCGAGGAGATCGTCGACGATCTGGAGGCGCCGACGAACGCCTGCGTGCTGCCGACCTGGGCGGTCTCCGCCGTCTGCCATGTTCCCGGCGGCGCCTATCCGTCCTACGCCCAGGGCTATTCCGAGCGCGACAACAGCTTCTACAAGGCCTGGGATCCGATCGCCCGCTCGCGCGAGACCTTCCAGGCCTGGATGCGGCGCCATGTCCTCGACACCGACGATTTCGCCGGCTTCCGCCGCGTGCTGGCCGAAAGCATGAAGGAGGCCGTGTGATGAGCACCGCCCAGACCACCGCCGAATCCCAGGATTTCACCGCGACCGAGATCATGACGGTGGCGGCCAGCCGCCTGCTGAAGAACGGCACCGTCTGCTTCGTCGGCATCGGCCTGCCGTCGACCGCCGCCAACCTCGCCCGGCTGACCCATGCGCCGGACGTGGTGCTGATCTATGAATCCGGCCCGATCGGCGCCAAGCCGACGGTGCTGCCGCTGTCGATCGGCGACGGCGATCTGGCCCTGACCGCCGACACCGTGGTCGGCACGCCGGAGATCTTCCGCTACTGGCTGCAAGGCGGACGGATCGATGTCGGCTTCCTCGGCGCCGCCCAGGTCGACCGCTTCGCCAACATCAACACCACCGTCATCGGCCCCTATGACGCGCCGAAGGTGCGGCTGCCCGGCGCCGGCGGCGCGCCGGAGATCGCCTCCCAGGCCAAGGAGGTGTTCATCGTCCTCAAGCAGAGCCCGAAGGCCTTCGTCGGCAAGCTGCCCTTCATCACCTCGGCGGGATATCTCGACGGCGGTGACGCGCGGGCCAAGGCCGGCATTCCCGGCGCCGGACCGACCGCGGTCATCACCGACCTCGGCATCCTCACCCCCGATCCGGTGACCAAGGAACTGACCTTGACCAGCATCCATCCCGGCGTGACGGTGGAGCAGGTGAAGGCGGCGACCGGCTGGGATCTGAAGATCTCGCCCGAGCTGAAGACCACCGAAATCCCGGACGCCGGCGCGCTGGCCGCGCTGCGCGACCTCCAGGCCCGCACCGCCGCCGCCCATGGGCAGGCCGGCGGCGGAGAGGGGTAAGACATCATGACCGAAGCCTATATCTGCGACGCCATCCGCACCCCGATCGGCCGCTATGCGGGATCCCTGGCGCCGGTGCGCGCCGACGATCTCGGCGCCGTGCCGCTCCGCGCCCTGATGCAGCGCAACCCCTCGGTCGACTGGGCCGCGGTGGACGACGTCATCTATGGCTGCGCCAACCAGGCCGGCGAGGACAACCGCAACGTCGCCCGCATGTCGGCGCTGCTGGCGGGCCTGCCCGACGTGGTGTCCGGCACGACGATGAACCGGCTGTGCGGGTCCGGCCTCGACGCCATCGCCACCGCCGCCCGCGCCATCAAGGCGGGCGAGGCCGAGCTGATGATCGCCGGCGGTGTCGAGAGCATGAGCCGCGCCCCCTTCGTCATGGGCAAGGCCGACGCCGCCTTCTCGCGCTCCGCCGAGATCTTCGACACCACCATCGGCTGGCGCTTCGTCAACCCGGCGATGAAGGCGGCCTATGGCGTCGATTCGATGCCGGAGACGGCGGAGAATGTCGCCGACGACTGGAAGATCTCCCGCGCCGACCAGGACGCCTTCGCGCTGCGCAGCCAGGAGCGCGCCGCCCGCGCCATCGCCGACGGCAGCCTGGCGCGCGAGATCGTCCCCGTCACCATCAAGACCCGCAAGGGCGAGACGGTGGTGACCACCGACGAGCATCCGCGCGCCACCACGCTGGAGGCGCTGTCGGCGCTGAAGCCGATCGTCCGCCCCGGCGGCACCATCACCGCCGGCAACGCGTCCGGCGTCAATGACGGCTCGGCGGCGTTGCTGATCGCGTCGGAAGCGGCGGTGAAGCGCTTCGGCCTGACCCCGCGCGCCCGCATCGTCGGCGGCGCCACCGCCGGCGTTCCGCCGCGCGTGATGGGCATCGGCCCGGCCCCGGCCACCCGCAAGCTGCTGGAGCGGCTGGGCCGCCGCATCGCCGACATCGACCTGATCGAGCTGAACGAGGCGTTCGCCGCCCAGGGTCTGGCGGTTCTGCGCGAGCTTGGCCTGCCCGACGATGCCGCCCATGTGAACCCGAACGGCGGCGCCATCGCGCTGGGCCACCCGCTGGGGGCCAGCGGCGCCCGTCTGGCGACCACCGCGGTCCACCAGCTCGAACAGTCCGGCGGCCGGACGGCGCTGTGCACCATGTGCATCGGCGTCGGCCAGGGCATCGCCGTGATGATCGAACGGGTGTAACCGTCGATGTCAGTCCCCCACCTGACCTCCCCCACTGGGTGGGGGAGGTCAGGTGGGGGCGCCGTCAGCCGATCGCTGACCATAACAACCACCACAGGCGGGTCCCATGCCCTTCATCGAAGCCGCCGGCATCACCCAGCATTACGACCTGACCGGCCCGGCCGGCGCGCCGGTGCTGCTGTTCGCCAACTCCATCGGCACCAGCCTGCACATCTGGGACGCCGTGGTGCCCCACCTGTCCCAGCGCTACCGCGTGCTGCGCTACGACATGCGCGGCCATGGCCTGACCCAGGTGACGCCGGTCACCGAGGAGGCCGGCTACAGCATGGACACGCTGGCCGACGACGCCGCCGCCCTGCTCGACGCGCTCGGCATCGGACGCGCCCATGTCTGCGGCCTGTCCATCGGCGGCATGATGGCCCAGCGCCTCGCCGTCAAGGCGCCGGACCGCGTGCATGGGCTGATCCTGTGCGACACCGCCGGCATGATCGGCCCGCCCTCGATCTGGGCCGACCGCATCGCCGCCATCCGCGCCCGCGGCATGGGCGCCATCGCCGACGGGGTGATGGCCCGCTGGTTCACCCAAGGGTTCCGCGACAGCCGGCCCGAGCAGATCCGCGGCTACACCGCCATGGTCGCCCGCACCACCGAGGACGGCTATGTCGGCTGCTCGATGGCGATCCGCGACGCCGACCTGCGCGCCGACAATGCCGGCATCACCGCCCCCACCCTGGTGATCTGCGGCGAAGAGGATGTGGCGACCACCCCCGACAGCGTCCGCGATCTCGCGGCCGGCATCCCCGGCGCCCGTTTCGAGCTGCTGCCCGGCGCCGCCCATATCCCCGGCGTCGAGAAGCCGGCGGAGCTGGCCGCGCTGATCGACGGCTTCCTGAGGACCCTGTGATGGCCGCCCCTGAAATGACCGACAAGGATCTCTACGAGCGCGGCATGACGGTGCGCCGTTCGGTGCTCGGCGACGCCCATGTCGACCGCTCGCTGGAGCGCGCCACCGGCTTCGACGCCGATTTCCAGGAATTCATCACCAAGACCGCCTGGGGCCAGATCTGGACCCGGCCGGGGCTGGACATCCGCACGCGCAGCATGCTGACCATCGCCATGCTGGCGGCGCTGGGCAAGGACGGCGAGCTGAAGCTGCACATCCGCGCCACCCGCAACACCGGCGTCACCCGCGACGAGGTGAAGGAAATCCTGATGCAGGCCGCCGTCTATGCCGGCATCCCCGCCGCCAACCACGCCATAGCGCTGGCCCGCGCCGTCTATGCCGAGATGGACGAGGAGGACACCAAGCAGCAGAGCACGAGCAGGGGCTGACCGCCATGACCGCCACCAACGCCACCAACGCCACCAACCACGCCGCCATCCGCCACGCCGACCCGCTGCTCGACCCGCTCTTCACCACCGATGCGGCGGCCGACGCCTTTTCCCCGGCGGCGCGGTTGCAGGGCATGCTGGCGTTCGAGGCGGCGCTGGCGCGGGCGGAGGCGGCGGTCGGCGTCATTCCCGCCCATGCCGTCCCGGCCATCGCGGCGGCCTGCCGCGCCGACCTCTACGACCTCGACGCGCTGGGGGCGGAGGCGGCGCTGGCCGGCAACACCGCCATCCCGATGGTCAAGCATCTGACCCGCGCGGTGAAGGCCGCCGACGAGGAGTCCTCCCGCTACGTCCATTGGGGCGCCACCAGCCAGGACGCGATGGACAGCGGCCTGATGCTCCAGCTGCGCCGCTTCCTCGACGGGCTGGAGGCCGATCTGGCGGCGCTCGCCGATGGCCTCGCCGCTCTCGCCGACCGCCACCGCGCGACGCCGATGGTGGCCCGCACCTGGCTGCAACACGCCCTGCCCACCACCTTCGGGCTGAAGGCCGCCGGCTGGCTCGACGCGCTCGGCCGCGACCGCCAGCGCCTCGCCGCCGCCCGCCGCCGCCTCGCCCTGCAATTCGGCGGCGCCGCCGGCACGCTGGCGGCGTTGGGAGACGCCGGCCCGGCGGTGGCGGAGGCCTTGGCCCGCGACCTCGACCTGCCGCTGCCCGCCCTGCCCTGGCACGCCAGCCGCGACCGCGTCACCGAACCGGCGACGGCGCTCGGCATCCTCGCCGGCACGCTGGGCAGGCTCGGCCGCGACATCTCGCTGATGATGCAGATGGAGGTCGGCGAGGCGTTCGAGCCGGGCGGTCCCGGCCGTGGCGGCTCCTCCACCATGCCGCACAAGCGCAACCCGGTGTCCTGCGCCGTGCTGCTGTCCTGCGCCGTCCGCGCGCCCGCGCTGGTCGGCGGGCTGCTGGCCGCCCAGGTGCAGGAGCATGAGCGCGGGCTGGGCGGCTGGCACGCCGAATGGCAGGCGCTGCCCGACCTCTGCCGCCTCGTCGCCGGCGCCGCCCGCCATGCCCGCGACACCGTCGCCGGCTTGACCGTGGATGCCGAGCGCATGCGCGCCAATCTGGACCTGACCCGCGGCCTGATCCTGGCCGAGGCGGTGACCATGGCGCTGGGCGACCGCATGGGCCGGATGGCCGCCCATTCGCGCGTCGCCGAGGCCAGCCGCCACGCCGTCGCAACCGCCCGCCCGCTGCGCGACGTCCTGGCCGAGGATGCCGAGGTGGTCCAGGCACTGGGCGCCGACGGGCTCGACCGCCTGTTCGACCCGCTGCGCTACACCGGCTCGGCCGCCCATTTCATCGACCGCGTGCTCGCCGGCCATAGGCACACGCAGGGTCAGCCGGACTGATCGTCCGCAAAGTGAACCACCGCGGTCCAGTCTTCGCGTTTTCCAAAAATGGACCATTGGTCCATAATCTCTTCAACAGGCCGGCATCCGATAAGAAGCCAGCCAACGAGAAGCCAGCCAACGAGGCAAGGCCGGTTCCCCTATAATCCCCCAAGGAGGCGTCCCGAGATGGACACGGTCGTTCGCGAGGCGGAGGGCGATTTCAACCCCCGCGACTGGAAACAGCATCCGCCCTACCTGTCGCCGGACTACAAATCGACGGCGCTGCGCTCGCCGCGCAAGCCGCTGATCCCGATGAAGCAAAGCCTGTCGGTGCGCACCGGCCCGGTGTTCGGCCATGACAGCCTCGCCCCGCTGGACAGCGACCTGACCAAAAACGGCCGGGTCAACGGCGAGCCGATCGGCGAGCGCATCATCGTCACCGGCCGCGTGCTGGACGAGAATGGCCGCCCGGTGCCGCATACGCTGCTGGAGATCTGGCAGGCCAACGCCTGCGGCCGCTACGTCCACCGCTGGGACCAGCATGACGCGCCGCTCGATCCCAACTTCTTCGGCGCCGGCCGCTGCATCACCGATGCCGAGGGCCGCTACCGCTTCACCACCATCAAGCCCGGCGCCTATCCCTGGGGCAACCACCACAACGCCTGGCGCCCGGCCCACATCCATTTCTCGCTGTTCGGGCCGTCCTTCCTGACCCGGCTGGTCACCCAGATGTATTTCCCGGGCGATCCGCTGCTGCCGCTCGACCCCATCTACAACGGGGTGCCGGAATGCTCGCGCGAGCTGCTGATCTCCCGCTTCTCCATCGACGTGACCGAGCCGGTGTGGGCGCTCGGCTATGACTTCGACATCGTCCTGCGCGGACGCAAAGCCACGCCGATGGAGGGCTGACCGCCATGAGCCAGATGCTGAAACAGACCCCGTCCCAGACCGTCGGTCCCTATTTCGCCTATGCCTGGACGCCGGAACTCTATGGCCGTCCGCCGCTGGCGACCAACCGGCTGGCGACCTCCGCCACCCCCGGCGAGCATATCCGCATCGAGGGCGTCGTCACCGACGGCGAGGGCGCGCCGATCCGCGATTGCGTGGTCGAAATCTGGCAGGCCGGCGCCGACGGCACGCATGCGCCGGGCGCCGCCGGTTTCGGCCGCTGCGGCACCACCGACGAGGGCCTCTATTTCTTCGAGACGGTGAAGCCCGGCGCCCTCGGCGATGGACAGGCGCCGCACATCGCGGTGACGGTGTTCGCCCGCGGCATGCTGAGCCACGCCTTCACCCGCCTGCATTTCTCCGACGAGACGGCGGCGAACGACGCCGATCCGGTGCTGGCGACCGTCCCGGCCGACCGTCGCGACACCCTGATCGCCCGACGCATCGAAACGCCCGGCGGCGTGGTCTACCGCTTCGACATCCAGTTGCAGGGCGAGCGGGAGACGGTGTTCTTCGACTGCTGAGGTCGGGGGGCCATCGGCCGACGGCCCCCCTTAGCCTTACCCCTCCCGGATCGTCGCCAGGAAGCGCTGGACCTCGCCGCGCAGTTGGGCCGACTGCTGTGACAGCGTGTCGGCGGCGGAACGGGCCTGACCGGCCATGCTGCCGGTCTCCCCGGCGGCGCGGGTCACGCCCTCGATGTTGGCCGACACCTCGCGGGTGCCGGTGGCAGCCTGCTGGACGTTGCGGCTGATCTCGCGGGTCGCCGCCCCCTGCTGCTCCGCCGCCGCCGCGACGGCTGTGACCGTCTCGCTGATGCCGAGGATGGTACGGCCAATGGCCTCGATGGCGCCGACGGCGCTGCCGCTGACCGTCTGGATCCGGGCGATCTGGGCGGCGATCTCCTCCGTCGCCCTGGCGGTCTGGTTGGCGAGCCCCTTCACCTCCGATGCGACGACGGCGAAGCCCTTGCCGGCCTCGCCCGCCCGCGCCGCCTCGATGGTGGCGTTCAGCGCCAGCAGATTGGTCTGGCCGGCGATCGACTGGATCAGGGTCACCACCTCGCCGATCTTCTGCGCCGCCTCGGCCAGACCGGCGACGGTGCCGTTGGTCTTGCCGACCTCCTCCACCGCGTCGTTGGCCATGCGCGACGAGACGGCGATGCGCTGGTTGATCTCCTCGATGGAATGGGTCAGCTCCTCCGCCGCCGCGGCGACCGTCTGCACATTGCCGCTGGCGACGTCGGCGGCGCCGGCGACCGCCGCGGCCTGCGCGTTGGTCTGGGTGGCGATGGCCGACAGCCCTTCGGAATCGGCGCGGATCCGCTCGGCCTGACGGGCCACGCTGGCGACCACCTCGCCGACGGAGCCCTCGAAGCGGTCGGCCAGCTCCGCCAGCTCCCGCCGGCGCCGCTCGGCGGCGCGCCGTTCGTCCTGGCGGCGCTGCTCCTCCATTTCGGCGACGCGGCCGGCATTCTCCTTGAAGAGTTGGAGCGCCTGGTTGATCGCCCCGATCTCGTCGGCGCGGTCGCGATCGGTCACCTCGACGTCACGCCGCCCGGCGGTCAACGCCCGGATGGTGTCGATGATCCGGTAGAGCGGCCGGCCGACGATGACGCGGGTCGACAGCCACAGCGCCAGCAGCAGGGCCGCGGTCAGCAGCACGGCGCCGATGGCGATGAAATGCGTCAGCTCCCGCTTCGGCACCTCGACCTGATTCATCGGCAGATTGATCAGCACCGACCAGGGCGTGCCGGTGTTGCCGACGACGACCGGCTGGAACAGCTGCTTGACCTCGGTGTTCAGGCTGGCCGACATCGAGAAATGGGCATAGGGCTTGCCCTCCCGGATCGCCGGCATCGCCGCTTCCAGACGCTGGTTGGTCTGAAGGATCGGCTTGCCGAGATGGTCGGGGTTGGTGTAGCCCGCCCACACCCCGGCGTTGGAGATCAGGAAGACCGATCCCGTCGTGAAGGGCCTGGCCGTCTTCAGTTCGTTCCAGATGTCGTCGGTGGCGATGTCGACGCCGGCGACGCCGATGAACCTGCCCTTCTCCACGATCGGCACCACCAGCGACACCATCAGGATGGATTTGCCGGCGACGACATAGCTGTAGGGTTCGACGATCACCTCCCTGCCGGTGCGCTTGGCCTGCTGGTAATAGAGGCCGTCGGGGCCGGGATCGTCGTAACCGACCAGAGCCTCCAGCTGGACCTTGCCGCCGCCGCGGTTCCAATAGGGGATGAAGCGGCCGCTGGCATCGCTGCCGGCGCTGTTGGCGAAGGCGGCGTCCTTGCCGTCCAGCGCGTTCGGCTCCATGCCGATCCACACGCCGATCAGGCCGGGGTTGGTCTCCAGCAGGCTTTTCAGCCAGTCGTTCAGCGTGCCGCGGTCGATGACGCCGCTGCGCTTCAGGCTGAGCAGGGTGGTCCCCATCAGCCGGCTGATGTCCAGCGCGTCGTTCAGCCGGCGTTCGACGGTCGCGGCCTGATATCGGCCCAGCTCGTCCCCGACCTTGAAGGACAGGGCATCGGTGTCGGCGCCGCTCTTGGACGAGATCACGAGCGTTCCCGCCCCCAGCCCGACCACCAGAACCAGGCCGATCGCCAGCACCAGCTTGGTGACCAATGGCAGCTTCTTGAACATCGTCCCTCCTGTTCATAGCCCAATCAACGCGACACGATCGCGCCTAGGTAGCCGCACCGTCCAGAAAAAGAAGATAAAATTACAAGACTTCGCCAGACTGCGACATAAGGCCCTAAAAATGATCAGGAATCTCAGCGTCTGAAGCCTCCCGCTCCGGCCGATGCGCGCGCCCGTCCATAATGAACGGATGGTTTTCTCGCTTTCGCAAGCCCAACGTCCCGGCCAGATGGAAAAAATCGGCCGGTCGCGAACCGATCGCGCAGAGATTTCAGTCCATTGCAGCCTTTTACGGGAAATTCACAACAATCGCACCTCTATCGATTTGATTCCGCCCCGCATCTGCGCCATAGTCATCCATGACGAATACAAATAAAAACTTAGAAACCTAATGATTAAGATTCGTCATCGAACCCTTTCATAGAAAAGGTTTCGATATGAAGGGCTGGAGGCAGGGGTGAATACGTCTGTCTACCGGCAACGGGGAAGGGAAGATGGCCAGCCGGATCGTTTTCCCGATCCGGCATGAATTCAGAGGGAAACGGCGGAGCCATGCGGTCAACCGCCGGAATTCTCCATTTCGAATCGCCAGCCTGACAAGGGGAGTCATAAGGATCATGAACGCGAAGCTTCTCGGCATTCTCTGCGCCGGCGCCTTGGCCGGCTTCACCAGCGCCGCCGCGGCCCAGAGCGCCGTGACGGTCACGGTGAACAACACGACCTCATCAGACACGACGTTTTCGTCGCCGTCCGGATGCCAAGGGAGCTCGGGGTTGAGCGCAATAGGCTCCGGCGCCAGCCGACTATCATCTATCCAAAGCCCTTACTCGACTTCCAATGGTTGCTCCATCCGCTACACGCGGACCGATAACTCGCGATACTGCAATTGGGTGCTGTCGCGTACCCGCAGTTCCTTGAACGGTCCCTGGAATTACCCAACCGTCAATACGACGAAGAGTTCGACGGGCGTCACATGCACCGGCACCATCACCTCGGTCAGTTCTGACGGCAACTGGAGTGTCTCACTCACAATCGCGCCTTAACCGACTAGCGTCGGTGGCTCGGGGAATAGGGCGATTGCGGACAATTGCCCTATTCCCGCGGGCTGAATGCCTCGGCATTTCAGCCGAACGCCCATGGAACAGGCACGAGACGGGACATCGCCGGGATAGGAGCCCTTAATCATGATGAACATCGCCGCCACTCCATCAGCGTCTCCACTTATGTCGCTCACTCAGGGCAAGGCGAAGGCTTCCCAGGCTGCCGCGCCGGCCCAATCCACGACGAAAGCCGAAGGAGCGACATCCACCAGCACCGCGCGGTCGGCGGATGGCGGCAAGAAGGACTTCGCGACCGTCGCCAAGGATGCGCGGGCCGCTCTCGACGCCGCCTATCAATCATTCGGAAAGACGGGGGAAAACGGCAATCCCATCGGACAGAATGGCACGACTGCCAAAGAATGGCAGAACTTGCTCAGTGGTCTCGACCGCCGCTCCCTTTATGCCATCGCCAGCAATGAGGGCGGACAGTTCAACCAAAGCGAACAGATCGGCGCCGAGAACTTGATGGACAAGCAGTTGAACGACGCCATGGGTCTTGACCAGGCGACGGCGGCGGCGGGCAAGCTTACCTCGGACATGTTCCTGAAGGGCGTCCGTTTCATGGACGGGGTGAGCGACGAGGAAAAGACCAGCATGTTCTGGGCGGAAAAGCGCGCGGGCCTGCAATTCTCCTATGAAGGCCGTTCCCGTCAGGAGGGCAAGGAGCCCGAGAACGTGGACAGCGAAAGCCCGTTGGCCAAGCTGATCAAGGGCGGTCTGGAGAACCTGCGGCGGACGGGCGATCCCTCCCGCCAGCTCAAGGACACGCCGGAATACCGGCAGGCGGTCCAGCTTTCCGAACAGCTCAAGGCAGGATTGGCCGCCAAATCGGCCTCCGGCGGGCGGGCCGTCGACCTCACGGCGTGAGCGCCGTCGTCACAAGCCTCCATGACAAAGGCCATGCAACGACCAGCCGCACCGGGACGGGAGTTCCCTTCATGATGAACATCGCCGCCACGCCTTCCGCATCCTCCCTCCCGCCGCTGGTCCAGGGGAAGGCAAAAGCTTCCCAGGCTGCCGCCCCGACCCAATCCACCACAAAAGCCGATGGAGCAGCGTCCGCCAGCGCCGCACGGCCGACAGATGGCGGCAAGAAGGACTTCGCGACCGTCGCCAAGGACGCCCGGGCGGCTCTGGACGCCGGATATCAGAAGCTGGGCAAGACCGGCGATATCTATACCTCTTTCAACGATTGGCAGAGCGTCCTCGGCGGTCTCGACCGCCGTTCCCTCCACGCCATCGCCAGCAATGAGGGCGGACAGTTCAATGAAAGCGAACGGGTTGGCGCCCAGAACGTCATGGACAAGCAGTTGAACGACGCCATGGGTCTTGACCAGGCGACAGCGGCGGCGGGCAAGCTTACCTCGGACATGTTCCTGAAGGGCGTCCGTTTCATGGACGGGGTGAGCGACGAGGAAAAGACCAGCATGTTCTGGGCGGAAAAGCGCGCGGGCCTGCAATTCTCCTATGAAGGCCGTTCCCGTCAGGAGGGCAAGGAGCCCGAGAACGTGGACAGCGAAAGCCCGTTGGCGAAGCTGATCAAGGGCGGTCTGGAGAACCTGCGGCGGACGGGCGATCCCTCCCGCCAGCTCAAGGACACGCCGGAATACCGGCAGGCGGTCCAGCTTTCCGAACAGCTCAAGGCGGGCCTCAGAGCCGGGTCGGCGGCCAAGTCGGCCTCCGGCGGGCGGGCCGTCGACCTCACGGCCTGAGCGCCGCGCTCTGGCAAGGCGGGGGGGCGCGACCGGCCGCCGCCGATCCACGCCCCACTCCCAACGGCCCACCCCCGCCGACCCCTACCGGCCCGCCGCTTACTTGCGGGCGGCGGCGATGGCGCTCTGGAGATCCTTCAGCACGTCGGCACCGCCATCGGCGGCGTACTTGTCGAAGGCGGGCTTGACCATCTCGCGCATGCGGTCCAGCTCGGCCGGGCTCAGTTCGTTGATCTGCATGCCCTTTTCCTTCAGATAGGCCACACTCTGGGCAGCGGCCTCGCGGCTGTCCTTGCGCTCGAACGCGCGCGAGGCGGCGGCGGCCTCGTTGAGGATCCTCTTCTCGTCGGCCGACAGCCCGTCATACCAGCGCTTGCTCGCCAGCACGATCCACGGGCTGTAGACGTGGCGGGAAATGGTCAGGTACTTCTGGACCTCGTAGAATTTCGACGACTGGATGGTGGTGACCGGGTTCTCCTGGCCGTCGACCGTGCCGGTCTCCAGCGCGGTGAACAGTTCGGAGAAGGCCAGCGGCACCGCGTTGGCGCCGAAGCGGTTGAACATGTCGATGTAGACCGGGTTCTGCATCACGCGCAGCTTGATGCCGCCCATGTCCTCGATCCTGGTGATCGGCCGCTTGCTGTTGGTCAGGTTGCGGAAGCCGTTCTCCCAATAGACCAGACCGACCAGCCCCTTGTCGCTCAACGCCTTCAGCAGCGTCTCGCCGAAGGGCCCGTCGAGGACGGCGTCGGCCTCCGTCTCGTTGTTGAACAGGAAGGGCAGGTCATAGACGCCGAAATCCTTGACGATGCCGACCAGGGTGGCGGTGGAGCCCACCATCATCTCCTGCGCGCCGCCGATCAGGGCGTTCTGCATCTGGATGTCGCTGCCCAGGCTGGCGTCGCCGAAGCCCTTCATCTTGAACTTGCCGCCGCTGCGCTTGGACAGCTCCTCGGCGAAATACTTCACCGCGCGGCCCTGGTTGCTGCTTTCCGACAGGCCGTAGCCGAAGCGGATGATGCGGGTCTTCACATCCTGCGCGGCGGCGGTCGTCGCGGCGGCCATCGGGGCGAGCAGGGCGGCGGCGATGCCGGTGGCGAGCAGCAGTTTGCGGAACATGGGGTCGATCTCCCTTTACCGTCTGGTGTTTGGTTGTGGTTGGTCTTGGGCGGGCTTCAATGGACCATGCGCAGCGGGGCGGTGACGATCTCCGGCACGGCGATCAGCAGCCCGACCAGCACGATGTAGGTCAGAAGGAAGGGCCAGATGCCCTTGGTGGCGCTTTCCAGCGAGATGCGGGCGACGCCGCACACCACGTTCAGCACCGTGCAGACCGGCGGATGGATCAGGCCCAGCGTGCCGATCAGCACGAACATCACGCCGAAATAGGTCGGGTCGATGCCGGCCTTGATCGCCAGCGGGGTCAGGACCGGGCCCAGCACCAGGATGGTCGGGGTCAGGTCCATCACCGTGCCGACGGCCAGCAGCAGGACGGCGATGGCCAGCATCAGCATCTTCGGGTGGCCCATCAGCGGGGCCAGCAGCTCCGTCATCTGCTGCGGCAGGTCGGCCAGCGTCACCATGTAGGACGACACCAGGGCGGCGGCGCACAGGAACATGACGGTGCTGGTGGTGCGCGCCGCCTGGACCAGCAGCGGCACCAGCTGCGGCAGCGTCACCTGCCGGTAGATGAACAGCGCCACGAACAGCGAATAGACGGCGGCGACCACCGCGGCCTCGGTCGGGGTGAAGATGCCGCCGCGCAGGCCGCCGATGATGATGACCGGCAGGGCCAGCGCCCAGACGCCGTCGCCCAGCGCCTTCAGCCGCTCGCGCCCGCTCGCCTTCGGTTGCAGCTTCACCGTCATGTCGCGGACGACGAAGACCCAGGCGCCGATCAGCCCCAGCCCCATCAGCAGGCCCGGCACGATGCCGGCCATGAACAGCGAGCTGATCGAGGTGTTGGTGGTCACGCCGAAGATGATGAAGGGCATGCTGGGCGGGATGATCGGGGCGATGATGCCGCCCGACGCGATCAGACCGGCCGAGCGCGGCACCGGATAGCCATGGTCGCGCATCATCGGGATCAGCAGGGTGGCCAGCGCCGCGGTGTCGGCGATGGCCGAGCCGGACAGGCTGGCCAGCATCACCGAGGCGCCGATGGTGACGAAGCCCAGGCCGCCCTTGATGTGGCCGACCAGGCTGACCGCCAGGTTGATGATGCGCTGCGAGATGCCGCCGGCATTCATCAGCTCGCCGGCCAGGATGAAGAAGGGCACCGCCATCAGCGGGTAGTTGTCGGCGCCGCTCAGCATGTTCTGGGCGACCAGCTGGGCGTCGAAGAAATCCAGATGGACCATCAGCGCGACGCCGGTCAGCATCAGCGCGAAGGCGATGGGCATGCCGAGCAGCATGAAGCCGAACAGCGAGCCCAGGAAGATGGTGAGGGTCATGGCGGCGTCTCCGTCCGCAAAGGGTCGTCTGGGCTGGGCTCAGTGCTTGGCGACGGCGGCGCCAGGGCCGGAGGCCGGGGCGGGCGGCGCCACGGCGGGCCCATGCGCGTCGGGATGGTCCAGCATCGTGTCGGGGTCGCCGGGGATGCGGGCGCCGAGCTGGCTGGTGACGATCCGCCACAGGTTGGTCAGCACGGTCAGCGCCATGGCGATGGCCGGGAAGAAGCCCGCCGCCGCGTAGAAGGCCATGGGGAAGCGCAGCACGGTGGAGAAGGTCTCCATCCCGATCAGCAGCTGCATCCAGCTGCCCTCGACGAACAGCCAAAGGGCGTAGAGCATCAGCAGATGGGCGACGACCGCGCAGGCGCGCCGGACCTTGAACGGCAGGCGGCTTTGCAGGATCTCCAGCCCGAGATGGCGCTGGTGGCGCAGCGCCACGGTGGCGCCCAGGAACACCAGCCAGACGAACATCAGCCGCGCGATCTCCTCCGCCGCGACGATGCCGCTGTTGAAGACATAGCGCAGGACGACGTTGCCGAAGACGAGGCCGACCATGACCGCCAGCATCAGCGCCATGATCCATTCGGTGATCCGCTCCAGCAGATCGGCGATACGCGTCATGGGGTCCCCCCGGATTTCTTGTCGCCGCCGGTCAGGCGGGCGTGGGCATCGGCGACGATGGATTCGACCGCCAGCGTCACCTCGTAGGACAACACCGCCTCGTCGGGTCCGGGCATCTCCAGATCGGCGAACTGGCTGTCGACCAGGGCCATCGGCATGAAATGCGAGGACCGCGCCCCCATGCGCGACGCGATCAGCGCCTTGTCGCCATGCAGATGCAGGAAGACCACCCGCTTGGCCCCGCCGCGCAGCCGGTCGCGGTAGCGCCGCTTCAGCGCCGAACAGGCGACCACCAGCCCCCGGCCCTCACGGTCGGCCTCGGCGATGAAGCCGGCCAGCGTGCCCAGCCAGCCGTCGCGGTCGGCGTCGGTCAGCGGGATGCCGGACGACATCTTGGCGATGTTGGCGGGCGGGTGATGGACGTCGCCCTCGACGAAGCCAAGGCCGAGCGCCAGCGCCAGGGTCTGGCCGACGCTGGACTTGCCGCAGCCCGCCACCCCCATCACCACGACGATCGGCGGTCCGGCATCGCCAGACGATGGGGCGGACGGAGACGCCGGGGATCCGGGGGGCATGCCGGGGACCGGCGCTGA
The DNA here is from genome assembly GCF_000010725.1 of Azospirillum sp. B510. NCBI lineage: Bacteria > Pseudomonadati > Pseudomonadota > Alphaproteobacteria > Rhodospirillales > Azospirillaceae > Azospirillum > Azospirillum sp. B510. Next base: position 45,338 of record NC_013858.1, on the reverse strand, counting down.
GGAGGAACCGTTCATGAGCCGTATGTTCCCTCGCGCCAACTGGTTATGTTAGCGCTATCATGATAAACCCGACGCGACAATTCGGCCCTGGGGGGACCGCAACGGCACGGATGACGCCGGGATGCGATGGCGCTACTGTTAGCGCTAACCTTGACGGCCGTAAAGAGTTTTGTTTGAGTTGCGGACGAACAGGTTTCTAAGTGTGGGCCGGCGCGATGATCCGTCGCGCCGGACGGACAGGATGGAAGGACGGCGTTCCGTGACGACCAGTGGCGGTGATCGGGCCGCATCCATGGCGGCCAAGGCGGCGGTGAAGCCGCGCAAGCCGCGCTCCTCGCGCACCGGGCGGGCGACGATGGCGGATGTGGCGGAGCGGGTGGGCGTCAGCGCCATCACCGTGTCGCGCGCCTTCAAGCGGCCGGAGCTGGTGGCGCCGGAGCTGCGCCAGCGCATCCTCGACACCGCCCAGTCGATGGGCTATGTGCCGAACCAGGCGGCGAGCGCGCTCGCCTCGGCGCGGTCGATGACGGTGGCGGTGCTGATCCCGTCGATGACCAACATGGTCTTCGTCGAGACGCTGGCCGGCATCCACGACATGCTGTTGCCGCGCGGCTACCGCGCCCTGATCGGCGTCACCCATTATTCGCCGGAGGAGGAGGAGCGGCTGGTCCGCACCTATCTCCAGTTCCAGCCCGAGGGCATCCTCCTGACCGGCACCGACCACACCCAGGCGACCCGCAACTACCTGTCGGCGCTGTCCAGCCCGATGGTCCACATGATGGAGCTGCTGGACGAGCCCGGCAGCCTCAGCGTCGGCTGTTCGCAGGAGGAGGGCGGCCGGCTGATGACCAGCCATCTGCTGGCGCGCGGCTACCGCCGCATCGGCTTCGTGGCCGTGCAGCTCGACCCCCGCACCCTGTCGCGCCTCGACGGCTACCGCCGCACGCTGGAGGAGGCCGGGCTCTATGACGAGACCCGCGTCTGGCGCCTGCCCGATCCCTCCTCCATCCAGCTGGGGGCGGCGATGATCGACCGGCTGATGGCGGAGAACAGCGACTGCGACGCGGTGTTCTTCTGCAACGACGATCTGGCGCAGGGCGCCCTGTTCCAGTGCCAGCGCCGGGGCATCCGCGTCCCCGACCAGCTCGCCATCGCCGGCTTCAACGATTTGCCGGCATCGGCCTGGACCACGCCGACCCTGACCACCGTCGCCACCCCGCGCTACGCCATCGGCCGCCATGCCGCCGCCATGCTGCTCGACCTGATGGACGGCAAGGAACCGCCGCGGCACCGGCTCGACCTCGGCCTGACCTTCATCGCGCGCGAGAGCACGTGAGGGAGCACACCCCCTCCGCCCTGCCAATGATGCGGATCAACCAGGGGGCGTACGGACGGGCATGGCAGCCGCGCGGGCCACGGGACGGGGACGGCGTCGCCGCCCCGGGGGACGGGGCGTAGACTGGGCCGGGTCGTCGCCCTCACCGGCGACGCACGCGAAAGGAACCCGGCCATGACCGTCAAGCGCGTTCTCATCGCCGTGGCCCTGCTGGCGCTGCTCGGCGCCGGGGCCGCCTATGGCTGGCGGGCGACGCAGGGCAACCGCCTGCCCGCCGGCTTCGCCTCCGGCAATGGCCGGATCGAGGCGAACGAGATCGACATCGCCACCAAATACGCCGCCCGCGTCCTGACCATCCCGGTCGAGGAGGGCGATCTGGTGGAGGCCGGCGCCGTCATCGCCACGCTCGACACCCGCGACCTGGAAGCCCAGCTCCGCTCCGCCGAGGCCCAGCTGCGCCGGGCCCGCCGTGGCCGCGACGAGGCCACCGCCCTGGTCGCCCAGCGCGCCAGCGAGGCGGATTTCGCCGCCAAGGAACTGGAACGGGCGCTGATCCTGTTCGGCAAGGGCCATGTCGCCGAACAGCGGGTCGATCAGGCCCGCAACAGCCGGCGCACCGCCGACGCCGCGCTGGACGCCGCCAAGAGCCACCTCGCCAGCGCCGACGAGGCCATCGCCGCGGCGGCCGGCGACGTCGACCGGCTGACCGATCTGGTCGCCGACGGCGTGCTGAAGGCGCCGCGCAAATCGCGCGTGCTCTACCGCCTGTCCGAACCCGGCGAGGTGCTGGCGGCCGGCGGCAAGGCGGCGACGCTGCTCGACCTGTCGAACGTCTACATGACCTTCTTCCTGCCGACCGACACCGCCGGAACGCTCGCGCTCGGCGCCGAGGCCCGCATCCTGCTCGACGCGGTTCCCGACACCGCGATTCCCGCCACCGTCACCTTCGTCGCGCCGCGCGCCCAGTTCACGCCCAAGCAGGTGGAGACCAAATCGGAGCGCGACCGCATGATGTTCCGCGTCAAGGCCCGCGTCCCGGAAGCGCTGGTCAGCCGCTACATCGAGCGGGTGAAGACCGGCCTGACCGGCATGGCCTATGTGAGGCTGGACGCCGGGGCGGGTTGGCCCGACTGGCTGGACTCGGTGTTGACGCGCGAAGCCGCCCCTCCCCCTTCCCTATCCCCCTCTCCCCCCCGGGGAGAGGGGCGGGGTGAGGGGGAGGCACAGCGTGACTTCGCGGAGAATCGGTTACCCTCCGCCGACCAATCCACCCCACGCCTCCCCCTCACCCTAACCCTCTCCCCGGGGGGGAGAGGGGACACCCCCGCGGGTGAAAACTCATGACTCCCGCCCCCGCCGTCTCGCTGTCCGGCTTGCGGCACCGCTATGGCGGGACGGTGGCGCTGGAGGACGCGGCGCTCGACATCCCCACCGGCGCCAGCGTCGCCATCATCGGCCCGGACGGCGTCGGAAAATCGACCCTGCTCGGCCTGATCGCCACCGCCAAGACGGTCCAGCAGGGCAGCATCCGCGTGCTCGGCACCGACGTCGCCGACCGCCGGGGCCGCGCCGCGCTTCAACCGCGCATCGCCTACATGCCGCAGGGCCTCGGCCGCAACCTCTATGCCGAATTGAGCGTCGCCGAGAATCTCCAGTTCTTCGGCCGCCTGTTCGGCCTCGACGCCGCCGAGCGCCGGCGCCGCATCGCCGACCTGCTGGACTCCACCGGGCTGGCCCCCTTCCCCGACCGCCCGGCCGGCAAGCTGTCGGGCGGCATGAAGCAGAAGCTCGGCCTGTGCTGCGCCCTGCTGCACGACCCCGACCTGCTGATCCTCGACGAGCCGACGACCGGCGTCGATCCGCTGTCGCGCCGGCAGTTCTGGGACCTGATCGCCCGCATCCGCACCGGCCGCCCCGGCATGACCGTGCTGGTCGCCACCTCCTACATGGACGAGGCGGAGCGCTTCGACCGGGTCGTCATGATGAATGCCGGCCGCCTGCTGGCCCACGACACCCCGGCGGCGGTGAAGGCGCAGACCGGCGCCGCCGACCTCGAAGACGCCTTCGTCGCCCTGCTGCCGGAGGAGGCCCGGCGCGGCCACCAGCGCCTGACCGTGCCGCCCCGCCCGGCCGAGCCGGAGGGCGCCGGGCCCGCCATCGAGGCCATCGGCCTGACCCGCCGCTTCGGCGATTTCACCGCGGTGTCGGACATCGGCTTCCGCATCGGCCGTGGCGAGATCTTCGGTTTCCTCGGCTCCAACGGCTGCGGCAAGACCACCACGATGAAGATGCTGACCGGCCTGTTGCCCGCCACGGCGGGGGAGGCGCGGCTGTTCGGCAAACCCATCGATGCGACGGACCAGGAGAGCCGCCGCCGCGTCGGCTACATGGCGCAGGCCTTCTCGCTCTATGGCGAGCTGACGGTGCGGCAGAATCTCGACCTGCACGCCCGGCTGTTCGACCTCGCCGATGCCGACTCCCGGCTGGCGGCGCTGGTCGAGCGTTTCGGCCTGTCGCCCTACATCGACGCGGTGGCCGACCGGCTGCCCTTGGGCGTGCGGCAGCGGCTGTCGCTGGCCGTCGCCATCCTGCACGGGCCGGAGCTGCTGATCCTCGACGAGCCGACCTCCGGCGTCGATCCGGTGGCGCGCGACCAGTTCTGGCGCGACCTGATCGCGCTGTCGCGCGAACAGGGGGTGACGATCTTCGTCTCGACCCATTTCATGAACGAGGCGGCGCGCTGCGACCGGGTGGCCTTCATGAACGCCGGCCGCGTCATCGCCGCCGGCCCGCCCGACGAGCTGCGCCGCCAACAGCGGGCCGACAGCCTGGACGACGCCTTCATCGGATTTATGGAGCAGGCGGAGAATCTCCCTCTCCCCCCCGGGGAGAGGGCCGGGGTGAGGGGGACGCACAGCGAGGATTCTAGGGAAAGTGCCGCAGCGCATCCCCCTCACCCTAACCCTCTCCCCGGGGGGGAGAGGGGACCTCACTCCTCTCCCCTCTCCCGCCGCCGTCTGCTCGCCTATGCCTGGCGCGAGACGCTCGAACTCCGCCGCGATCCGGTCCGCCTGACCGTCGCCCTGCTCGGCACGGTGCTGCTGATGCTGGTGTTCGGCTTCGGCATCACCATGGATGTCGAAAACCTCGCCTTCGCCGTGCTCGACCATGACCGCTCGCCGGAAAGCCGCGCCTACATCGAGCAGTTCGACGGCTCGCGCAGCTTCCGCGCCACCCCGCCGGCCATCGACGCCCGCGATCTGGCGCTGCGCCTGCAACGCGGCGAGGCGTCGCTGACCATCGAGATCCCCGAGGGCTTCGGCCGCGAGCTGCGCCGTGGCAGACCTCCCGAGGTGGCGGTGCGCATCGACGGCGCCATGCCCTTCCGGGCTGAGACCATCCAGGGCTATGTCGCCGGCCTGCACCAGCGCTTCATCCAGGATGCCGCCACCGCGTCCGGCGTCACCCTGCCCGCGTCGCCCGCCACCCTGGAGATGCGGTATCGCTACAACCAGGCCTTCCGCAGCCTGGACGCCATGGTGCCCAGCACCATCGGCCTGCTGCTGGTCTTCATTCCCGCCATCCTCGCGGCACTCGGCGTGGTGCGGGAGAAGGAGCTGGGATCCATCACCAACCTCTATGTCACCCCGGTGACGCGGCTGGAATTCCTGCTCGGCAAGCAGTTGCCCTATATCGGGCTCGCCAGCTTCAACCTGCTGCTGATGGTGGTGATGGCGGTCACCCTGTTCGGCGTGCCGGTGAAGGGCAGCCTGTTGGGGCTTCTGCTCGGCGGGCTGGTCTATGTGGTGGCGACCACGGCGCTGGGCCTGCTGATCTCGGTCTTCACCGCGACCCAGACGGCGGCGGTGTTCGGCACCGCCATCCTCACCATGCTGCCGGCCACCCAATTCTCCGGCATGCTGCAACCGGTCTCCACCCTGGAAGGCGGGGCGTGGCTGCTCGGCACGCTGTTCCCCACCACCCATTTCCTGAAACTGTCGGTCGGCGCCTTCACCAAGGGTCTCGCCCTGCCGGAGCTTCTGCCCTTCATCCTGGCGACCGCCGCCTTCATCCCGGTTTTCCTGGCGCTGGGCGTCGCCTTCCTGCCGAAACAGGAGCGCTGAGCGATGCGGCGCTTCCTCCGCAACAGCCTGACGCTCGCGCGCAAGGAGTGGATCAGCCTGCTGCGCGACGTCTTCATGCTGGGTTTCGTCGTCTATTCCTTCACCCTGTCGGTCTATTCCCAGGCCACCGGCATCTCGCACGAGCTGCGCAACGCCGCCATCGCCGTCGTCGACGAGGACCGCTCGCCCCTGTCGCAGCGTCTGGCCTCCAGCTTCCACGGGCCGGAGTTCCAGGCGCCGGTCCAGATCGGCCATGCCGACATCGACCCGGCGATGGATGCCGCCCGCTACACCTTCGTCCTCGACATCCCGCCCGATTTCCAGGCCGACGTGCTGGCGGGACGCGGCCCGACGATGCAACTGCTGATCGACGCCACCGCGATGATGCAGGCCGGCATCGGCGCCGGCACCATCCAGGGCATCGTCGACGACGAGGTCGGCCGCTTCGTCCGCCGCGAGGCCGACGGCAGCGCCGCCCCGGTGTCGCTCCAGCTCCGCGTCGCCTACAACGAGGCGCTGGATACGAAATGGTTCACCGGCACCATGTCGGTGGTCAGCAACGTCACCATGCTGGCGGTTCTGCTGGCCGGCGCCGCCCTGATCCGCGAGCGCGAGCACGGCACGCTCGAACATCTGCTGGTGATGCCGGTCCGCCCGGCCGAGATCATGGCCGCCAAGGTGCTGGCGAACGGGGCGGTAATCCTGGTGTTGACGCTGGTGGCGCTTTACGCGGTGCTGCGCGGGTTGCTGTCGGTGCCGCTGGCCGGCTCGGTCCCGCTGTTCCTGGCGGGGACGGCGCTCTATCTGTTCTTCGCCACGGCGCTCGGCATCTTCCTCGGCACGGTGGCGCGCTCGATGCCGCAATTGGGCCTGCTGTTCATCCTGATCGTGCTGCCGATGAACATGCTGTCGGGCGGCTTCACCCCGCTGGAAAGCGAGCCGCAATGGCTGCAACTGGCGATGCAGCTGTCACCCTCGACCCATTTCGTCGCCTTCGCCCAGGCGATCCTGTTCCGCGGGGCGGGGTTCGACGTGGTGTGGCCGCGCTTCGCCGCCACCGCCGGGATCGGCGCGCTGTTCTTCGCCTGGAGCCTGGCGCGGTTCCGGCGCCATCTGGCGAGTTTCCGGTGAGGGGGAAAGCCCCCTCACCGTCACTTTGCCTCAGTGCGACCCGCCGCCCTCGAAGGACGGCGCGCTCAGCCCGGAGGCCACCAGCTGCTCGATCAGCGCGCCCTTCAGCCGCTCCAGCCCGTCCGTGCTGTAGGACTCGGCGCGCGCCACCAGAACGTCCTGGGTGTTGGACGCGCGCAGCAGCCACCAGCCGTCGTCGGTCGTCACGCGGACGCCGTCGATGTCGTTGACCTTGGCGCCCGACGCCTTGACCCGGCCCTTGACCTCCTCGACCACGGCGAACTTGCGCTCCTCGTCGATCTGGAAGCGGGTCTCCGGCGTGTTGACCATGTCCGGCAGGCCGTCGCGCAGGTCCGCCAGCGTGGTGTCCAGCTTGCTGACCAGCCCGACCAGCCGCACGCCGCAATAGAGCGCGTCGTCGAAGCCATACCATTTGTCGGCGAAGAAGATGTGGCCCGACATCTCGCCGGCCAGCGGCGAGCCGGTCTCGGCCATCTTGGCCTTCAACAACGAGTGGCCGGTCTTCCACATCAGCGGGTTGCCGCCATGCTTGGCGATCTCGTCGAACAGGGCCTGGCTGGCCTTGACGTCGGCGATGATGGTGGCGCCCGGATGGCTCTTCAGCACGTCGGCGGCATAGAGCGCCACCAGCTGGTCGCCCCACACCACGCGGCCCTTGTGGTCGATGGCGCCGATGCGGTCGCCGTCGCCGTCGAAGCCGATGCCGATGTCGCAGCCATGCTCCGCCACCGCCTTCTTCAGGTCGACCAGATTGGCCTCGACCGTCGGATCGGGATGGTGGTTGGGGAAATTGCCGTCGATCTCGTCGAACAGCAGGACATGCGTGCCCGGCAGCTTGGCGGTCAGGCGGCGCAGGATCTCGCCCGACGCGCCGTTGCCGGCGTCCCAGGCGATCTTCAGGTCGCGGGTGCCGTCATAATCCTTCAGCAGGCGGGCGACATACTCGTCCTGGACGTCGATCTTCTCCGACGAGCCTTCGCCCCGCTCCCAGTCGGCCTTGGCCGCCATGGTGCCGAGTTCCAGGATCTGCTGGCCATAGACCGGGCCCTTGCCCAGCATCATCTTGATGCCGTTGTAGTCCGGCGGGTTGTGCGAGCCGGTGATCATGATGCCGGCCGCCGCCTCGCGGTCGCGGGTGGCGAAATACAGCATCGGCGTGGGGCCGAGCCCGATGCGCAGGACATGCAGGCCGGTGGAGACCAGCCCCTCGACCAGCGCCTCCTCCAGCTCCGGCGAGGACAGACGGCCGTCATAGCCGACGCAGACCGTCTTGCCGCCCTTGCGCACCACCACGGTGCCGAAGGAACGGCCGACCGCGCGGGCGTCGGCGGGGGTCAGCGTCTTGCCGACGATGCCGCGGATGTCGTACTCGCGCAGCACCGTGGGGTGGAAGATATGGGCTTCGCTCATCGTCTCGTTAGTCCTCTGTTGGACGCCGTCTTTGGACCGTCAGCCGCGGTCCATTCCACCCGCCGGCGTCGGCCGGCCGATGGAGCTGTAGGTGAAGCCGGCCTTCGCCATGTCGTCGGGGTTGTAGATGTTGCGCAGGTCGATCATCACCGGCCGCTTCAGCATCGACTTGACCCGGCGCAGGTCGAGCGCGCGGAATTCGTTCCACTCGGTGAGAATAGCGACGCAATCGGCCCCTTCCAAGGTGCCGTAGGCGTCCCTGGCCCATTCCACGCCGGGCAGGAGCTTTTCGGCCTCGCGCATCGCCGCCGGGTCGAAGGCGCGCACATGCGCGCCGGCCGCCTGCAACGCCGGGACGATGTCGAGCGACGGGCTGTCGCGCATGTCGTCGGTGTTCGGCTTGAAGGCGACGCCCAGCACCGCGACGGTCTTGCCGTCCACCGACCCGCCGCAGGCGGCGATGATGCGCTCGGCCATCTGCTTCTTGCGCTTGTCGTTGATGTCCACCACCGTCTCGATGATGCGCAGCGGGCTGCCGACCTGCTGGGCGGTGCGGACCAGCGCCAGCGTGTCCTTCGGGAAGCAGGACCCGCCATAGCCCGGACCGGGATGCAGGAACTTCTTGCCGATGCGGCCGTCCAGCCCGATGCCGCGGGCGACGTCATGGACGTTGGCGCCGACCTTCTCGCACAGGTCGGCGATCTCGTTGATGAAGGTGATCTTGGCGGCCAGGAAGGTGTTGGCGGCGTATTTGGTCAGCTCCGCCGTCTCCAGCGAGGTCACGACGATCGGCGTCTCGATCAGGTAGAGCGGCCGGTAGAGCCGGCGCATCACCTCGCCGGCGCGGTCGGAGGTGGCGCCGATGACGACGCGGTCCGGCCGCATGAAGTCGCCGATGGCCGAGCCTTCGCGCAGGAATTCCGGGTTGGAGGCGACGTCGAACTCGGCGTCGGGCCGCACGCGGCGGATGATCGCCTCGACCTCTCGGCCGGTGCCGACCGGAACGGTCGATTTGGTCACCACCACCGTGTAGTGGTCGAGGTTCCGGGCGATCTCCTCGGCGGCGCCATAGACGTAGGACAGGTCGGCATGGCCGTCGCCGCGGCGCGACGGGGTGCCGACCGCGATGAACACGGCGTCGACCCCCTGCATCGCCTCCTTCAAATCCAGGGTGAAGGAGAGGCGGCCGGCGGCGACGTTGCGGGCGACGAGATCGTCCAGGCCCGGCTCGTAGATCGGAATCTCGCCGTTCTTCAGCCGCTCGATCTTGCCGGCGTCCTTGTCGACGCAGGTGACGTGAACGCCGAATTCGGAAAAGCAGGCGCCGGAGACCAGGCCGACATAGCCCGTGCCGATCATCGCAATGCGCATCGCGTCCCCCTCATGTCCTTGAAAACGGGAAACTCAAAAGCAGGAAAGCCGTAGTGGCGGAATGCCCAAACGCGCACACCCGCCGCCGTCCGGGTCAGGGGACGGGGCGGGCACGGCGTCGGGAATGCCACCCGTCGGTCAGCAATATTTGCGCAGCATCTCGCGCACCTTGTCGGCCATGTCCGGCCGGTTCAGCGCGTGGGCCAGCGTCGCCTCGATGAAGCCGACCTTGTCGCCGCAGTCATAGCGGGTGCCCTCGAAGCGCAGGCCGTGGAAGGGCTGGCTGCCGATCAGCTTGGCCATGGCGTCGGTCAGCTGGATCTCGTTGCCGGCGCCGCGCTGCTGCTTTTCCAGATGGTCGAAGATTTCCGGTTGCAGGATGTAGCGGCCGATGATCGACAGGGTCGACGGCGCCTCGGCCGGCTTGGGCTTCTCGACCAGGCCGCGGACGGTGGCGAGACGGCCGTCGTCCTTCTCGACATCGAGGATGCCGTAGCTGCTGGTGCGCTCGCGCGGGACGTCGACCACCGCGACGATGTTGCCGCCGACCTCCTCATACGCCTCGACCATCTGCTTCAGGCAGGGGGTCTTGCCCTGGACATAGTCGTCGGGCAGCACGATGGCGAAGGGGTCGTTGCCGATCAGGGCGCGGGCGCACCACACGGCGTGGCCGAGGCCGAGCGGAACCTGCTGGCGGGTGTAGAAGCAGCGGCCGGGGGCGATCTCGCTGTGACGGACCTCCTCCAGCGCGTCCATCTTGCCGCGCTCCTCAAGGGTGCGGTTCAGTTCGGTGTCGGCGTCGAAATGGTCTTCGATGGCGCGCTTGGAACGGCCGGTGACGAAAACGAAATCCTCGATGCCGGCGGCGCGCGCCTCTTCGACGGCGTGCTGCAGCAGGGGGCGGTCGACCAGGGGCAGCATCTCTTTCGGGATGGCCTTGGTGGCCGGCAGGAAGCGCGTGCCGAGACCGGCGACCGGGAACACCACCTTGCGCACGGGTTTCCGCATTGGACGTCTCTTGTGGTTGAGGCGAAGTCAAATCATCGGTGCCATGGAACCGCCCGACCGCAAGCGAAGCCGGCGGAAGCGCGACCTATGGACCCGCGCTTTCTGCCACGCCTGCCGCGATGGCGCAACAAACCTTCCGAGACCGGGCAAAAGGCTAGTCCCGGCGGCCGAAATCAAATGAAAACCGGCCGAATATCCTCATTCAAGCCGATCTTTATCCGTTAGGTCCAAAGCCGGCCCAAACCTTTCTCATAGGCGGCGAGGCTTGAAAAAGCGGAAGAAACCATGGGCGCGACACCGTGCCGCTGCACGCCCGCCGCCCACCAGCCGCCATTGCTCCCCATGCAGACTGTCCGTATGACGCCCGTTGCCGGGGCTTGCATGGACGGCCCGCCGGCCGCCATGCTGCCGGCCATGATCCCCGACTCGCCCCCCTCCGCTTCCCTCTCCGCCGGCCAGTTGCGCGCCCGCGTGCTGCACCGGGACGAGCTGTGCTTCGTCATCGACAAGCCGGCCGGTCTGGCCGTCCACAAGGCGGGCCGCATCACCGACCATCTGGAGCTTTACCTGCCCCATCTCGCCGAAGCGGATGGCGAGCCGCCGAAGCTCGCCCACCGGCTCGACCGCGACACCGCCGGGTGCCTGATCCTGGGCCGCACGCCCTGGGCGCTGAAGCGCTTCGGCCAGATGTTCGCCGCCGGCCATGTCGAGAAGACCTATTGGGCGGTGGCAGACGGCGTCCCGGAGGCCGGGTCCGGCGTCATCGACCTGCCCCTGCTGAAGCGGATCGAGCCGAAATCCCCATCGGGCGCCGGCCGCTCCTCCTGGACCATCCTGCCCGATCCGGCGGGCCAGCCGGCGGTCACCGAGTATCGCGTGCTGGGCACCGCCGCCGACGGACGCTGCTGGCTGGAGCTTCGCCCGCGCACCGGCCGCACCCACCAGATCCGCGTCCATTGCGCCGCCATCGGCTGCCCGCTGGTGGGGGAGCCCTTTTACGGCCCCGAACGCCGCCCGCCCGGCGCCCTGCATCTGCTGGCCCGCTCGGTCGCCTTCCGCATGGCCTTCGAACACGCGGCCGTGAGCGCCGTCGCCCCGGCGCCGGAGCATATGCGGGACGCGCTGGCCGCCTGCGGCTGGCGGGAGCGGGAGGGGGCTGCCATCCCGTCCGCCACGCCCCACCTGTAAGGCGCGGAACAGCACGATCGACGGAGCGCACAGGATGGGACAGGCGGTCACCGACAACCGCGCGATGAACCGGTTCGAACTGAAGGTCGGCGGCCAGACGGTCTTCGCCGACTATCGCCGCGACGGCCGGACCCTGGTGATTTCCCATGTCGAGGCCCCACCCGCGCTGCGCGGCACCGGCGCCGCCGGCCGCCTGATGGAGGGCGTGGTGGCGCTGGCCCGCGCCGAGGGGCTGAGGATCGTCCCGCTCTGCGGCTACGCCGCGCTGTGGATCAGGCGCAACCGGCATGACGACCTGTTGACGTGAGGCGGGCGGGCTCGGGCGGCAATCCGGCAGGGTCATCGCATTGAGGAACCGAGTTCCTGTGAAAGGATGTCCGCATGATGGTGGTCAGACGGCTGGTGCCTGAGGATGCGGAGGCGTTCCGCGCGCTCCGCCTCGAAGCCCTGGACCGGCATCCGGAGGCGTTCGGGTCGAGCCATGCCGAGGAGTGCGCCCTGCCCCTCTCCCACTTCGCGGACCGGATCGCGGGCGGCACCATCACCGGCGGCTTTGTCGACGGGCGGCTGGACGCCATGGCCGGGCTGCTGATTCCCAAGCGGATTAAAACGCGACACAAGGGCATGCTGTGGGGCGTCTATGTCCGCGAGACCCGGCGGGGCAGCGGTCTTGCCGATGCCGTCATGACCGCCCTGCTCGCCCACGCGATGGAGCATGTCGAGCAGGTCCATCTCTCCGTCGCGGCGTCGAACGACCGGGCCATCGGCTTCTACCGGCGCCTGGGCTTCGAGCCGTTCGGAACGGAGCCGCGGGCCCTGAAACTGGACGGGACCTATATCGACGAGCTTCTAATGGTGAAGTTCAACAGCCGCGGACCCGAACAAAAGTCTGAAGATGGCTCAGACTGATTTTTCCATTAAGAGCATTCCGGCCTATATATCGCTGCGAGCAGGCATTCGTTCCATCAACCAGTGAATGTCGGTTTCCTCAAAGCGACGACGGTGCTCCCGAAACTGGTGGTCGTCATTCCAACCCCACCGCTCAGCGACGTAAGGTCCCAACGCGGCACGCTTGGCATCGAATGAGTAGGCCAGAGCTTCATCGCATTGGGACAGCGAAATGAACTTCGTACGCCCCATGTCCGGGATGTCCATTGCTCATCCTCCTGTTCAGCTTTCCCGAACCGGCCGCCCTATGAAACGGAGCGTAACCGCCGGTCTCGCCGTAACGCAATGGAAGCCATGGAACCGGCGGGTTCTCCGATTTTCACCGGCCGCTCCCCGATAGCGCCCATCCATGATAGGAAGATGATCCCGCCAACGATCAGGAAGGGACCGTCATGCCCCGCCGGACGCCGCTTGCCGGATATGCCTTCCACTCCAATGGCCTCGCGCCCGTCCGGCGGCGTGCTTCGGGCGGCTCCCGTCACGGGATGAAACACTGGAACATCACCCGGATTTCCGTTTCACCGCGTTTCAAATGTTCCATCCGATAGCTGTCCGCCGCAGGGCGCGCCGTTGCTTTCGCGGCGGGAGTGCGGTTAAGTCGCCGCCGGTTTCCGCTGATCCGCGTCGCCCCCATGCCCGTCAAGTCCCTGAACGCCTCCGCGTCGCGCCCCGCCTCCCCGCCTTCCGCCTCAGGACCAGCCCCGGCTTCCGCCGGCGGCGCGACCGATGCCGCGTTGTGTGGGCTTGCCGGGGCGCTCGCCCTGGCGCTGGGGCCGTTGGCGGCGCTGGCCCCGCGCGGGCTGCCGGTCTGGGCCATCCTCGTTCTGCTGCTGTCGCTGGCGGGGCTGGCGCGACGCCACGCCATCGGCCGCATCCTGCGGCTGACGCCGCCGGTCGCCATGGTGGCGGCCTTCCTGCTGCTGGCCCTGGTCTCCAGCCTGTGGAGTCCGTCGGACCGCGCGCTGGCGACGGTGCTGGAGATCGGCTACATCGCGCTCGGCGCGCTGGCCGGCGGCGCCTGGGTCGCCGGGCTGCCGGCGGCGGCGGCGCGGCGGCTGGCCGGGCTGTTCCTGGCCGGCGGGCTGGCCGGGGGTCTGCTGTTCGCGGCGGAAGCGGCGCTGGACTTTCCGCTGAACCGCTGGTGGAACGCCGTCCCCGACGACCAGCTGCCCAACCTGCTGAACGGCAATGTGCCGAAGCGGACGGCGGCGCTGCTCTGTTTGCTGGTCTGGCCGGCGGCGCTGGCGGTGGACCGCTTCGGGCGCCGGGCGCCGGCCCTGCTGGTGCCGCTCGGTTATGCGCTGGCCTGCCTGCCGCTGACCAGCCGCTCGGCCATGCTCGGCATCGCCGCCGGGCTGGTCACGCTGGCCGCCGCCCGCGCGTCGGCCAAATGGACGCGGCGGGCGTTCGCCGCCCTGGTGACCGCCGCCTTCCTGCTGGTGCTGCCCGCCGGCCTGCTGTTCTCCGGCCCGCTCGACCTCACCCATTCCCGGCTGCTGTTCCGCTCCGCCCAGCACCGGGTCGAGATCTGGGGCCATGCGGCGGAGCGGGCGCTGCGCGCGCCGGTCTTCGGCCAGGGCATCGACGCCTCGCGCTCGCTGCCGCCGGAAGGGGTGGTGTCGGAATTCTCGCCGATCGGCGACAGCCTGCTGCCGCTGCATCCCCACAACGCCTTCCTCCAGGTCTGGCTGGAGACCGGGGCGGTGGGGGCGGCGCTGGCGCTGGCGGTGCTGCTGCTGCTGCTGGCCGCCACCGCCCGGCTGGAGCGCCGCGACCAGCCCTTCGCGCTCGCCCTGTTCGCCACGGCGATGGCGATGGGCAGCACCGCCTACGGCATCTGGCAGCCCTGGTGGATGGCCGGCTTCCTCTCCGCGGCGCTGATGCTGCGGCTGGCGACCCGCATCGGGGCCCGCATCGGGGACAAGACTCCATGAGCAAGCGCCCGCTCCGCATCCTGGTCATCAAGCTGGGCGCCTTCGGCGATTTCTTCCTGGCCCAGACCGCCTTCGCCGCCATCCGCCGCCACCATGCCGGCGACCGGGTGGCGCTGCTCACCCTGCCCTCGCTGGCCCCGCTCGCCCGGATGAGCGGCCTGTTCGACGAGGTGCTGGAGGACCCGCGCGAGCGCTCGCTGTCGGCCTATCTGGCGATCCGCCGGGGCTTGCGCGCCCACCGCTTCGACCGGGTCTATGATCTCCAGGCGCAGACGCGCACCGACATCTATCACCGGCTGCTGTTCCCCGGCCCCTGGCCGGAATGGTCGGGCACCGCCCGTGGCGCCTCGCACCCCGACCGTTATGAGGGGCGGCGCAAGGTGCCGGTGCGCGACCGCTATGTCCGTCAGCTCGCCCCCTTCGGCATCGTGCCGGACGAGACGCCGGACCTGTCCTGGCTCGACGCCGACATCGCCAGATTCGGCTTGGGCGAACGCTTCGCCCTGCTGGTCCCCGGCTCCTCCCCCGGACGGCCGGACAAGCGCTGGCCGGTCCGCCGCTATGCCGAGGTGGCGGCGGCGCTGGTGGAGCGCGGCATCGTGCCGGCGGTGATCGGCACCGGCATCGAGCGCGACCTCGCCCGCGGCATCGCCGACTATTGCCCGCAGGCGGTCGACCTGACCGACCGCACCAGCGTGCCGGAGCTGGGCGGGCTGGCCCGCCGGGCCTGGGGCGCGGTCGGCAACGACACCGGCCCGACCCATCTGATCGCCGCCGTCGGCTGCCCGACCGTGGTGGTGTTCTCCGACGCCTCCAACCCGATCCACAGCACCGGCCCGCGCGTGCTGATCCACCACCGCCCCGACTTCAACGACATCGACAGCGCCGGCGTGGTCGCGGCGCTCGACCGCGCGCGGGAAATGGGAGTCGCCTAACGGCAGAAGGGGAACGGCGGCGCCTTGGGCATGTAGATCGGAATCCACGCGCAATGGGTGACCGGGCTCGGCGGCTTGCGGGTCTCGATGACCGGCCAGATATGGGCGGCGACCACCACCAGCGCCACGCCGCCCAGGATCCGGCGCCGCGATTTCGCCCGGTCCAGCAGCTCCGGCATCCGCGCCAGCACCCAGGCGGCCGACAGGATCGCCAGCGGGTCGGTGTAGGCGGCATAGGCGCGCTGGAAGCCGCGCAGCGAAAACAGCGCCTCCAGCCCCCAGGCGACCAGCAGCAGGAACAGCGCCTGCGCGGCGGCCAGCCGCTCGCCCCGCCGCCACAACACAACCGCCCCGGCGATGGCGAACCACTCGACGATGATGGTCTGCGGGATGTTGTCGGGGTGCAGGACGATGGTGCGGATCGCCAGCGTCCGGCCGATGCCCGCCAGCAGCAGGCCCAGAGTCCCCTGCCCCACCACGCTGCCCTGTGCCTGCAACTCCGCCCCGTGGCGCCAGGAGGAGAAGACGAACATATGCTCGACGAAGTTGGCCACGGCGATGGCGTTCTGCTCGTTCCAGCGGATGTCGAGCGCCAGAAGCCCGACCGCCAGCCCCAGCAGCACCGCCGCCGCCGACGACGCCACGCGGGCCGGCGGCACCCGGTGCACCGCCGCATGGACGAGGATGCCGACCAGCACCCAGCCGGCGACGATGCTCTGATAGCCGCCACCGGACAGCCCGCCACCCGGCCAACTTCCGACAGGGGTATAGGGGTAGACCGCCCGGCCCCATCCCGCCAGCCCGGCCTGGATCAGCCCGAAGGCCGGCACCGCCGCCGCCGCCGCCAGCACGCCGACCAGCGCGGCGACCCCCCAGCCGGAACCGGCCGCCCGCTCCGGCTCCGCCCGCCGCCCGAACAGGACCGCCGCCACCGGCAGCCCCATCGCCAGGAACACCGCCTGCACCTTGGTCACCATGGCCAGCCCGACCAGCAGCCCGCCCAGCGCCAGTTGCAGGAGCGAGGCGCCGCCGCACGGCCGGCCCTCCGCCGGCCGCACCGCCCGCAGGACCAGCAGCAGCCCCAGCACGACGAAGCCGGCCGACAGCAGGTCGGTGCGCATCTGCCGCCCCTGCGCCGTCAGCCCGACGCCGAACGCCAGAAGGATGCCCGCCAGCAGCGCCACCCGCCGGTCCCCCAGAAGCCCGCGCAGCAGCGTGGCATAGCTGACGGCGAAGGCCGCGGTCAGCAGGACCGACAGCGCCCGCCCGGCCTGGATCAGCGACTGCCAAACGGCTTCGGTCGCCGCGACGTCGCCGCCCGGCGGCAGGGTCGACAGGGTGGCGGCCGGCAGCAACCCGACCGCATGCAGCAACCGGAACCAGACATCGATCACCAGGAAATAGCCGTAACCGGGATGGTCGAAATATTCCTGCGGCAGACCGTCGCCGAACAGCAGCCCGTGATAAGCCAGCACCAGATCCTGATCGGCATGCGCCCAGTAGGGCAGCCGGAAGCCGACCAGCAGCACCGACAGCGCCATCGCCGCGGCGAGCCCGGCGCACAGCAGCCACCAGGGTGCCGCCGCGATACGGTCGAGCGGGGAGGGACGGGCGACGGAGGGGGCAGGCGTCATGATGGGTGCGCTCGCTGATCGGGTCGGGTCGGGTCGGGTCGGGTCGGCCGGCGCCTTGTGGCACGGAATGGGCCGGTTGGGAACCGTCCGCCGACTTCCGCCGGGAACCAGTCGCGATCCGCGCTGTTGCCGCTCGGGAAGCGGTGGACCCGCCGCACGGAGGATTGGGGGACTGAAGATGGCCGATACAGACGACATCCAGGAGCGCATCCGGCGCCGCGCCCATGAGCTGTGGGAAAAGGAGGGCCGCCCGCAAGGCCGCGACGCCGACCATTGGACCCAGGCCGAAGCGGAAATCCGTGGCTCCGGCGCGGTGGAGCCGACCGGAAAGGTCGCCGGCTCACGCCGGAAGGCCGCCGACAAGAGCACCCGCGCCGCCGCCGAATCCCTGTCGGAGGTCGCACGGAGTCCGGCGGACGGCACCAAACCCCATCGCGACCAGCCGGCAAAGAAAGCCGCCGGAACCGTCAAATCGCCGCGCGGTCCGAAGAAGGATGGCGGCAAGAGCGCGTCAGCCGGCTGACGCTACTCCATCACCGCCGCCTCCTCCGGCGCCGGGGCTCCCGCCTTCGGCCGACGGAGCAGCAGCAGCATCGGAACGACCAGCAGCGCCACATACATCATCAGCTTGAAATCGTCGATGTAGGCGATCATCACCGCCTGTTGGGTGACCTGGGCATTCAGCATCGCAAGCGCCGCCGGCACTTCGGTCACCTGCTCGGTCATTCCCTGTGAAAAGGGGGTCAGGTGCGCGGCGAGGCTGGCGTGGTTGACCTGGGTGTTCTGCGACAGCAGGGTCATCACCACCGAGATGCCGACGCTGCTGCCCAGATTGCGGGTCAGGCTGAACAGGCTGGCGGCGTCGGTGCGCAGCCGCGGCTCCAGCGTGGCGAAGGCGATGGTGCTGAGCGGCACGAAGACCAGCCCCAGCCCCAGCCCCTGCACCACGCCGCTGATGATGATGGGCTCTCGGTCCATCACGATGGTGAAGCCGGTCATGTACCAAAGCGACCAGCTGGTCAGCAGCACGCCGGCCAGGATCAGCAGCCGCGCGTCCACCCTGCGCACCAGCCGCCCGACCACCAGCATCGAGATCATCGTGCCGACGCCGCGCGGGGCCAGCACCAGCCCGGTGGTGACCGTCGGGTAGCCCAGCAGGTTCTGCAACATCGGCGGCAGCAGGGCCATGGTCGCCAACAGGATCACGCCGATCACGAAGATCAGGACCAGCCCGGTGACGAAGTTGCGGTCGCGCAGCAGGGCCGGGTCGAGGAAGGGTTCCGTCCTCGTATTGCCATGCGCCGTGGCGATGTGGATGGCGAAGACCCAGAAGGCGCAGGCGGCCAGCGCCGTCTCGATCCAGATCTCGGTCGCACCGAACCAGTCCAGTTGCTCGCCCCGATCCAGCAGCATCTGAAAGGCGCCGACCGCCAGCCCCAGCATGGCGAAGCCGAAGAAATCGAAACCGCGCAGGCGGCCCTTGGTCTCGTGCAGGAAGATCAGCATGCCGAAGAAGGCCAGCAGCCCGACCGGCAGGTTGATGTAGAAGACCCAGCGCCAACTGAAGCTGTCGGTCAGCCAGCCGCCCAGCGTCGGCCCGGCGATGGGACCGACCATGATGCCGGCGCCCCACAGCGCCATGGCCTGGCCGTGCCGCTCCTTCGGGTTGATGTCCAGCAGCACCGACTGCGACAGCGGCACCAGCGCCGCGCCGAAGATGCCCTGCACCAGCCGGAAGGCCACCATCTCGGTCAGGCTGCCGGCCAGCCCGCACAGCACCGAGGCCACGGTGAAGCCGGCCACGGCAATCAGGAACAGCCGCTTGCGTCCGAAACGGTCGGCCATCCAGCCGGTGGCCGGCGTCGCGATGGCCGCGGCGACGATGTAGGAGGTCAACACCCAGGTGATGCTGTCCTGCGCCGCCCCCAGGCTGCCCTGCATGCTGGGCAGGGCGACGTTGGCGATGGTGGTGTCCAGCACCTGCATGACGGTGGCGAGCATGATCGACACGGTGATCATGCCGCGATGCTTCACCTCTTGCGGAGCGGATGGGGATTGGCTGGCGGCCATGGCGTGCCTGCGGATGCGTATCGGATGATGGAGGGCGGGGGCTTTACCGGATCGCCGCGACCGCGTCGCCGATGACTCCCGGCAACGGCCGGCTGTATCCGGTGTCGACCTCCACGTCGGCGCTGAGGCCGGTGCGAAGCGGCACGGCATTGCCGTCCGCTGCCTCGATGCGCAGGCGAACCGGCACGCGCTGCACCACCTTCACCCAGTTGCCGGTGGCGTTCTGGGCGGGCAGGACCGAGAATTCCGATCCGGTGCCGGCGCCGATGCTCTCGACACGGGCGGTCAGGGTGCGGCCGGAATAGGCGTCCAGCACCACGGTCGCGGTCTGGCCGACCGCCATATGGGTCAGATCGGTTTCCTTGAAATTGGCCTCGACCCAGCTCGACCCGCTCATCACCAGGCTGACCATCGACAAACCGGTCGCGGCATATTGCCCGACCAGCAGCCGGCCGGTCTGGCTGACCACGCCGTCGGCCGGGGCCGCCACCACCGTGTGGTCGAGATCGCGCTGGGCCGACGCCTTCTTCGCCAGCGCCTCCAGCACCGTCGGATGACGGTCGGTGGGAATGTCGGGGTCGCCGCCCAGCGCCGCGCGGGCGCTGACCACCGACTGCTTCTCGGTGTTCAGATCCTGTTGCGCCGCCATCAGGTCATGGCGCACGGAATCGTAGGTGGCCCGCGCGGCGACGCCGGTCTTCAGCAGATCCTGCTGGCGCTGGAACTCGCGCTGCTGGAAGGAGACCTTCTCCTCGGCCGCCGCCTGCTTGGCCAGAGCCTCGCCCAGATCGGCGCGCAGCTGCTCCACCTTCAGCCGGGCCGAGGCCAGCGCCGCGTCCGCCTGCCGCAAGGCGAGCCTGTAGGGCTCGTCATCGATGCGGAACAGAAGGTCGCCACGATGGACAGCCTGATTCTCCCGCACCGCCACTTCGACGATGCGCCCGGAAACGTCGGGGCTGATCGTCACCTTGTCCTGCTGGACATAGGCGTTGTCGGTCGAGACGTAGCGTCCTCCCACGACATATTCGTAACCGCCCCCCACCGCCACCGCCAGCGGCAGGGCGGCCATCAGCAGCCAGCGGCGCCAGCGTGACCGGCGGACGGGCTTGGCAACCGGTTGCGGAGCGGCGGGGGTGGTTTCGGTATCGCGGTCGGTCACGGTGGTCATCGCGGTCGGGTCCCGAAGGGAAAGATGGAATGGCTCAGGCTCTGGTGGTGATCTTCTCGGCCGGCTCGGCCCGGCGGTCGGACAGGTTGGCGCGCATGTGCGCCAGCATTTCGATCAGCTTGGCTTCGGCATCGGGCGGCAGGCCGACCAACGCCTCCGCATAAATCCCGGCGGCGAGCGTCCGGCCCTGCTCCAGAACCGCATGCGCCTTCGGCGTCAGGTGCGGCAACCGGGCGCGGCGGTCGGTCGGATCGGCATGACGCTCGATCCAGCCGCCCTCCTCCATCCGGTCGATCTGTCGGCAGAGGGTGATCGGCTCGATCTCCAGCAGGTCGGCCAGCGCCGCCTGCTTGATCCCCTCGTGCCGTGCCAGCGTGACGATCACCGACCATTGCGCGCGGGTCAGCCCGAGATGGCGGGCACGCTGGTCGAAACGGACGCGCATCATGCGCGCCGTATCGGCCAGGACGACGCCCAGGCTCATGAAATGGGGGGATGCGGAGCGGCTGTCGGCTGTGGAGGACATCGGCATATCATAAGCTTGCTTATCAGTTTCTCAAAACTAATAAGCTTGCTTATCATTGACAATCGTCGCGGCATGCATGGCAGGGCAACGCCAATGTCGCGCCTCCGGCCTCCGCGACAGGATCGCGCCTCTGGCGCGCGCGACAGGAGATTGCTAAGGTTCCCACCCGTTTCGTTCCATTCCTTTCGCCAACTCGCCCGAATCGACCAGCCGAGGACCGATCCATGCCGCATTACCGTTCCCGCACCTCCACCCACGGCCGCAACATGGCGGGCGCGCGCGGCCTGTGGCGGGCGACCGGCATGAAGGACGGCGATTTCGGCAAACCGATCATCGCCATCGCCAATTCCTTCACCCAGTTCGTTCCCGGCCACGTCCACCTGAAGGATCTGGGCCAGTTGGTCGCTCGCGAGATCGAGAAGGCCGGCGGCGTCGCCAAGGAGTTCAACACCATCGCGGTGGATGACGGCATCGCCATGGGACATGGCGGCATGCTGTACAGCCTGCCCTCGCGCGAATTGATCGCCGACGCGGTGGAGTACATGGCGAACGCCCATTGCGCCGACGCGCTCGTCTGCATCTCCAATTGCGACAAGATCACACCCGGCATGCTGATGGCCGCGATGCGCCTGAACATCCCGGCGGTCTTCGTCTCCGGCGGCCCGATGGAGGCCGGCAAGGTCAAGTGGCGCGGCAAGACCAAGGCGGTCGACCTGATCGACGCCATGGTCGCCGCCGCCGACCCGACCGTCTCCGACGAGGAGGCGGCGGAGATGGAGCGCGGCTCCTGCCCGACCTGCGGCTCCTGCTCCGGCATGTTCACCGCCAACTCGATGAACTGCCTGACCGAGGCGCTCGGCCTGTCGCTGCCCGGCAACGGCACCATCCTGGCCACCCATGCCGACCGCAAGGATCTGTTCCTGGCCGCCGGCCGCCTCGCCGTCGACCTCTGCCGCCGCTGGTACCAGGAGGAGGACGCCTCCGCCCTGCCGCGCGGCATCGCCACCAAGGCGGCCTTCGAGAACGCGATGACGCTCGACATCGCCATGGGCGGTTCGACCAACACCGTCCTGCACATTCTGGCCGCGGCGCAGGAAGGCGGCATCGACTTCACCATGGCCGACATCGACCGGCTGTCGCGCCGCGTCCCCAATGTTTGCAAGGTCGCCCCGGCGGTGTCCGACGTCCATATCGAGGATGTGCACCGTGCCGGCGGCATCTTCGGCATCCTGGGCGAACTCGACCGCGCCGGCCTGCTGAACCGCGACACCCCGACCGTCCACGCCCCGTCGCTGGGCGAGGCCCTGGACCGTTGGGACGTGATGCGCACCCAGGATCAGGCTGTCCACACCCTGTACCGCGCCGCGCCCGGCGGCATCCCGACCGTCGTGCCCTTCAGCCAGGAGCGCCGCTGGCCGGAGCTGGACCTCGACCGCGAGAAGGGCGTCATCCGCAAGACGGAAAGCGCCTTCAGCCAGGATGGCGGGCTGGCCGTCCTGTATGGCAACATCGCGGAGAGCGGTTGCATCGTGAAGACGGCGGGCGTCGACGCCTCCAACCTGGTCTTCGCCGGCCCGGCCCGCGTGTTCGAGAGCCAGGACGACGCCGTCGCCGGCATCCTGGGCGATGTCGTCAAGGCCGGCGAGGTGGTGGTCATCCGTTATGAGGGCCCGCGCGGCGGCCCCGGCATGCAGGAGATGCTGTACCCGACCAGCTACCTGAAGTCGAAGGGGTTGGGCAAGGCCTGCGCGCTGATCACCGACGGGCGCTTCTCCGGCGGCACCTCCGGTCTGTCGATCGGTCACGTCTCGCCCGAAGCGGCGCAGGGCGGAGCCATCGGCCTGGTGGAGAATGGCGACCGCATCGAGATCGACATCCCCAACCGCATCATCCGCCTCGCCATAGATGACCAGGAGTTGCAGCGCCGCCGCGACGCGATGAACGCCAAGGGCGTCGATGGCTGGAAGCCGGTTGCCCGCGACCGCGTGGTTTCCCCGGCTCTGCGTGCCTATGCCGCCATGACGACCAGCGCCGACCGCGGCGCCGTGCGCGACGTATCCCAGTTGGAGAACATCGCCATCCAACGCTGATCCACCCTGAGCCGGAAAGCGCGAAACACTCCCGAGTCAGGCTCAACCAGCATTTGCCACAAATAACAATAAAAGCGCCACGCAAGTCGCGGCGCTTTCTTTTTGGCTCAAATTGCATACATATATATGCCGATGTTCGCCTGAGCGCAAATCTTAGGGCGATGTATCGCTCAGATGTTCGCAAAATTCGAAATGCATGCTCTAATATGTCAACGCGAATTCCGCAGAGGGGGCGGACGTGGCGGACACCATGTTGGGCACAGCAAGGGACGTTGGCCGTCCTTGGCAAGACGCATCGCGACTGCCAGGCGACAAGCCGCGTGAGCGCAAGGTGGTGACGGCGATGTTCGTCGACATCGTCCGTTCCTCAGCCATGGTGGCCGGCCGCGATCCGGAGGATGCGGACGATCTGCTTCTTTCCATTCTGAACCGCGTGACAGAGGCGGTGCCGCGCTTCGAAGGCACGGTGACCCAGATGCTGGGCGACGGTTTCCTGGCGACCTTTGGCGCCCCTGGGGCAAAGGAGGATCACGCGTTGCGTGCCTGTCTCGCCGCGCAAGACATCCTGAGTTCCACCCGCGACGAACAGGGACGGCCGATCTTCCACATCCGCATCGGGATCAGTTCGGGCGACGCCGTGGCCCATGTGATGACCAACGGCCTGTGGACCGATTACCGTGCCGTTGGCGAATGCGTCCATATGGCGGCCAAGCTGCAGCAGCGCGCCGCCTCGGATACCGCCCAGCTCAGCCGCGACACGTTGGATCTGATCCCCGTCGGCGTGGCGGTACGCCCGATGGGAAGCCTGCGCCTGTCCGACGAGGTGGAGCCGATGCCGGCCTTCCTGCTCGACGGCGCGCGCGCCGTCCGACGCACCGCCACCGACCTGCTGTCCGCCACCGACGCTCCCTATGTCGGCCGGAAGGAGGAGGTGGCGACCCTGTTCGCCATCGCCGACTCGGTGGAGGCCGGCACACCGGCCCAACTCCTGCTGCAGGGGGAGGCCGGAATCGGCAAGTCGCGCCTTGTCGGCGAGTTCCTGCGCGACCCGCGCAGCCGGCGCTGGACGCTGCTGCAATGGCCGCAGATGCCGATCCGCCGGCTGGCCGACCCCGACGACCTGGAGGCGGTGGCGCTGAGCCTTGCCGAGCAAGTGGCCGGCTGCGCCAATGAGGAAGGCATCGGCTGGGTCTGCGATGCCGCACACCGCCGGTTCGGCGCGCTGGCGGGTGACGCCGTGCGCGCCCTGTTCGGCCGGCCGGGACTCGATCCGCTGTGGAACGGCCTGGATGCGGCGCAGCGCCTGTCGCTGGGGATCGAAGGTTTGGTGGGAGCGACATTGGAATTGGCGGCGCCGGCCACCTCGACCACCAGCAATGCCGCCACATCGGGCGACTCGGCGATCGGAGAGTCCAGTGGTGCCGTTGGCCGGCCTTTACTGGTGCTGGTGGAGGACGCCCATTGGGCCCGCCCGGTGATGGTGCGGTTGCTGGACCGGCTGGCGGAAGCCCTGCCGGCCTCAATGCCGCGTCTGCTGCTGCTCGCAACCCGGCGCCCCCCCCCTCTGGGGCCGGAATCGCAGGAACGTGGATGGAGCGGGCAGCCGGGCGGTCGGCGCATCGAACTGGGCATGCTGTCACCGGATCAGGTGCAGAGTTTCCTGGAGCATTGGCTTGGCCCGGACTGGTCGCTGGTCGAACTGAAGGCGCAGGTCGCCACACGCTGCCAGGGCGTTCCACTCTATCTTGAGGAGGTTCTGCGCACGCTTGAGGCGTCGAACGCCATCGAAGGGACACCGGGCGCCTACCGGCTGATCGACCCGCAGGTGGTCCACAAGCTGCCACGCACGCTGCATGCCCTGTTGGCCGAACGCATGGATCTTATGTCCTTGGAACGGCGTCGGCTTCTGATGAACGCCGCCGTGATCGGCACCACCTTCGACGTCGGACTGCTACAGGCGCTGACCGGCCTGTCGACGCCGATCCTGTCGGACTCCCTGGCCTATCTGGAGCGCGCCGGCTTCGTGCTGCGCACTCGTTTGCTGCCCAACCTGGAATATTCCTTCAAGCATGCGCTGATCCAGGAGGTGGCCTACGCCACCCTGACCAAATCCGACCGTCGGATTCTGCATGCCCGCGTGCTGGAAGCGCTGCACCACCGTCGTGACCACGACCTGCCGAACCGGTTGGATCTGTTGGCTCACCATGCCTTCATGGCAGAGAACTGGTCCGCCGCCTATCTGTTTGGCCGCCGTGCGGGCGTGCGGGCGGAACTGCGTTCCCGTCTGGAGGATGCGAGCCGGCATTACCGGAACGCTCTGGCCGCGTTGGACCGCTGCCCGGACACACCGCGCGACCGCCTGCGGCGGATCGACGGCTCCATTGCCCTGGCACGCGCCAATCTTCCCCGCGGTCTCACCGACACCAACGACCTGATGGGTCAAGCTCGCCAACTGTCCCTGTCCATTCCCGACGTAAGGCGCTATGCTAGGGCATCGTCAATGCTGGCTGCCAATGAGTGGGCTCATGGCAATATCGATGATGCGGTCGATCACAGCCGTCAAGGACTGCAAGCAGACGATGGAAGCTTCGACCTCAACACGCGAATTCAATTGCTTGTTCGATTGGGCGGGATATTGGCAGAGAAGGGACAGTATGCTGAAGGTCGGAAGGTATTGAAGTCAGCATGGGACTTGTTGGCAGGCCGCCACACCCGTGAACGCTTTGGTCTCGCTGTAGTCGGCGAAGTCGGCGTTTGCGCCAATTTGGCTCGGAACTGCGCCGAAATTGGGTTTGCGCAAGAAGCAGTCAAGGCCGCGGAGACCGCCGTAGACGCAGCAGAGAACAGTTCACATAATTTTTCGAGATTGTTCGCTTACGAACACATTGGTTGGACGCACATTCTTTTGGATGAGCACGAGAAAGCATTGCCTTACTTGGATATGGCTTTGGAGCTTTGCGATGCAATCTGTTCCAGATTACACAAGCCATTTCTATTGGGTGCAGCCGCAGTTTCAAAGATGCGGACTGGGAGTATCAAGGAAAGCTTTTGGCTTTTCGAAGAAGCACTTCTTCTCGCTCGGCAACAAAAAGGCACAGCTTACTTGAACCAAATCCATCTTTGGTTGGGAAATGCATGCCTCCAAATAGGAAATACAGATGAGGCTAAGGAACAAGCCTCAATAGTTCAAGCAGAGGCCAAGAAAACCGGCCGCATTGGCTACGTCAAAAAAGCTATAACTCTTGAGGCTGAGGCCAATCTATCTGTGAGCCTAAATAGATTTTCCAAAAACAAGATAGTAATAAAATAGAAAATGCAAACAATAAATAACTTCAATCCAATATTTTGATTAGTATTTTATATATAAATTAAATTAACGGATTATCGTGACCTGAATAACGATAGTAATCCAGAACAAAATTACGGATTGCGCTCGTCAGTGACACTTCTGGGGTTCGGGATGCATCCACGTCACGACATAATTCCTGCACAGGACGGCGCTGTTCACGGGCAATATCATCCAAGCCGCTCCAGATGACCGCTTCCAATCGCAGTTTGGTACGACCATCCACAAGCGGTATGGTGCGCGTTGAAACCTCCGGCCAGACCATAAAGGAATTTAGGTCGACAGCATCGGACCTCTCTCTGAAGATTTTCTTCTGAATGAGCATCAGCTTTCCCTCTGCACATCACTGAAATATTTGGCAACGGGGCGGATACTCCGCAGCGCTCCTTTCCTACGCCGCGCCCCAAGGCCGAGACTGTGAAATTTTTCACATCGTAATATCCCTTCGAGTGTGAAGATTCGGGTCATCATCACCCGCTCGAAGGAGAAACTCCATGAACGTTTCGATCTCCCAGGCATCAATGATCCGTGGCGCCGACGGCCGTCTCTATGCCGTGACCGCCCACGGCGTGTCAGAAGTCGCTGACAGCGCCATCGCCACCGCCCGCACCCACATCCGTTCGGGCGACCGAGCCGGCTTCCAGTCTTCCGACCATGAAGCTGCTCGCGTCATCATTACCCCGGGCGCCTGATCGGCTCCCGCGTCCCTGTTCTTCGGACCATGGCCAAAGGCACCGCATTGCGGTGCCGATCGGCCACCGGGACTTCTCCCCGACCATCCTCCGTCCCGGTAAACTGCGATGCCCTTCGATCTGCTCGATGTCAAAGCTTCGGTTTCGGATGCGGTGAAGGCCCACACGGTCGGCACCCACCGGGTTATGGCACCCGAACAGACCCTGGCGCGGGTCGCCCCGTTCCTGCCGATCATGGGAATCACCCGGGTGGCCAATGTCACCGGTCTGGATGCCGTCGGCATTCCGGTGGTGATGGTGACACGGCCGAATTCGCGCTCCATCTCGGTGTCGCAGGGCAAGGGGGTGACACTCGCCGCCGCGAAGGCGTCGGGTGTCATGGAGTCGATCGAAAGCTACCACGCCGAACGCATCACCCTGCCGCTGAAGTTCGCCAGCTTCGAGGAGTTGCGCTGGACCCATCCGGTGGTGAATGTCGACCGCCTGCCCCGGTTGTCGACCGGCAGCTTCGATCCCAACCGCCCCATCCTGTGGATCGAAGGACAGGATTTGCTGAGCGGCGGCCCGAAATGGGTTCCGTTCGAAATGGTCCACCTGAATTTCACCGTACCGATGGCCCCCGGCCACGGCGCCTTCCTGGCCGGCTCCAACGGCCTGGCGTCGGGAAACCATAGGGTCGAGGCGATCAGCCATGCCCTCACCGAGTTGGTGGAGCGTGACGCCACCACATTGTGGCGTCTGAAGGGCCCGGCAAGCCAGGCGGCGACCCGGATCGATCTGGACAGCATCTCCGATCCGGTCTGCCGTTCCCTGATCGACCGCTTCGAGGCCGTCGGTGTCGCCGTCGGCGTGTGGGAGACCACCAGCGATGTCGGACTGCCCGCCTTCCTCTGCCGCATCGTCGAAAGCGAGGACCTGCCCCAGCATTCGATCCGTCCGGCCACCGGCATGGGGTGCCATGTGGCGCGCGAGATCGCCCTGTCCCGCGCCCTGACCGAGGCGGCGCAAAGCCGCCTGACCTTCATCGCCGGCGCCCGCGACGACATGCCCCGCGCCGAGTATGAGCGGCATCTCGACCCGGCCCACCACGCCCGCTGGAGGGCAATGATCGTGGACGGCGCCGGCCGACGCTCCTTCCATCATTGTCCGACCAGCGCCGCCGCCACCATCGAAGGCGATCTCGCCCACCAGTTGGACAGGCTGCGCGCCGTCGGTATCGAGGAGGCGGTGGTGGTCGACCTGACCAAACCCGAATTCGGCATTCCTGTCGTGCGCGTGGTCGTGCCGGGGCTGGAAGGCGCCGACGAATCCCCGGACTATCTGCTGGGGGAACGCGGCCTGCGCGCACTCGATATCCAATCCACGGAGAAGGCGGCATGAGCGGCGTCTATGTCTTCCTTGGCCCCACCCTGCCGCGCGAAGACGCGGTATTGGAACTGGATGCCACCTACCTGCCGCCGGTCGCCCAGGGCGATGTGCTGCGGCTGTGCGCGGAAAGGCCGGCGGCCATCGGCATCATCGACGGCTTCTTTGAAAGCGTGCCATCGGTCTGGCACAAGGAAATCCTTTACGCCATCCATGCCGGCATCCCGGTGTTCGGCGCCTCCAGCATGGGGGCACTGCGCGCGGCGGAGTTGTATCCCTTCGGCATGATCGGTGTCGGCGCCATCTTCGAGGCTTTCCGCGACGGCCGGCTTGAGGATGACGATGAGGTGGCCGTGATCCATGGCCCGGCCGAACTGGGCTATACCTCGCTATCGGAGGCCATGGTCAACATCCGCCGCACCCTGTCGGACGCGGTGGCCGAACGGGTGCTGACCGCCGGGACGGCCCTGCGGCTGGAATCCATCGCCAAGGAACTGCCTTACCGCGAACGCGGCTATGGCCGGATGCTGCGGCTGGGTGGCGACATCGAGCTGCCGGCGGCCGAACTGTCGGCCTTCCGCGGCTGGTTGCCGCAGGGCCGTTTCGACCAGAAGCGGGAGGACGCCAAGGCGATGCTGCGGACCATGGCGCGGCGGCTGGGCCAGAGGACGGAGGATGGCGTGGCTCCCGAAGCCCGTTTCCATTTCGAGCGCACCGTCCTCTGGGAGCGCGCCCTGCGGGAAGCGGCACCGCTCGCGATCTAAGGGCGTTTCGGCTAGACTGATCGCGCTGGAGTGGCGTTGATTGCCGGACCGGCGCGAAACTGTGTCTGGACGGACCGATGAGCGTGCCGATGGATATTGCGGCAATGCTGAGGCGCAACCGGCTGCTTGGAGAGCTGGATGCGGGTCAGATGGCCGAGATGCTGACGCTGGGCCGCATCACCCGCTTCGATGCCGATCAGGTCATCTTCGACAAGGGCGATCCCGGCGACAGCCTGTTCGCGGTCCTGAAGGGGCAGATCGCCATCCGCACCTCGTCGGCGGACGGCAAGACCATGCTGCTGAACATTCTGGAAGTCGGCGATGTCCTGGGCGAGATCGGGCTGATCGATGGCCGGGAACGCACCGCCGCCGCCATAGCCCTGCGGCCGGTGGAGCTTTACCGGGTCGATCGCAGCGATTTCATCCCCTTTCTGGAACGCCATCCACGCCTGTGCACCCGGATGATGATCGTGCTGTGCGACCGGCTGCGCTGGGTGTCGGAAAACATCGAAGATGCCGTCTTCCACGATGTCCCACGCCGCTTGGCCCGCCGGCTGCTGCTGCTGTCCGACAGCTACGGCCAGCAGACCACGGCCGGTCTACGGTTGACCTTGCCGCTGTCACAGGAAGCGCTCGCCAACATGCTGGGTGTAACCCGTGAAATGGTCAACAAATGCCTGGGAAGCCTGCGCAAGACCGGCGTAGTGACATATGCCAAAGGTTTTATCGTCATCAATGATCTGGCTTTGCTCAAGGACATGGCTGGTGATCCCGAGCGCGTTCCCTAGGGGGAATCCTTACCTGCCTAAAGTTTTGTTCCCAAAACCGGTTGTGGTCGCGTTATAATGTGTATGCGTCGGAGGCAATCGCACGGGTAGCACGAGGACTGATAAGCATGTCGAGGGATGGGAACGGAAAATCTCACATCGATCAATCCATAGGCATTGCCGCCCTAGCGCCCCGCACGCTCAAGCTGTCCACAGGGGATATTGGTCTCCGACTGGAGCCGTCCTATTGGGAAGGACTTGAGGAGATTTGCCGGCGCGAAGACCTGACGGTCGACGAACTGTGCGATGATGTCCGTGATCGCATGGAACAGCAGGCCCGACGCGCCGCTCAGCCAACCGTATCTCTCGCCAATGCCTTGCGCGTGTTCGTCGTCGGGTATTTCCGACAGGCGGCAACGGAGCGGGGGCACGCCCGTGCCGGTCATGGTCAGGGCCGTCCCTTCATCGCAACCCCCTTCGACACCACTTCGGTCGTCAGCGAAAATTGATCACATCGAAGATCGGGGCAGGCCGTTCCGCCCGCCCCTGATACCAGGATGCCGCTCCTTACTGGGCGGTCCAGCCGCCATCCATGGTCAACGCCGCACCGCGCATGTTGCCGGCCGCGTCGGAGCATAGGAATACCGCCAGTTCCCCCAGCTGTTCAGGCGTGACGAAGGACTTGGACGGTTGCTTTTCGCTCAGCAGCTCGCGGCCGGCCTCCTCCACCGACAATCCCCGCGACGCGGCCAGCGCATCGATCTGCTTTTGCACCAGCGGTGTCAAAACCCAACCCGGGCAGATGGCGTTGCAGGTGATGCTGGTCTCCGCCAGTTCCAGCGCCGTCACCTTGGTCAGGCCGATCACGCCATGCTTGGCGGCGACATAGGCCGACTTGTTGACCGAGGCCACCAGCCCATGGACCGAGGCGATGTTGATGATGCGCCCCCAGCCACGCGCCTTCATCCCCGGCAGGGCGGCACGCGTGCCATGGAAGACGGCCGACAGGTTGATGGCGATGACCGCGTCCCAGCGCTCCACCGGAAAGGCATCGACCGGCGCCACATGCTGGATGCCGGCATTGTTGACCAGCACGTCGAGCCGGCCATAGGCGGCCTGGGTGGCGGCGACCATCGCCTCGATCTCCTCGGGCTTGGACATGTCGGCGCCGTTGTGGGCGACGCGCACGCCGAACTCCGCCGACAGCGACTGGCACAGATCCGTGATATAGGCGGCATCGCCGAAGCCGTTCAGCATCAGGTCGGCGCCCTGCCCCGCCAGTTGCCGCGCGATCCCGAGACCGATGCCGCTGGTGGACCCGGTGACGAGCGCCGCGTTCCCCTTCAGAGTGGTCATTCCTTCTTATCCTTCGATCGGCATGGAACGGAGTTCGGGGGCGATGATCAGCTCGCACCCGGTGTTGGCGATCACCTGCTCCACGGTCACACCGGGAGCGGTTTCCTTCAAGACGAGGCCGGCATCGGTCGGCTCGATGACGGCGAGGTCGGTCACCACCAGATCGACCCGGCGGACCGAGGTCAGCGGCAGGGTGCAGCGCTCGACGATCTTCGCCTCGCCCTTGGCGCTGTGCTGCATGGCGACGATCACGCGGCGGGCGCCGGTGACCAGATCCATCGCCCCGCCCATGCCCGGCACCATCTTGCCCGGCACCATCCAATTGGCGAGCCGCCCCTCGCGGTCGACCTGGAGGCCGCCCAGCACGGTGACGTCCAGATGGCCGCCGCGGATCAGCCCGAAGGACAGGGCGCTGTCGAAGGACGCCGCCCCCGGCAGGGCCGAGATGGGCGAGCCGCCGGCATCGGTCAGGTCGTGGTTCTCCGCCCCGGTGATCGGGCCGGACATGCCGACGATGCCGTTCTCCGACTGGAAGAACACATGGCGTCCGGCGGGGACGTAGCGGGCGACCAGGGTCGGCAGGCCGATGCCCAGATTGACGAGGTCGCCGTCCATCAGTTCCAGCGCGACGCGCTTGGCGATCAGGGTCTTTTCATCCATGGCTCGATACTCCCCGATCAGCGCGGCGTGGCGGTGACGATATGGTCGACCAGCACCGACGGCGTCATCACCGCGTCGGGCGGGATGCAGCCGACGGGCAGGATGTCCTCGGCCTCGGCGATCACGGTCGCGCCGGCCATCGCCATCAGCGGGTTGAAGTTGCGGGCGGTCAGCGCGTAGGTCAGGTTGCCGTACAGGTCGGCCTGTTTGGCGGCGATCAGGGCGAAGTCGGCCTTGATCGGCATCTCCAGCAGATAGTAGACGCCGTCGATCTCGACCTTGCGCTTGCCCTCCTCCACGGTGGTGCCGACGCCGGTCGGGGTCAGCACACCGCCCAGCCCGACGCCGCCGGCACGGATGCGCTCGGCCAGCGTGCCCTGCGGCACCAGTTCCACCTCGATGTCACCGGCGATCATCTGCTTCTGCGTCTCGGGGTTCAGGCCGATGTGGCTGGTGACGACGCGGCGCGCCAGCTTCGCCACCACCAGCTTGCCCAGGCCGTTGTTGGGCCGGGCGGTGTCGTTGGCGATGAGGGTGAGGTCGCGCTTGCCCTGGCGGATCAGTTCGTCCACCAACCGGTTGGGGCCGCCGACGGCCATGAAGCCGCCGATCAGCAGGGAAGCGCCGTCGGGAATGCGCGCGACGGCCTCTTCGAGGGTTACGAGTTTGTTCATCATCAGACGATCCCAGTCAGGTAGTAGACGGCGATCACGAAAAAGACCGCCAGCGTCTTGATGCAGGTGACGGCGAAGATGTCGCCGTAGGATTGCCGGTGCGTCAAGCCGGTGACGCCCAGCAGGGTGATGACGGCGCCATTGTGCGGCAGGGTGTCCATGCCGCCGCTGGCCATGGAGGCGACGCGGTGCAGCACCTCCATCGGAATGCCGGCGGCGTTGGCGGCGGCGATGAACTGGTCGGCCATCGCCGCCAGCGCGATGCTCATGCCGCCGGACGCCGACCCGGTGATGCCGGCCAGTGCGGTGACGGTCACCGCCTCGTTCACCAGCGGATTGGGGATGGCGGACAGCGCGTCGCGGATGACCAGGAAGCCCGGCAGCGCCGCGATCACCGCACCGAAGCCATATTCCGACGCCGTATTCATCGAGGCCAGCAGCGAGCCGCCGATGGCGGCCTTGGTGCCTTCGGCGAAACGGCGGGACACCGGCGTCCAGGCGAAGGCCAGCACGATCAGGATGCCGCAAAGCAACGCCCCTTCCACCGCCCAGATCCCGGCGACGGCGGTAACCTGGGTCACCAGCGGCTTGGCGCCGGGGGTCAGCGCCACCTCGTTGGTGGCGCCGTACACGCCGGGGATCGCCATGGTGAACAGCTTGTTCAGCACGCCGACGGCGACCAGCGGCGACAGGGCCAGGATCGGATTCGGCAAGACCTCCGAGGCGACCGGCTCCGGTTCGTTGCTGTGGCCGCCGCCATAGCCCTCGCCACGCGCGATGGCCGAACGGACACGCCATTCCAGATAGAGCAGCCCGACCACCAGGATGAAGACCGAGCCGATCAGGCCCAGCCAGGG
This sequence comes from Azospirillum sp. B510, assembly GCF_000010725.1. NCBI lineage: Bacteria > Pseudomonadati > Pseudomonadota > Alphaproteobacteria > Rhodospirillales > Azospirillaceae > Azospirillum > Azospirillum sp. B510. The sequence goes on along the minus strand of NC_013858.1, from coordinate 11,963 downwards.
AGCGGCATAGGCGTCGGTCTTGAAGAAGGTTGTGGGGATGATGTTCTGGATCTGCGGCGTGCCCGGCAGCGCGTCCATGGTGACGGTGAAGGCGCCGAGCGCCACCACGCCGGGAATCAGGCGCTTGGGGATGTCGCCCTGCCGGAACATCTCGGCCGCGAAGGGATAGACCGCGAAGACCACGACAAACAGCGACACGCCACCATAGGTCAGCAGCAGGCAGACCAGCACGATGGAGGTCACCGCACGCTCGCGCCCGACCAGCTTGATCACGGCCGAGACGATCGACTTGGAAAAGCCGGACAGCTCGATCACCTTGCCGAACACGGCACCCAGCAGGAAGACCGGGAAATACAGCTTCACGAAGCCGACCATCTTGTCCATGAACAGGCCGGTGAAGACCGGCGGCACGGCGGACGGATCGGTCAGCAGCACGGCCCCCAGCGCCGCCACCGGAGCGAAAAGGATGACGCTGAAGCCCCGATAGGCGACCAGCATCAGGAACGCGAGCGCCCCCAAGCAGATCAGGAAACTCATTTGGACGGTGCTCCCTCGATTGATTTTTTCGGACGGTCGACGTCAAGGATGCCGTTCGTTGGCTTTGCGGCTGAAACAGCCGACGCGGCTCTTATGATGGACCCGTTACAGGTCTGCACCGCCAAAGATAGCAAAGCTCGTGCCAATGGGGAGTCGCCAGTTGTCGCAGGCGAAATCTTTGACCTTGCTGACTTTTTGCACCGCACACAAAACCCGTGGCGGGAAAAATTTCTCTATAATGAGATAAATGGCCAATCACATATCTCTTATTCAAGATATCATCTCGAAACAGAGATAATGGTGAAGGGGGGCCTGTTTCCGCCGGTACGCCGGTAGCGGAACCGCGGATACCGCTTGACCTTCCAACCGCTCGAAGGCGCAGCCTGCCGCATCGGTGTTCATGACCATACCACCAAGGGAGAAAGCCCATGCTGACGCTGAAGGTTTCCGGCATGACCTGCGGCCACTGCGCCCAAACGGTGACCAGGGCCGTGGAGGCGTTGCCCGCCGTGGACCGGGCTTCGGTCGATCTGGCGGCCGGCCAGGTCGCCATTGAAGGCGGCGCGGACGAATCCGCCATCCGTCAGGCCATCGAGGATGCCGGCTATGAGGTGCAAGGCCGGGCATAGTTGTCGATCCGCAACGAAAATGGGCGCCGGACCAGCATGGCCGACGCCCATTCCCGATGGCGTTTTTCCCGGAAGGTTCTTTTGAAGCTCTTTTATTTGGTGAGGATCAGCTTGTTGGCACGGGTCACGCGCAGGCGATAGCTCTGCCCGGCGTGCTGGATCACGATCTCGCGACTGCCCGACATCAGACGGGCGGATTCGACCACCGGCAGGGATGCGGCGATGAAGGAGGCGGGAGCGGAGACGGCGCTGTCGTGCATGGCGAGTCTTTCTTGCTGGACGGACGTTGCGGTCGGCGATGTCCGGGCGTGAACCCTGAACCGGACCATACGCCCGCCCGCCATCAATTGCAAGTCATTCTCATTCGCTTTTGTGTGCGCCCTCGATCGCCCGAACCGATTCCGGATCAATCCCGGATCAGGCGGCGGACCATCCAGCGCAGCCCGACCACCAGCAGCTTGTTGTATTCGGTGACCAGCAGGTTGGCGGTGCCGGGCCACATCCACCAATCATCCAGATGGACGGTGGGAGCGACGACGGGATGGGGGAGCAGGTCCACATCCGGCATCGCCATCGACAATTCCAGCAGGCTGCGGCGCATGTGGTAGTTGGCCGTCACCAGCCGCAGCGAGTGGAATCCCTGGTCATGCATCCAGTCCGCCGTCTCATAGGCATTGCCAATGGTGCTGTCGGCGGAATAGCCCAGCGTGATGCAGCATTCCATTTCGGTGGGCGAATGGCGGGAAAGCTTCAGCAGTTCCTGCACCTCCACCCCGTCATAGACGCCCGACACGAACAGTTTCTTCGCCCGTCCGGCGGCCAGCAGTTCCAGCCCGGTGCTCAGCCGGTTCCTGCCCCCGGTCAGCACGACGATGGCGTCGGTCAGCCGTTCCGCCTCGGCACCGGTGGGGGACGAGCGCGGAATGTCGGCGGCATACCAGAACAGCCCGGCCAGCCAGGCGGCCGCCAGCGCCAGCAGCCCGGCCATCAGATGCGTGATCGCCCGAGCCATCATCCCGCCGCGGCGGCGGCGGTCGATCGCGCTCATCTCGCAGCCTGCGTCATGGCATCGACTCCAGCGTACGGAGCACCGTCCAGCGCGCGGTCACCAGCGCCAGCAGGGCCAGGATTCCCGGCACCAGCAGCAGGACCGCCCATTGCCAGGGATCGAGCGTCAGGTCGGGCAGCAGGCTGGCCCGCAGCCCCTGGGAGGCGCGATGCAGCCCATACAGCGCGCCGCAGGCCAGCAGCAGCCCGACCCCACCGCCGCGCAGGCTCAACCCCACCACATGCCGCTCGAACTGGCGGGAGACATAGCGGTCGGTGGCGCCCATCAGATGCAGCAGTTCGACCACCGGACGGTGGATGGCGAGACCGGTGCGCACGGCGAAGACCACGGTCATCACCGCCGCCGCTCCGATCAGGACCACCACGCCCAGGGCCGTCAACCGGATCGCCCCGGCGAAGGAGCGCAAATCGGCCAACCACACCGCATGGTCGTCCAACGTCGCCCCCGGCGCGGCGGAGGTCAGGCGCAGACGCAAGGCCGCGACATCGACCGGCCCATCGACGACGACGTCGATCAGGCGCGGCATCGGCAACAACGGGTCGGAGGCGCCGGCCCCCAGCCACGGCTCCAGCAAGCGGGCGATCTCGCCGCCGCTCAGCAGGGTCGCCGAGCGGATACCGGGGGAGGAGCGCAGGACGGTCAGCGCCGCCTCCGCCCGCTCGTCCAGCGGAGCGACGGGGGCGCCCGGCATCGGCGCCACCTGCACGGTCAGCCCGCCGGCCAGCCCGCTGTCCCAGCGCTGGGCCATGTCCGACACCAGCATGGCGCCGGCCAGCGCCAGCACCGCCAGGAATGCCATCAGCGCGGTGATCCAGCCGAGAAAGCGCGAGGAGGGATCGACCGCCAGCGGCAGGTCGGAGCGGGGCCGCACGGGACGCAACGCCATGCCGCTACTCCCACTGCTGATCGTTTGGCCGCGCATCCTGTAACCGGCCATCTTGCCCCCGGCCATCTTGCCCCCGGTTGCCGCGCGGGGGCAGAACCAGCAGCCGGCCATTGTCGAGATGCAGGCGCGGATGGTCGAAGCGGCGGATCAGCGCCTCGTTGTGGGTGGCGATCACCACGGTGGTTCCCAGCTTGTAGAGTTCCTCGAACAGATAGAGCAGCCGCATGCCGATGCCGTCATCGACATTGCCGGTCGGCTCGTCGGCCAGCAGCAGCCGCGGCCGGTTGATCACCGACCGCGCGATGGCGACCCGCTGCTTCTGCCCGCCCGACAGGGTGGACGGCTTGGCATGCAGATGGCCGCCCAGCCCGACCCAGCGCAGGATCTCGCTGCAATGGGCGACGACGTCGGCTTCCCGGGTGCCGGCCATGCGCAGCGGCAGCGCCACATTGTCCAGAGCCGACAGATGGTCGAGCAGCGCGAAATCCTGGAACACCACGCCGATCTGGCGGCGCAGCTCCGGCAGGTCGCGCCGGGTCGCCAGCGCCATGTCGCGGCCGAACAGGGTGACCAGCCCGCGCGAGGGCCGGTGGGCCAGATACATCAGCTTCAGCAGCGACGATTTGCCCGCCCCGCTGGCGCCGGTCAGGAAATGGAAGGATCCCGGCCGCAGGGTGAAGCTGATGTCGCGCAGCACCTCCGCCTCGGTGCCGTAGCGCAAGCCGACATTCTCGAAACGAATCACGGTCCCACCACAGCGTCGTCAACCCTCCGCGCCGGGGACAATGCACCCGGCGCGGAGCGGAGTCCACCCCGCCCCATCTCCCGGCCGCCCTCTCCCACCCGCGCGGAATACTTGAGAAGTCGGCGAAGACCTGACAAGTTGCCGGCCATGATCTGGATCCGGTCCCTCGCCTTCAACATCGCGTTCCATCTCTGGACCGCGCTGATGTGTTTCGCCCTGCTGTGGATGCTGCTGCTGCCGCGCCCGCGGATGGTGGCGGTCGTGGTCTGGTACCTGCGCACGGTCGGCTGGCTGGAGCGTACGCTGGTCGGCATCCGTTACGAGGTGCGGGGGCGCGAGAATCTGCCGGATGGTCCGTTCCTGCTGGCCGCCAAGCATCAGTCGGCCTGGGAGACGATGAAGCTCCACCTGCTGGTGACGGATCCGGCGATCATCCTGAAGCGCGAGCTGATGTGGATCCCGATCTGGGGCTGGTACGCCGCCAAGGCGCGGATGATCCCGGTCGACCGCGGCGCCGGAGGGGCGGCGATCAAGTCGCTGATCCGCAACTCCCGCCCGGTGCGGGACGAGGGGCGCCCGATCGTGATCTTTCCCCAGGGCACCCGCGTGGCGCCGGGCGCCTACCGGCCCTACCGGATCGGCGTCGGCGTGCTCTATGAAAGCCTGGACCTTCCCATCGTGCCGATGGCGCTGAACGCCGGCCTCTATTGGCCGCGCCACAGCTTCCTGAAGCGTCCCGGCACGGTGGTGGTGGAGTTCCTGCCGCCGATCATGCCCGGCCGTCCGCGCGCCGAGGCGATGCGCGATCTGGAGGAGCGGCTGGAGGCGGCGAGCGACCGTCTCGTCACCGCCGCCGGCGGGCCGGCGACTCCGCGTCCGTCGCAACCCGAACCAACGGGGCAGGGCAGCCGGACGGCGTCCATGGTGTCGTAACCGGCTCTGTCAAGATCCGGCGCCCAAAGGTTAATCCCTTGAGCGCCGCCGCGTATCTGCCTACGCTCGCGCGACGAATCGCCGGAAGGGCCGGTTGAGCCGGCTCCGGATGACGCGCGAGAGGAAGATGACGCAAACCGCGAAGCCCGTCAGGCCCGCACGGTGTCAGGACCGCTGGACAGCGCGATGGCGCGCCGCCGCCGTCGCCCTTCTGATGACGGTGCAGCCATTGGCCGCCCCCGTCGGCGCCGTCCTTGCCGCTCCCGCTCCGCTCGCCATCGCCGCCACGGCGGCGGCCGTCGCCCTGGCGCCGCAGCAGGCCGAGGCCCGCGCCGGTTCCAGCAGCCGGTCGTCGGGCGGCTATTCACGGCCGTCGCGCACCCCCTCCGTCAGCGGCGGAAGCGGCGGCAGTGGCGGCTACTCCCGCCCCTCCGCATCACGCACCCCCTCGACGGACAGCAGCGGCAGCCCGTCGGTCGCCGCGCCATCCGGCTCCGCTCCCAGTTCGGCCGGTGACAAGGCTTTCAGCCAGCAGGGCTCGGCCGACGCGCTGAACCGCTACCGCGCCAAGCAGGAGGCCGACCGCACGCCCCCGACCCAGCCGGCCGCATCCTCCCAAACCTCCTCCCAAGGGAGCGGCACCGGCGGTTCCGGATGGAGCTGGGGCTGGGGCGGATCGTCCTACCGCACCCCGTCCACCCGGCCGGCGCCCGCCAATCCTTACGGTGGCTATGGCTGGGCCCCGCCGCCCTACACCGTCAGCGCCCCACGCCGCTTCGGCATCTGGGACGGGCTGTTCCTGTGGTTCATGCTCGACACGCTGACCCGGCCGGGCCATGCCGCCTTCTTCCACAACAACGCCGACGACCCCGGCTATCGCGAATGGCGGCAGGAGGCCGACCGGCTGGCCCGCGACAATGCGGATCTGCGCGCCAAGCTGGATCAGCTCGACCAGTCGGTCGCCGCCCAGTCCGGCGCCCCGCGCGAGGCCGGCAAGCTGCCGCCCGACGTGCCGGCGACCCTGGCCCGCGCCGATTCGGCAAGCTCGGTGGACAGCGCCAGCGCCGCCCAGGCATCCCAGGCGCCCCGCAGGTCCGGACACGGCTTCTGGTGGTGGGGCCTGCTGCTGCTGGGGGGTGCCGTACTGTTCCTGCTGTGGCGGGCGCGGCGGCGGATGGACGCTCCCGCCAAATCCACCCCGGTCTCCGAGGCCCCTGTTTCCAACGCTGTCTCCAACGGAGGATCGAACGTGCCCCTGTTCGGAACGCTCGGCAATTACGTGAACCAGAAGCTCAGCGGCAAGGCCTACAGCCCGTCGCTGTTCCGGCTGGGCATGACGGTCACCGTCGACCCCACCCCCTTCCTGCTGGCGGAGGGCACGACCAAGGTCAAGGCGCCGGACACCGGCACCGACCGGCTGGTGTCGATCGAGGCGGTCGGCACCGTCACCTCCGGCCCGGCCACCGTCTACCGCCTGCATCTGCCGGGGGGAGGATTCTTCCAGATCCATCTCGGCCCGGACGGGCAACCGGACGAATGCCGCTATTTCACGCCCATCGACAGCGTCACCCCGGCCGACGAGGGCGAGTGGGGATTCTGGCTGGACGATGCGGAGGGGATGATCGGCTGGCCGGAATTCCAGACCAAGGACGGCAAGCTCTATCCCCGCGTCTGGCAGCCGGGCGCCAGCCGCATCCAGCCCTTCACCCTCGGCGAGGCGCGGCAGACCCTGCGCGGGACCGAGACGGTGACCAGCCGGTCGATGCTGTATGGCGCCTCAACCGGGGCGGCATCCCCGGCGCCCGCCACCGAATATATCCTGGTGGAGGCGGTGGAACGGTCCGGCCGGGCGTCGGTCGAGATCGCCGCCGGCATCGACGTCAATCCCGCCTCCCTCTCCCTGTCCTAACCCACACGACAAGAGTGCCGGCCCCATGGAAAGCACCTTCGGTTCCATCCTGACCGCGCTCGGCACCGGCCTGCCGGTGCTGCTGGTCCAGCTTGCCGTCACGCTGGCGCTGCTGGCGGCCGGCGTCTTCGTCTACACCCGCATCACCCCCTTCGACGAGGGCCGGCTGGTGGCGGAGGGGAATGCCGCCGGCGGCCTGACGCTGGGCGGCTCCATCGTGGCGCTCGCCATCCCGTTGGCGGCGACGCTGGCGACCAGCAGCGTCGTGCTGGACATCGTCCTGTGGGGCGTGGTGGCGGTGATCCTGCAACTGGTCGCCTTCGCCGTGGCCACGCTGCTGATCCGCGACCTGCGCGGCCAGATCGAATCCGGCAACATCGCGTCGGCGGCGACGCTGGTCGGGATCCAGCTGGGGGTGGCGCTGATCAACGCCGCCGCCATGGCCGGATAAAGATGGCGGGATAAGGGCGGCCAAAAAAACGCCCCCGAGAGGTAAGGATGGGGGTCTGGTTCCCGGATCGCCGCCTCCCCATCTGTGCAAGCGACGCGTTTCGCGCGGTCTGCCGCGCCGGCGCCTCCAACAACCCTTCTTCGACAGGAATGAGCCATGCTTGCCTTCATCCGCAACCTTCTGGGTGTCAAGACCGACCAGGCCGTTCAGGGCGCCATGGAGACGCTGGTGCGCTGGGATCCGAAGTCCGCGACCGAGGCGGAGCTGCGGACCATGGAGCAGCATCTCGACCAGCTGGGCCGGCAGGTGGCGGAAGCCCGCGCCATCCATGACCGCGAGCAGCGCGAGGCCGACGAGATCAAGGCGCTGTCGGCCCAGCGCATGGCCGCCGCCGAGCATCTCCAGCAGCAGATCGACGCCGAGACCGATCCCGCCCGCAAGGCCGGGCTGGAAAAGAGCCTGGAGACCATCGTCGCCATGCTGGAGGAGATGGCCCCCGACATCGAGCGCGAGGTCCGCGACGCGGTCGAGGCGCAAGAGTTCCTGGAAATGCTGGAAAAGAACTATGCCGATGCCGGCGCCAAGCTGAAGTCCGCCCGCGCCGACCTGACCCGCGCCCAGCGCGACATGGGCCGCGCCGACCAGCAGCGCGCCATGGCCGAGCGCCAGGCCGAAGCCGCCCGCCAGGCCGCCGGCCTCGCCGGCGCCACCAGCGGCCTGACCGTCGCGCTGAAGGCGATGCAGGACACCGCCGCCAAGGATCTGGCCGCCGCCGAGGCCGCCAACGCCAAGGCCAAGCTGCTGCGCCCGTCGGCCCCCGAGAAGGAAGACCCGAACATCGCCGCCGCCCTCGCCGCCGCGTCGGGCAAGACCGCGCCGACCAGCCTGTCCGACCGTCTGGCGGCGCTGAAGGCCAAGCAGGGCTGAGGGTTTGAGGGGATCGGCGGGGGAGGACTCCGCCGATCCTTACCGCTTGGGGGATGGAACAGCGTGGAACGGATTCCGGCGGCTGTTCCATTCGCCACCCCGGCCGCTCCCCCCGCCTCACCGGCAGCCCGAGGATTGCAGGGTTTGCGGATGGTGGCGCGTTGCGGCCCCCCCCGATCACCGGCCTCAATCATCAGGAGTCGATGGCCAGTGTTCCTTCAAGACGGCGCAGCAGGGCGGCAAGCTGCTCCTGCTCGGCATCCGACAAGCCGGCCAGAAACCCCGCCTCCAAAGCCATATCGTCCCGGAAGGCGGCTTCGGCTTTCCGCCGGCCCTCCTCGCTCAGTTGAACCAGAAGGCTCCGGCCATCCTCCTCGGCAGGCCGGCGTTCGATCAGTCCCGCCTGCGACAGCTTGTTGAGACGGTGGGTCATGCCGCCGGAGGAGACCATCATCGATTTGAACAGTTCCGTGGGGCGGAGCCGATAAGGCGGCCCAGCGCGAAGAAGGGTGAACAAAACATCCGCCTCGCCGGCGTCCAGGCCATGCGACGCAAGAACGGCATCGATCCGCGGCCGGACCAGAAGCGCCAGCCGCCGCGCACGGCCGAGAATCGCCATGCCACGCGTGTCCACGTCCGGAAGCTCGCGCGCCCATTGCTCCCGACGGTCGTCCACACCGTCGCGCTCGTCCGATGGTTGATATAGTTGTCTTGACACAAAGATAACTCCGCGGATTATCTTCTCGCAAAGATACCTGTGTGGAGGGATCGATCAAGGCCATGGCGCATTTCCAGACCGAGGCGCAGGCGGAAACCCAGAGCAAAGCGGCACGTACGCCCGCCTTCGTGCCGCTGACGCTGCTGTGCCTGTGCGGCTTCCTGTTCGCGTCGAAGATCATGGTTTCCAAGGCGGCGCTCTCCGCCGGAGCCGATCCGTTCCAGCTCGGCATCGTCGGCAATCTGGGCGCCGGCCTTCTGCTCTCCGGGTGGCTGGCGGCGCGAGGAGAGTCTTTGTCGTCGGCCTGTCGTACTCCCCTTCTCTATCTGGTCCTCGGCATCGTGTCGGTCGCGCTTCCGACCATTCTGTCCTTCCATGTCGTGGATCGGGTCGGCCCCGCCTATACGGCGACGGTCTATTCGCTGTCGCCCATCCTGACCATGGGCTTCGCCGCCGGAATCGGGCTGGAACGGATGACCATCCGGAGATCGGCCGGTGTCATGATCGGACTGTTCGGCATGATGGCGATTGTGCAGCAGCAACTGGCTGCGATCGACTTCGCCGAGCCGATCTGGGTGTTGATCGGTTTGCTGATTCCAGCCTGTACGGCGACCGGCAACATCATCCGTTCGGCCTTCTGGCCGAAAGGTGCCTCGGCCCCGGCCTTCGCCTGCGCAACCCTGTTCACATCGAGCGTGGTGATGGCGATTCTCGCGCCGCTGTTCGGTCCCACCAGCCGGTGGCACTTCACTGATCCTGTCCTCGGGCCTTGGCTTGTCGGATTCGTCCTGGTTTCGGCGCTGTCCTATGTCCTGAATTTCAGCCTGCAGAAGGTTGCCGGATCAGTCACGTTCAGCCAGATCGGCTATTGGGGAGCCGGCTTCGGCGTTCTGCTTGCCGCCTTGCTGTTCGACGATGTGCTGACCGCTCCGTCGCTGATCGGACTTGCGGCGATCAGCGGTGGCGGAGTGCTGGCGAGCGTCGCGGGGATGACGGTTAGGAAAGGCGCATGACGCTATCCGATGGGAAGCGGAAGGCCCCGATCCTTACGCCTCGGGGGAGCCCACCTTCGCAGCCTTCGCCTTGCGGGCCGCCACCTCGAAGGCGACATCCTCGATCATCCCGGCGGTCAACGAGGACAGGGCTGATTTCAGGCTCGGCCAGTGGTTCATGCGGGCGGTGTCGGCGACGGCGGCGTTCTTGGCCTTCAGCACGAGGCGGCGGCCGCCCTGGGGAGCCTCCTCCACCCGGTCCGGCTCCAGTTCGGCCAGCAGCGGGGCGGGAACCTTGCCCTTCAGGGCGTGCAGGACGGCGGCCCACAGCGCCGTCACGTCGTCGGCGTCGGGCAGCGGGCCGAGATCGGCGAGGCCGGCCTCCACCGGGTCGGCAGGAGCCACGGTGTCGACCTTGCCGATGCGCCGCGCCCGCCTGCCGGCGCTGTGGCGTTCGCGCTCCAGATAGGTCTCGGCCGCCTCCTCCTCGTCCTTGGCGAGGAAATCCAGGGTGACCGCCTCGATCTTGCGGCCTTTCCGCTTCATCTTGTCTTCCGGCATGCTGACGCGGAAGGGGGCGAGCTGGTTCACCTCGGCCATGGCGCGGTCGATGGTGCGGGTGCGCAGGATGCCGAAATCCTTATAGGCGCCCTCCGGCACATTCATCAGCTTGCGCAGCGTGTCGATGTCCAGTTCCAGCGACGGATAATCCATCTGGTAGCGCTGCATGCCGATCTCGTAGAGCTTCAGCGCGTAGGTGCTGGTGACCTTGACCATCGCCGGGCCGGACAGCTTGGCCCAGAGCTGGGACGAGCGCTGGATTTCCAGGAAGGCGTCGGTGAACTGGAAATGGATGTCGGCGGCGTCGCTGTCCTCCTCCTCCTCCGGCCGGACATAGCTGGAGAGGATGCGCAGCTCGGCGCGCGACCGGCGGCCACGGAACGGGCCGATGACCACCAGGCTGGAATCGAAGATCTCCTTCAGCGCGTCGAAGATGCGCTCGTTGCCCTTGTGGTTGCCGCGCACCACCCGCTTGGGCAGCCGGTAGAGCTTGTTGGCGAAATTCTGGCTGCCGGCGAGATGGATCATGAAGTTCAGCATCTTCTGCGCCGGCAGCGACAGGCGGGTGCCATTGGCCGGATAGCTGTAGACCGCCTCCGCCGCCTTGATCAGATGCTTGTAGCCGTCGCGCTCGAAGGTGGCGCTGGCGACGCGGGCGGTCAGGCCTGCGGCCGGGGCCGCCGCTTCCGGGCCCGCGACCGGCAGGGTGGCCGCCGCGCCATCGCCGTCGATCACGGCGCCGCCGGCCAAATCCTCCGGACCCAACACCACCAGGCCGGATCCGGTCTTGGTCACTTCGGACGCCATGGGCGCAGCCGCGTCCAACGGGACGGACTCCTCCGCCACCGCGCCACGCGCCTTTCCGCGCCCCGTCCCCGCCATCACCATCCTCCGCCGAAACCGTGGGAGGCTAAATCAATCCTTACCGGAAAAACAAGTAAGGAAAGGGTCGCGCCGCGGATTCCTTTTCATCCTTACATCCTGGGGGCGGAACCCTTACGCCCCGGGGGGTGTGCGACTCGCCCCCACCCGGTAAGGCCGTTTCCCCCATGCTGTAAGGAAGATTCGCTGCGACTCGCGGACTCCCCTGGGTTTCGACGCCGACGAATCCTCTTAAAAGGGAAAGGGAGTCGGAAAGACCGGCGAAGTGCCGGATCCGCCAGCACTTTCAAAGTGCGAATCCCAAGCGAAGTCCCCTCGACGCGGCCTTGCACACCCCAAATCGGCACGACTCGATTCGGACGAAAGCCATCACGTTCCATCCCCTATCCTTACTGCCTGGGGGAGAATGGTGATCTCCGCTCTCCAGGGCTTTATGGGAAAGCTACATCCTTACCTCTTGGGGGCAGACAAGACCGGATCCAGACATCCAAAGGCCCCCAGGCGGTAAGGATACAGGCGATTCAGCGGATCCGCGGGGTTATGTCCAAGATCATGTAAGGAGTCACAAAGGCTTGCAGGCCCCCAAGCGGTAAGGAAGCCCGCCCCCAAGCCGTAAGGATCGCAGAGCGGGCTTTTCGGCGGCATTGGATCGGGATCCGGCCCCCAGGAAGTAAGGATATGAAAGGGGAACAGGGTAAGTAATTGATTTAAAATATTTTTGTTT